>JAGWXR010000012.1 GCA_018969785.1 Alphaproteobacteria bacterium
GCGCCCTGCAATATCATCTATTCCTCGGGCACCACCGGAACCCCGAAAGGCATCACCCATACGCATGAACGGCGGCTTGCCTGGGCCTACGACATGGCGATCGCATTGCGCTATCACGGCGGGGCCCGAACGCTGGTGACTTTGGGGCTTTACTCGAACATAAGCTGGGCAGCGATGCTGTGCACCTTCATCGCCGGCGGCACGCTTGTTCTTCACACGGGTTTTGACGCCGGGGCCGTGCTGCAGGCGATCGAAACACAGCGCGTCACGCATTCGGCGATGGTGCCACTTCAGTACCAGCGCCTGGTCGAGCATCCGGCCTTCGCGCGAACCGAAAAGAAGTCCCTGCAGGCCATGATGAGCTGCGGCGCGCCGCTGCCCGTCGCGCTGAAGGAGACACTTTTCGCGTCATTCGGCTGTGGGGTGATCGAGCTATATGGCCTGACCGAGGGATTGATCACGACCCTTGACCCCGAGGACGCTCCCGGGCGCATGGCTTCCGTCGGCAAGCCGATGCTGGGCACCGACATCCGCATCATAGGCGATGACGGGCGCGAGGTGCTGCCGGGAGAGCCCGGCGAGATCGTCGGGCGCGGACGGATCACGATGCCGGGCTACTGGAACAGGCCTGACGCCACGCGCGAAGCCGTCTGGATGGACGATCAGGGGCGGGCCTGGCTGCGCACCGGCGACATTGGACGGCTGGACGCCGAGGGGTTCCTCACCATCGTCGACCGGAAGAAGGACATGATCCTGTCCGGAGGGCAGAACATCTATCCGGCAGACATCGAGGCGATCCTGCTGCGGCACGAGGCGGTCGGCGAATGCGCCGTGATCGGGGTGCCGCACCCGACCTGGGGGGAAACGCCGGTTGCGATGGTTGTGCCGCGCCATCCCTGCGACGCTGCCGCGCTGAAGGAATGGGTAAACGCGCGCCTTGGCAAGCAACAGCGCGTCTCTGCCGTCCTTTTCCGCGACGCCTTGCCGCGCAATGCGAACGGCAAGATCCTCAAAACCGAGTTGCGCCGGGCCCATGCACGTGAGGCACGATGAAGCCGCGACAGCCCTGGCCACGCGCGGTATGAGTTCGCGCCGGGGATCAGTTGAGGAGGCGCACGTCATGAGCATGGCCGATACGCGGGCGCGTGCGTTGCGACCCAAACGCAAGCGCAAACCGGGACGTCCGCACAAGAGCGCAAGCACGGCGGACGCGCGCGAGGCGATCCTCGATGCCGCCGAAGCCCTTTTCGCCCATCACGGGCTTGAGACCGTCAGCGTGCGCGAGGTGAGCCTGAAGGCGCATGTCGATACGGCGCTGGTTCACTATTACTTCGCGACGAAGCGCGGGCTGTTCGAGGCCGTCTTCGGAAGGCGGGCCGAAATCCTGAACCGCCAGCGCATCGAGGCGATCGATGCCTATGAAGCCAGCCCCGGGCCAGGCGGTGTGACCATCGAGGGGTTGATCGACGCGTTCCTGCGCCCGCTATTCGACGCGTCGGTCTCCGGCGGCCCGCAGTGGAAGGACTATTTTGCGATCATCGCCCAGGTGAACAATAACCCCGACTGGGGAGGCGAGACGATGGCTCGCTTCTTCGACCCCGTCATCCGCCACCTGATCGCGGCTCTGAAGCGGGCGCTCCCGCAGGCAAAGGACGAGGACCTTTTCTGGAGCTATCACTTCCTGTCGGGAGCACTGACGCTGACCTTCGCCCAAACCGGCCGCATCGACCGGCTTTCGGATGGTCTGTGCAAATCGAGCGACTTCGAGGCTGCAAGTGCAAGACTGTCACGCTACATCGCCGCCGGATTTCGCGCGGTGTGTGCGCCCGACGCAAAAGCATCGAAGCGCTGAGCCTGCCGGAAACCGGCTTGCTACCGCAACGAGACCCGTGCAGTCCTCATCGATAACGCCCCACGGGTGACCAATCCGTCATGGCCGCGCGACACGGGCATGACGAACCGTGTTGAGGGTGCGGGAATTGCGGGCAGGCTGCCCGCGCTGCCGGCAACAGCCTAGACGTCGATATCCTTCGCAAACTGCGCATGTTCCTGGATGAACTGGAACCGCAGTTCGGGCTTCTTGCCCATGAGCCGCTCGACGAGGTCTTCGGTCTCCTCGCGGTCGTCGTCGGCCACCATTACCTTCAGCAGCGTACGCATGCCGGGCTTCATGGTGGTTTCCTTGAGCTGCGCCGGCATCATTTCGCCAAGGCCCTTGAAGCGGCTGATCTCGACCTTGGCGTTCGGCTTGAACTCGGTCTTGAGCAGCTGTTCCTTGTGCGCATCATCACGCGCATAGACGCTCTTGGCGCCATGGCTGAGCCGGTAGAGCGGGGGCATGGCCAGGAACAGGTTGCCCCGGTCGATCAGGCCGCGCATCTCGCGATAGAAGAACGTGACCAGGAGCGAGGCGATATGCGCGCCGTCCACATCGGCATCCGTCATGATGATGACCTTGCCATAGCGCAGGTCTTCCGGCTTGAACCGGTCACCCGTGCCGCAGCCCAGCGCCTGCACGAGGTCCGAGAGCTCCTGGTTCGCGGCGAGCTTGCCGGCGGCGGCACTGGCCACGTTCAGGATCTTGCCGCGCAGGGGCAGCACGGCCTGCGTGTTGCGGTCGCGCGCCTGCTTGGCCGAGCCGCCGGCGCTGTCGCCCTCAACCAGGAACAGCTCGGTGTCTTCCGGCGACCCTGACGAACAGTCGGACAGCTTGCCGGGCAGGCGCAGCTTGCGCGTGGCGCTCTGGCGGCTGACTTCCTTTTCCTGGCGGCGCTTGATGCGCTCTTCGGCCTGCTCGATCACGAAGCCGAGCAGCCGGTTGGCGTCGGTGGGCGAGTCTGCAAGCCAGTGGTCGAAGTGATCCTTTATCACGCTTTCAACCAGCTTCTGTGCTTCCGGGTTCGACAGCTTGTCCTTGGTCTGGCCCTGGAACTGCGGGTCGCGGATGAAGACCGACAGCATGGCCTGTGCCTGGGTCATCACGTCGTCGGCCGTGACCTGCGCGGCCTTGCGGTTGTTCACGAGTTCGCCGTAAGCCCTGAGCGAGCGCGCCAGCGACGAACGCAGCCCGCCTTCATGCGTGCCGCCCTGCGGCGTCGGGATCGTGTTGCAGTACGAGCTCGAGAACGGATCCATCGCAGGCGACCACGTCACCGCCCACTCGACGATGCCCTTGTTCTCCTTCGACTCCACGCGCCCCGCGAAGGGCTTGGGCGTGACAACGGTTGCCTTGCCGACCACGCTCTCGAGGAAGTCGCACAGGCCGCCGGGGAAGTGCAGCGTGTCCTCGGGCGGTGTACTGTCGTTGCCGTGGATGATGGCGGGGTCGCAGGTCCAGCGGATCTCGACGCCGCGGAACAGATAGGCCTTCGAGCGCGCCATCTTGTAGAGCCGACCCGGCTTGAAATGCGCGTCCGGCCCGAAGATCTTGTAGTCGGGCTTGAAGCGCACCGTCGTGCCACGCCGGTTGTGCACCGCGCCAAGGTCCTTGAGCTTCGTCACCGGCACGCCGCGCTCGTAGCGCTGCATCCAGAGGTTCCGGTCGCGCGCAACCTCGACTTCCATCCACTCCGAAAGCGCGTTCACCACCGACGAGCCCACGCCGTGCAGGCCGCCACTGGTTTCATACGCACCCTGCTGGAACTTGCCGCCCGAGTGCAGCGTTGTCATGATGATTTCAAGTGCCGACTTCGGCTTGAACTTGGGGTGCGGATCGACCGGGATGCCGCGGCCATTGTCGCGCACCAGGAGCACATTGTCGGCCGCAAGCTCGATCTCGATGCGCGTGGCATGGCCGGCCACCGCCTCGTCCATGGCGTTGTCGATGATCTCGGCCGCCAGGTGATGCAGCGCCCGCTCGTCGGTCCCGCCGATATACATGCCGGGACGACGGCGAACGGGCTCAAGCCCCTCGAGGACCTCGATGTCCTTGGCCGAATAGCTCCTGGAGGACTTGTCCTCGGTGTCGTCGCTGAAGAGGTCCGGCTTTGAGGCTGGCTTCGCCATGGATACGCCTGTCACTGGGTCGTGGGAGTCAAAGAGCGGGGACTATAGCGACATCGGCTCGCCGCACTGCCACCGATTTTTTCGCATCCGGGCGCAGAAAAAAGCCAAATATCGCCATCTGCGCCGTGGAAAACCGCCCCGTAAGCCGTCCAAGCAGCCTATTAACACGCCCCGTGTAGGATCCGGGAAGTGTACTCGCTCAGTTCCGGATCCCATGACCCCGCTTGATCAGGCCAACCGCCTCGCCACGGCCGTTGCCGGGCGGCAAATGGAACTTCTCAGCAGGCCCATGCTCCAGAGCGCCTACGGGCTGCCGATGTGGGCGCTCGTGATCTGCTGGGCCTTTTCGGGTGCCCTGCCGTTCCTCGGGCATGTCGCGCCAGTGAACACAATCACCTGGTTCATCCTTGTCTGCATGGTCAGCGCCATCACGATTGCCGTCGGGAAAACCTATCGCGCGGAGTCCGAACGCCCGGAGGCATTCGACGCCGCAAGATGGACACCGCGCACGCTGGCCATGACGGCCCTCATGAGTTCGACCTGGGCATCTATCTGCTGGTTCCTCTGGATGCCCGGCAATGACATCAACAACCTGATCCTGGCCATTCTCGTGCTGGCGGGGGTCATGAACGGGATCATCGCCCGGGTGATGTGGTTCAGAAGCTACATGGCCGGAGCCGCCATTTCGTTCCCGATGCTGATCGCGCGCTGCGCGACGGACGGGTCCGACGTGTCCCACCTTGTCGCAGCGATCAGCCTGTGCCTGTTCCTGATCGTCACCGCAAGCGTTCGCACAGCCAGCCGCAAGATCGACAGCAACATCGCCGCCCAGATCGAGAATGAACGGCTGAAGGAGGAAAACGCGCGCGCCCGCGACGAGGCCGAGCGCGCAAGCCGCCTGAAGAGCGACTTCCTGGCCAACATGAGCCACGAACTGCGCACGCCGCTCAACGCCATCCTCGGCTTCTCCGAGGTCATCGCAGCCCAGCACTTCGGCCCGAACGCGTCAGCGCAGTACCGGGACTACGCCAACCACATCAATTCCAGCGGCCAGCACCTTCTCGGCATGATCAATGACCTGCTCGACATTGCCAAGATCGAGGCCGGCAAGCTCGAGTTGAGGCCCGAATGGATCAACGGCGAGGATGCGCTGGCCCAATCGATGCGCTTCATCGAGGACCGCGCCGCCGCCAAGGGCATCCGGCTCGAGGCCATTGCCGATCCGTGTGCGCGACGCCTCTGGGTCGACGAACGCGCCTTCGTGCAGGTTGCGATCAACCTCCTGTCGAACGCGCTGAAATTTACGAAGCACGGCTCGATCCGGGCCCATCTCTGCAGCGACGGCAACGCGATCATCCTGCGCGTGACCGATACGGGGTGCGGCATTCCTGCCGAACGCCTGCCGCGCGTATTCGAGGCCTTCGAGCAGGCCGACAACGGGTACACAAGCAGCAATATGGGGACAGGATTGGGCCTGACCCTGGTGCGCGGCCTCGTGGGCCTGCATGGCGGCGCCTGCAGCATCGAAAGCGAGGAAGGCGTCGGCACCGAAGTGACGGCAAGCTTCCCGCTGCCGGAGGAAGAACGACGGCCCGTCGCTCCTGCGGCCCCGGCCGACGGCGAGGCGAGGGTCGCCTGACCGCCGCGCGCCACGCCTCTGGTCCGTCATTGCGTCGGAATGAAGGCGCTTGGTTGAACGGCGGCTGAACGCACGGTCAGAATGAGTTGTTTTGCCTTTCACCCGGCACCCCCGCACACTTCCCCTGCATCGTGCGTTTCCGGTTCGCCGGATTACGGTGCTGACGGGGTCGTGGTCTCTCCTCAAGGTCCTGCGGTCGGCCCCGCCAGGCAGGCCCGCCTTTGGTCGGGCGGGCCTGCCAAACGCCCTTGCTCCCTCCGGGGTTTCTGGGGCACAAGTCCGCCTGTCATGCGGGTGTCTTCTCTGTTCATTGCGTTCCTGCTGCTGGCGCAGATCGCGCCAGCCGTGGCGCGCGCCGATGTCATCAGGCGCCTGCCGACCGACGAAAAGGTGATCGCGCTCACATTCGATGCCTGCATGGGCCACGAACCCGCGTCATTCGACAGGCCGCTGCTGGACTATCTTCTCACACGCAAGCTGCCCTTCACGGTCTTCGTCACCGGCCGCTTTGCCGAGCACAATCGCGCCGACATGGAGCGCCTCGCAACCATCGGGCGCGTCACCTTCGGCAACCATTCATGGGACCATCCCAACACCATGGACAGGTACACCACGCAGGCCACAGCCGCGCAAGCGGCCCGCGCCGACGCAGCCATCGAGGCCATCGTCGGACGCAAGCCCGCTTTCTTCCGTTTTCCTGCGGGCAACTTCAATACGGAAGGCCTCGCCGCCGTCGAAGCCCAGGGCATGCCCGTGATCCACTGGCGCTGGGCCACCGGCGACCCGTCGCGCGCCGAGACCGCCGATCGGCTCGTGGCGCGCGTGACGCGCCTCGTCGAGCCGGGCGACATCCTGATCTTCCACATCAATGGCCGGGGCTGGCACACCGCCGAGGCGCTGCCGCGCATCGTCGACGCACTCGAGGCCAAGGGCTATCGCTTCGTCAGCCTCACCGACTATGTTGCCTCGCCCCGCGTGCCACCGACCGCCCTCGATCGCGCAGCTGCCCTGGCCAGGCAGGCAATGGAAAGGGTCACGCTGGGTGCGGCGGGCACAAGCCCGTTGGGCGCGGTACGCTGATGACAGCAGGAAACGGGGACATGACATGACGGCAGTTCAGGCCACAGGCCGGCGCATCGTGAAGGTAACGCGCGGCATGCCCACCCAGGATGGCGCCGGCGTCAGCCTGACACGCCTCATCGGCACGCCCGAGATCCCGCACATCGACCCGATCCTGATGCTCGACAATTTCGGCTCGGATGACCCGAAAGCCTATATCGCGGGCTTCCCGCCGCACCCGCATCGCGGCTTCGAGACCGTCTCCTACATGATCCACGGCAGCCTCGAGCACCGCGACAACAAGGGTGGTCGCGGGCTCATCACCGACGGCGGCGTGCAGTGGATGACGGCGGGCAGGGGCGTGGTGCATTCCGAAATGCCAGCCCAGAGCAGCGGGGTCATGTTCGGCTTCCAGCTCTGGCTGAACCTGCCCGCGCGCGAGAAGATGCGCGCGCCCTGGTACCAGGACATCCCGCGCGACATGATCCCCGTGCTCGACGTGACCCCGGGCGTGCAGGCAAAGCTCATCGCCGGTTCGTGGGGCGCATCCCGCGGCCCGGGCCCCGAGCGCCCGACGGCGCCCTTCATCGCCGACGTGTCGCTGGAGGCCGGCGCCCGTGCCATCGTGCCGGTCCCCGACGGCCACAACGGTTTCGCATTCGTCTTCGCCGGCGCTGCAGCGATCGGAGGAGAAACACTTGGCGCAGGCCAGATGGCCGTCCTGTCGGACAGCGGCACGCTGGAACTTCGCGGCATGGCCGAGGCAAGCCGCGTCCTCGTCGTCGCCGCACGTCCCCTTGGCGAGCCCATCGCCAAGCACGGACCCTTCGTGATGAACACCGTCGACGAACTGCGCCAGGCCGTCAGCGACTACCAGCGCGGGCTGTTCTGAAAACAAAAGGGGCGACGTTTCCGTCGCCCCTTGGTGGCAATGAGCCCAGGCCTGCGCGTCAGACCGAGTAGTACATCTGGAACTCGATCGGGTGCGGCGTGTGCTCGTAGGCGTAGACTTCCTGCATCTTCAGCTCGATGAAGCTGTCGATGAAGTCGTCGCTGAACACGTTGCCGCGCTTCAGGAAGGCGCGGTTCTTGTCCAGGTTTTCAAGGGCCTCGCGAAGGCTGCCGCAGACCTGCGGGACGTCCTTCAGCTCTTCCGGCGGAAGCGCATAGAGGTCCTTGTCCATCGGCTGGCCCGGGTGGATCTTGTTCTGGATGCCGTCGAGGCCTGCCATGAGCATCGCCGCGTAGGCGAGGTACGGGTTTGCCCCCGGATCCGGGAAGCGCACTTCGATGCGCTTGGCCTTGGGGCCGGCGCCGAACGGAATGCGGATCGACGCCGAGCGGTTGCGCGACGAGTAGGCCAGAAGCACCGGCGCCTCGAAGCCCGGGATCAGGCGCTTGTACGAGTTCGTCAGCGGGTTGGTCAGCGCATTGATCGCCTTGGCATGCTTGATGATGCCGCCGATGTAGTAGAGGCACATCTCCGAGAGGTCGGCATAGCCCGAACCGGCGAACAGCGGCTGGCCGGCCTTCCAGATCGACTGGTGCACGTGCATGCCCGAACCGTTGTCGCCCTTGATGGGCTTGGGCATGAAGGTTGCCGTCTTGCCGTAGGCCGCGGCCACCTGGTGCACGACGTACTTGTAGATCTGCATGCGGTCGGCGGTCCGGACGAGTGTCGAGTACTTGAACCCGAGCTCGTGCTGCGACGGCGCCACCTCGTGGTGGTGCTTTTCCGGCTCGATGCCCATGTCGCCCATGATGGACAGCATTTCCGAGCGGATGTCCTGGCAGGAATCGACCGGCGGGACCGGGAAATAGCCGCCTTTCACGGGCGGGCGATGGCCGAGGTTGCCGCCATCATACTGCGTCCCCGTATTGTAGGGGCCTTCCGTCGAGTCGATCTCGACCGCGCACTTGTTCATCGACACCGTGTGGCGAACGTCGTCGAAGATGAAGAACTCGGCCTCGGGGCCGAACATCGCCGTGTCACCCACGCCCACCGACTTCATGTAGTTCTCGGCCGCCTTGGCGATCGAGCGCGGACAGCGCGCATAAGGCTGGTGCGTCGAGGGCTCGAGCACGTCGCAGAACAGGACCAGCGTCTTTTGCGCAAAGAACGGGTCGATGACGGCGGTCGTGGGATCGGGAAGCAGCGTCATGTCCGATTCATTGATCGCCTTCCAGCCGGCGATCGACGAGCCGTCGAACATCGTGCCGGTCTCGAACAGGTCCTTGTCGACCAGCGACAGGTCAAACGTGACGTGCTGCCACTTGCCGCGCGGATCCGTGAAGCGGAGGTCGACGAACTTGACCTCTTCGTCCTTGATTTTCTTGAGAACGGTATCTGCATTAGACATACGGTTGGTCCTTCTTCTGGTTCAGATCGCGTCGGTACCGGTTTCACCGGTGCGAATGCGGATGACTTCCTCGACCGAGGAAATGAAAATCTTGCCGTCGCCGATGCGCCCCGTGCGCGCGGCACGCTGGATCGCTTCCACGGCACGCTCCACCTGGTCGGCGGGCAGCACGACCTCGAGTTTCACCTTGGGAAGGAAGTCCACGACATATTCTGCGCCACGATAGAGTTCGGTGTGGCCCTTCTGGCGACCGAACCCCTTGGCTTCCGTAACGGTGATACCCTGGACGCCCACCTCCTGGAGGGCCTCCTTCACTTCATCGAGTTTGAAAGGCTTGATGATCGCCTCGATTTTCTTCATGCCGAGCCTGTCACTTGCGAGGGGGGCAACTTAACCCTCGCCCCGGGGCCCGGAAATCCAATATTGTGCCAGCCAATGAGGCAATTGTGCACAAACTGTGGGCAGCGGCCCTCGGCCTTGCGGCGCACCGGGCGCTTTGACAAGTTGCGCCTCGACAAACCGGCGAAACCATCATGAAGCCCCTCAATCCGACATTTTCCAGCCTTGGAACGACGATCTTCTCGGTCATGTCGGGCCTTGCCGTGCAGCACGGCGCAATCAACCTGGGCCAGGGATTTCCTGACACCGATGGCCCCCTCGAGGTTCGCGAGCGCGCCGCCCGTGCCCTCGTCGAGGGGCCCAACCAGTACCCGCCGATGCCGGGAATCGAACCGCTGCGCCAGGCGCTGTCGGCCCACGCCCGCAAGTTCTATGACCTGTCCTATGACTGGCGCACCGAGATCGTGGTCACCTCCGGCGGCACCGAGGCGCTGACCGCCTCGATCATGGCCGTGGTGAAGCCCGGCGACGAGGTCATCCTGTTCGAGCCCGCCTATGATTGCTATCGGCCCGTGATCGAGGCCGTGGGCGGCATCGCCCGCCCCGTCAGGCTGCAGGCGCCGGACTGGACGCTGACAGCCGACATGCTGGCCGGCGCCTTCAATGCACGCACCAAGGCCGTCATCCTGAATTCGCCCATGAACCCGGCCGGAAAGGTGTTTTCCGACGTCGAGCTTGGCATGATTGCCGACCACCTCGAGCGCTTCGACGCCATCGCGATCTGCGACGAGGTCTATGAGCACCTGACCTATGACGGCATCGCGCACCGGCCGCTGGCCACGCGCCCGGGCATGCGCGCGCGCTGCCTGCGCGTGGGCTCGGCCGGCAAGATCTTCTCGCTGACAGGCTGGAAAGTGGGTTGGGTCGAAGGCGACGCCGCGCTCATGTCGACAGTCGCCAAGGCGCATCAGTTCATCACCTTCACGACACCGACCGCCCTGCAGCTCGGCATCGCGCATGGTCTGGAGCACTGCGAGCGCTATTTCATGTCACTTGCCGCAGAGTTTCAGGCCAACCGCGATTACCTCGCAGCCAAGCTCGGGCGCATCGGCCTTCGTCCGCTCGCGGCCCAGGGAACATACTTCCTCACGGCCGACTTCTCGAGCCTCGGCTTCAACGGTACCGACGTCGAGTTCTGTCGCCAGATGACCGAGCGGGCAGGGGTTGCGGCCATTCCGCTGTCGGCATTCTATTCTGCCGATACCGGACAGAAGCTCATCCGCTTTGCCTTCTGCAAGCAGCGCCACGTGCTCGAGGAAGCCGTCGCGCGCCTGCAGCGCCATTACGCCTGAATACGACAGGAACCCGGAAATGACCGACGACACGATGCCCATCCTGGTCGGATGCGGACAGTTCACCCAGCGCACCGCCCAGACGGGCAAATTCGAGGAAAGCCTCGACCCCATGCAGTTGCTGGCGGTCGCCGCCGATCGCGCGCTGGCCGACACGGGTGCGGCTGACAGGCTCAAGGCCCGCATCGACAACATCTCGGTCGTCCGCTTCACGGCCGACTCATCGGAGGCCGGCCGCCTGCCGATCGGCCAGTACACCAACCCGCCGCGCTCGCTCGGCAAGCGCATCGGCGCAACCGCGCAGCGCGAGTACTACACGAGCGCCGGCGGCAACACGCCCCAGTGGCTGGTCAACCGCACGGCCGAGGAGATCGCCAGAGGCGAGACGACGGTCGCCCTGCTCGCCGGATCGGAAGACCTCGCAACCCTTCTGGGTGCCCTCAACAAGGGTGTGCCCTTGAACTGGGGCGAGGATGCGGGCGGCAAGCCCATCGACATTGGCGACAACCGCAAGGGTTCGAACGACATCGAGAAGGCCCACGCACTCTATTTCCCGGTCAACACCTACCCCCTGTTCGAAAACGCCATCCGCGGCCAGAAGGGCCGCACCGTGAAGGAACACCAGCTTGCCCTCGGCAGGCTTTTCTCGCCCTTCTCCAAGGTCGCTGCAGGGAATCCGCATGCGTGGTTCCCGAAGTTCCGCACGCCCGAGGACATCGCCACCCCCGCCGACAACAACCGCTATGTCGGCTTCCCCTACACCAAGTACATGAACGCCGTGATCCAGGTCGACATGGCGGCCGCGGTGGTCATGACCAATGTGCGCACCGCGCGCGAGCTCGGCATCGCCGAGGACAAGTGGGTCTACCTGCATGGCTGTGCCGACGCGACCGACATATGGAACGTGTCCGAGCGCGTGAACTTCCACTCCTCGCCGGCCATCGGCATGATGGGACGCAAGGCGCTGGCCATGGCCGGCAAGACGATCGGCGACATGGACTTCCTCGATCTCTATTCGTGCTTCCCCTCCGCGGTGGAGATCGGCTGCAGCGAACTGGGCATTGCCGAGGACGATCCGCGTGGCCTGACCATCACCGGCGGCCTGCCTTACTTTGGCGGCGCCGGAAACAACTACGTCATGCACTCGATCGTGACGATGATGGAGAAGGTGCGCGCCAGACGCGGCAGCTTTGGCCTGCTGACCGCGAACGGCTGGTACGTGACGAAGCATTCGCTCGGCATCTATTCGACGACCCCGGTCAAGGGCCCATGGCGGCGGGAGGATCCGAAGACCTACCAGGCCGAGCTCGATGCGATGGCGCGTCCGACGGTGGACCCCAAGCCGGAAGGCGAGGGCACGATCGAGACCTATACCGTCATGCATGACCGTGGTGGCCCGAAGATCGGTATCATCGTGGGCCGGCTGCAGAACGGGAACCGGTTCCTTGCCCACACGCCCAACGACCCGGCGACGCTCGCCGACCTGATGGAGCGCGAATGCCTCGGCCGGAAAGGGCGTGTCACGCCGGGCGCAACGACCAACCTCTTCGTTCCGCAATAACGATGGCGAGGCTCTATCTCATTCGCCACGGCGAACCGACCGGCACGTGGGGCACCTCGCCCGATCCGGATCCTGGCCTGTCCGAGCGCGGGCACCTTCAGGCCGCTGAAACCGCCCAGCGCCTCTTTGCGCAGCGTCCGGCCCACATCATCACGAGCCCCCTGCGGCGCGCCTGCGAGACGGCGGCCGCCCTCGTCACGCTGACGGGCCAGTCGCCCGCCATCGTGCCGGAAGTGGCAGAGATCCCGACGCCTGCCACCATCGCGCAGGCGCAGCGCGGCGACTGGCTGCGCGCGATCATGGGGCAGGCCTGGCACGAGATCGACCCCGACCTGCAGGCGTGGCGCGCACGCGCCATCGAGAGGCTCTCCTCGATTTCCGGGGACACGGCAGTGTTCTCGCACTACGTCATGATCAATGTTGCCGTGGGCGCGGCCATCGGTGATGACCGCGTGCATTGCTTTGCACCCGCGCACGCCTCGGTGACCATTCTTGAAACAAGCGGCCGCGGCCTGACCCTCGTCGAGCTTGGCACGACAGGTACCAGCGCCATCCGCTAGGAAGACAGGAGCAGGCAGACCATGTGGCATCCCGGCCCCGAGATCCTGACCGTGGCGCAGCACGCCGCCATCGATCGCCTCGTGGCGCTCGCCGGGACACCCGTCGCGACCCTCATGGAAAACGCCGGCCGCCAGGTGGCCAACCAGGTCGCCCTGCGCTGGCCGGCCTGCCGCGTACTCGTGGTCTGCGGTCCCGGCAACAATGGCGGGGACGGCTATGTTGCAGCCCGCCACCTCGAGGCACGTGGCTTCGCGGTTGAGCTTGCAACCATCGGCGACCACACGAAGGCCTCGCCGGAAGCAACGCAGATGGCCGCGCTCTGGAAGGGCCCGACCAGGGTCTTCAGTGCCGACGACAGCATTCGTGCGGATCTGGTCATCGATGCCGTGTTCGGCGCAGGCCTGTCGCGCGCGCTGCCGCCGGAACTCGACCACTTCTTCTCGATCCTCGAGGCAGACGATATCCCCGTCGTGGCGATCGACGTTCCAAGCGGAATGCATGGCGACACGGCAGGCTTCGTCGCGGGCACCAGGCCATGGTCGGCAAAGCTCAGCGTGACTTTCTTCCGCAAGAAGCCAGCCCACGTGCTGATGCCCGGACGCCTTCATTGCGGCGAAGTCGTCTGCGTCGATATCGGCATCGGCGATGGCATGGTCCGGGCCCTGGCCGCCCAGCCCCTCGTCAATGCAGACGCGCTGCAGGCCTGCGATGAGACGTTGTCGGTTCCGCGCGTTGTCGTTGACCCGCTCGCGCACAAGCACGCACGCGGACACTGCTTCGTGCTGAGCGGACCGGCAACGTCGACCGGTGCCGCGCGGCTTGCTGCCGAAGCCGCCCTGCGCACCGGTGCCGGCCTCGTGACAGTCCTCGGGACGACGGAGGCCCTGCCGGTGCTCGCCGCCCGCCTGACGGCCGTGATGGTGCGTGGCCATGTGCAACCCAACGACCTGCGCGACGCCCTTTCCGATCCCCGTCCCGCCGCGGTCGTCGTGGGGCCGGGCCTCGGCGTGACCGCCGCCGCGCGCCAGGCCATCGCGCATGTCCTTTCTGCCCGCCGGCCCACGGTGCTCGATGCCGATGCGCTGACCGTCTTCGAGGGCGACCCGCCCGAACTCTTTGCGCAGCTGACACCGGGCTGCGTGCTCACCCCGCATGTGGGCGAGTTCAACCGCCTGTTCCCCGGTGTTCTGGCCCGCGCCTCGAATCGCATCGAGGCCGCGCGCGAGGCCGCCCGGAAGGCTGCCGCCACCGTGCTGCTCAAGGGCCCCGATACCGTGATTGCCGCGCCCGATGGCCGGGTTGCCATCAACACCAATGCGCCACCGTGGCTTGCAACGGCCGGCTCCGGGGACGTGCTGGCCGGCATCATCGGGGCCCGCCTCGCCCAGGGCGAGCCAGCCTTCGAAGCCGCGCGATCCGGGGCCTTTTTGCATGGAAAGTGCGGCAGTTTGGCGGGCCCCGGCCTCATCGCCGAAGATCTGCCCGCCCTGCTTCCAAGGGCCCTTGCGGCGTAGTTAAGCCTCGGGCCTCTTTGTCTTTGTATTTCACGGCGGCCCTGCTATAGACACGCCCCTTGTTTTCCTTCAGGAACAGCGGATCCGCTTGTGTTGGCTCCCCTGGGTTGCGCACGCAGGCCCGAGAGCCGCGCGGGCGTGGCGGAACTGGTAGACGCGCTGGATTTAGGTTCCAGTGACGCAAGTCGTGGGGGTTCAAATCCCTTCGCCCGCACCACACGCGCTGACCCCGGGGGGAAACGTACACGGCCGCGCAAATAGAGAGCAGGACTGGACCAAAATGCAGATTACCGAAACGGTGAATGAAAATCTCCGCCGCGAATTCCGTATCACCGTTGCCCGAAACGATCTTGATGCGCGCCTCTCGACCAAGCTCGAGGACATGAAGGGGCAGGTCAACCTCAAGGGCTTCCGTCCCGGCAAGGTGCCCGTCGCGCATCTTCGCAAGACCTATGGCAAGTCGATGATGGGCGAGATCGTCCAGGAAACCGTCGCCGAAGTCAGCCAGAAGGCCGTGGCCGACCGCTCGCTGCGCCCGGCGATGTCGCCCAGCATCCGCTTCGAAGGCGAAGTCGAGAAGGTTCTCGACGGCAAGGAAGACCTGATCTTCACGATGGGCGTCGACCTGATGCCCGACTTCACGCTTGCCGACGCAAGCCAGATCTCGCTCGTGCGCCCCGTCGCCGACGTTACCGACGACATGGTGATGGACTCGCTCAAGCGCCTCGCCAGCCAGCAGCGCACCTACGAACCCAAGGGTGATGGCGCCGACGCCCAGGACGGCGACCAGCTCGTCATCGACTTCATCGGCCGCATTGACGGCGTCGCCTTCGAGGGAGGTGCCGCCGAGAACGCCGAGCTTGTCATCGGCTCCGGCAGCTTCATTCCCGGCTTCGAGGACCAGCTCAAGGGCGCCAAGGCCGGCGACAGCCGGACGGTCGCCGTGACATTCCCGGCCGAGTATCCCGCCGAGCGCCTCGCCGGAAAGGCAGCCGAGTTCAGCGTCTCCGTGAAGGAAGTTCGCCGCGGCGTTGATGCCGAGGTGGATGACACGCTGGCCACCAAGCTTGGCCTCGACAGCCTCGACCGCCTGAAGGAAGCCGCGCGCAGCCAGCTCGTGGCGGAATATGCCCGCGCTTCGCGCGCCCACTTGAAGCGCGCGCTGCTCGACGCCCTCGACGAACGCCACAGCTTCGATCTGCCTTCCGGCATGGTTGAGGCCGAGTTCGGGCAGATCTGGAAGCAGGTCGAGCAGGACCTGAAGTCCGGCAACCTCGCCGAGGAAGACAAGGGCAAGTCCGAGGACGAGCTCAAGGCCGAGTTCCGCAAGATTGCGGAACGCCGCGTCCGGTTGGGCCTCGTGCTGTCGGAGTTCGGCCGCGGGAACAACGTCCAGGTAACCCAGGAAGAGCTGAACCGTGCCGTCGTGGCACAGGCCCGGCAGTATCCCGGCCAGGAAGCCCGCATCTTCGAGTTCTACCGCAACAACCCGGACGCCGTGGCGCAGTTGCGCGCCCCGATTTTCGAGGACAAGGTGGTCGACTTCCTGTGCGGACAGGTGAAGATCTCGGACCAGTCGGTGGCCCGCGACGACCTGTTCAAGGACCCCGAAGAACTCGCAAAGCAGCTCAAGGCCAACTAACTGTTTAAAGTTGGCTTGTATGGTGTAGGCGCTCCCCCTAGAGATGTTCCAGGGGCTGAGAACGAGGAAGTGTGACCCATGAAAGACGTCAGAGAGACCTACGCGAACTACTACATGCCGTTCGTCATCGAGCAGACGTCGCGTGGTGAGCGCTCCTACGACATCTATTCCCGCCTCCTGAAGGAGCGGATCATCTTCGTATCCGGTCCCATCGAGGACACGGTCGCCACGCTGGTGACGGCGCAGCTCCTTTTCCTCGAGGCTGACAACCCGAAGAAGGAAATCGCCATGTACATCAACTCGCCGGGCGGTGTCGTGACTGCCGGCATGGCGATCTACGACACGATGCAATACATCCGCCCGACGGTTGCCACGCTGTGCATCGGGCAGGCTGCCTCGGCAGCCTCGCTGCTGCTCTGTGCCGGCGAAAAGGGTCAGCGCTTTGCGCTCCCCAACTCGCGGGTGATGCTGCACCAGCCTTCGGGCGGGGCCTATGGCCAGGCGTCGGACATTTCACGCCACGCCCAGGAAATCCTGAAGATCAAGCGCCGGCTTAACGATATCTACGCCACCCACACGGGCCAGCCCGTTGAAACAATCGAAAAGGCCCTGGACCGGGACAACTTCATGACCGCCGAGGAAGCAAGGGCTTTTGGCCTGATCGACCAGGTGTTCACCAAGCGTCCGGCAGGGGCCGAGCCCGCAAAGACCGACTGATTCCCGGGCTGATTGAGCGTTTGGCAGCCTTACACCCGCGTTTAATAGTTTCTTGATCCGTGACCGATTACCATGCTCGAATTGACGGTGGTCTGGATCCGGCAGGATTCGGCACGGATTTGGCTTTGTAGGTACTGGGACGAAGGATTTGGTCCGACTTGGGTCAGGGCTTCGGCCTGCAAGGGAGCGTATGTATGAGTAAGAGCGGTAGCGACTCCAAGAACACGCTGTATTGCTCCTTCTGCGGCAAGAGCCAGCACGAGGTCCGCAAGCTGATTGCCGGTCCGACGGTGTTCATCTGCGATGAATGCGTCGAGCTCTGCATGGACATCATCCGCGAGGAGAACAAGACCTCGCTCGTGAAGTCGCGCGACGGCGTTCCCACGCCCCAGGACATCCGCAAGGTGCTCGACGACTACGTCGTCGGCCAGGATCACGCGAAGAAGGTTCTCTCCGTCGCGGTCCACAACCATTACAAGCGTCTCAACCACCAGGCCAAGACGGGCGAGGTCGAGATCGCGAAGTCGAACATCATGCTGATCGGCCCCACGGGCTGCGGCAAGACGCTGCTGGCCCAGACGCTCGCGCGCATCCTCGACGTGCCCTTCACGATGGCCGACGCCACGACGCTGACCGAAGCCGGTTACGTCGGCGAGGACGTGGAGAACATCATCCTCAAGCTGCTCCAGGCCGCCGACTACAATGTCGAGAAGGCCCAGCGCGGCATCGTCTACATCGACGAGGTCGACAAGATCAGCCGCAAGTCCGACAACCCGTCCATCACGCGCGACGTGTCGGGCGAGGGCGTGCAGCAGGCCCTCCTCAAGATCATGGAAGGCACGATTGCCAGCGTGCCGCCGCAGGGCGGCCGCAAGCATCCGCAGCAGGAATTCCTGCAGGTGGACACGACCAACATCCTCTTCATCTGCGGCGGCGCGTTTGCCGGCCTCGAAAAGATCATCGCGGCCCGTGGCAAGGGTTCCTCGATCGGCTTCGGCGCGAACGTGCAGTCCCAGGACGACCGGGGAACCGGTGCCATCCTGCGCGAGATCGAGCCCGAGGATCTCCTCAAGTTCGGCCTGATCCCGGAATTCGTCGGCCGCCTGCCGGTCGTGGCCACCCTCGAGGACCTCGACATCGAGGCGCTCATCTCGATCCTGACCAAGCCCAAGAACGCGATCGTCAAGCAGTACCAGCGCCTGTTCGACATGGAAGGCGTCGCCCTGACGTTCTCGGACGATGCCCTGCGCGCGATCTCGCGCAAGGCCATCTCCCGCAAGACAGGTGCGCGCGGCTTGCGCTCGATCATGGAAGCGATCCTGCTTGACACCATGTTCGAGTTGCCCGGCATGCGCGGTGTGACCGAGGTGGTGATCAATGGCGAGGTGGCCGAAGGCCGGGCGCGACCGCTCCTGATTTACGCGGACAAGCGCGGCGAAGCCACGTCGGCTGCATCCTGATTTCCGCTGCCGCGGGGCCGTTTTTCGAGCCGACCCTTGAACGCAGGGCCGATCGCCTCCACTTCTTTGAATGTTAACAATTATTGCGTCGGAGCGTTCGAAGTCCCGTCCCCCTGAAGTGGCCTCGGACATCCGACGCTGAACCATGATTGAAAGTTAGGACCACCATGATCAATTCGGACGACGAGGCACCCGGCAAGTCCGTGACCGTTTTCCCGGTCTTGCCCTTGCGCGATATCGTCGTGTTCCCCCACAAGATCGTGCCGCTGTTCGTGGGACGCGAGAAGTCCGTGCGCGCCCTCGAGGACGTTGGCCTCGAGGAACGCCAGATCCTCCTGGTGACCCAGAAGAACCCGACCCAGGACGAACCCGGCGAGAACGACATCTACCGGATCGGCACCCTGGCTTCGGTCGTGCAGTTGCTCAAGCTTCCCGACCAGACCGTCCGCGTCCTTGTCGAGGGCAAGCAGCGCGCCCGCATCAAGCGTTTCATCCCGAATGGCAATTTCTTCCAGGTCGAGGCCGAGATCCTGCCCGACCTTGTCACGGACGACGGCGAGATCGAGGCGCTGGCCCGCACGGCGTCCGCGCAGTTCGACAACTACGTGAAGCTGAACAAGAAGATCGCGCCGGAATCGCAGGCCGAAGTCCAGCAGATCTCCGACCCGAGCAAGCTGGCCGACACGATCGCCTCGCACCTGACCGTGAAGATCCCCGAGAAGCAGGGGCTTCTCGAAATGGTCAATGTGGGCGAGCGCCTCGAGAAGGTGTTCGGCCTCATGGAAGCCGAGATGAGCGTGCTCCAGGTCGAGCGCAAGATCCGCACGCGCGTCAAGCGCCAGATGGAGAAGACCCAGCGCGAGTACTACCTCAACGAACAGCTCAAGGCGATCCAGAAGGAACTGGGCGAGGGCGAGGAGCAGCGCGACGAACTTGGTGAGATCGAGGATCGCATCAAGAAGACGAAGCTCTCCAAGGAAGCCCATGACAAGGCGATGGCGGAGCTACGCAAGCTGCGCCAGATGTCGCCCATGTCAGCCGAGGCCACCGTGGTTCGCAACTACCTCGACTGGCTGCTCTCGCTGCCCTGGGGCAAGAAGAGCAAGGTCAAGAAGGACATCGCCGAAGCCGAGGCCGTGCTCGACCACGACCATTTCGGCCTCGAGAAGGTCAAGGAGCGCATCCTCGAATATCTTGCGGTGCAGCAGCGCGCCGGCAAGCTTCGCGGCCCGATCCTCTGCCTCGTGGGGCCCCCGGGTGTGGGCAAGACCTCGCTCGGCAAGTCGATCGCGAAGGCCACAGGCCGCGAGTTCATCCGCATGTCGCTCGGCGGCGTGCGTGACGAGGCCGAGATCCGTGGCCACCGGCGCACCTATATCGGCTCGATGCCCGGCAAGGTCATCCAGGGCATGAAGAAGGCAAAGTCGGCGAACCCGCTCTTCCTCCTCGACGAGATCGACAAGCTCGGCGCCGACTGGCGCGGTGACCCGTCCTCGGCCCTGCTCGAGGTCCTCGATCCCGAGCAGAACGCGACCTTCAACGACCATTACCTCGAAGTCGACTTTGATCTTTCGGATGTCATGTTCATCACGACGTCCAACAGCCTGCGCATGCCGCAGCCGCTGATGGACCGCATGGAGATCATCCGGATCCCCGGCTACACTGAGGACGAGAAGGTCGAGATCGCCAAGCGCCACCTGATTCCCAAGCAGGTCCAGGCCCACGCGCTGAAGGACGGCGAGTGGTCGATCACGGATGCAGCCCTCCTTGACCTCGTGCGCTACTACACGCGCGAGGCGGGCGTGCGCAACCTCGAGCGCGAACTGGCAAACCTTGCGCGCAAGGCCGTGCGCGATCTCGTCTCGAAGAAGACGAAGTCGGTGCAGATCACGCCCAAGAACCTCGAGAAGTACGCCGGCGTGCGCAAGCACCGCTTCGGCGAGATGGAAGGCGAAGACCAGGTCGGCGTCGTGACCGGTCTTGCCTGGACAGAAGTCGGCGGCGACACGCTGACAATCGAAGCCGTCATGTTGCCCGGAAAGGGCCGCATGCAGGCAACCGGCAAGCTCGGCGACGTGATGAAGGAATCGATCGATGCCGCGCGCTCTTATGTGCGCGCGAAATCGACGGTCTTCGGGGTCACCCCGCCCACCTTCGACAGGCGCGACATCCACGTCCACGTGCCGGAGGGTGCAACGCCCAAGGACGGTCCTTCGGCCGGTGTCGCCATGACGATTGCGATCGTCTCCGTGCTGACGGGCATTCCCATCCGCCGCGATGTCGCCATGACGGGCGAGGTCACGCTGCGCGGGCGGGTGCTTCCCATCGGGGGCCTCAAGGAGAAACTCCTGGCAGCCCTCAGGGCCGGCATCAAGACGGTGCTGATCCCGAGCGAGAACGAGAAGGACCTCGCCGAGATCCCGGACAACGTCCTCAAGGGCCTTAACATCATCCCGGTGGCGACGGTGGAGGAAGCTCTTGCAAAAGCCCTCGTCCGCCAGCCTCTGCCGGTGACCTGGGAAGAACCGGCCGAGGAGGATCGCGGTCTCAAGAAGGCCGAATCCGAGGACCGGGAGGGCGTCGTCGCCCATTAACCTTTAAGCCTGACAAGGTGAAAAGCGGGGCTGCGGTGTGGAAAACTGCGGCCCTTCGCCTTTTCCGGTCAATTTTTCGCGCAAAACCGGGATTTGGCTTTGACAGGCCCGGCCCGGCGGTTTAATCCGGCATCAAGTTACCGGGGCAAAACCGCCCTTTTATCTCATCGCAACGACCCCGCGAGGACACATGAACAAGAACGACCTGATTGCGGCAGTGGCCGAAAAGACGACCGTCCAGAAGTCGGAAGTCGAGAAGATCATCGACACCACGCTGGACATCATCACCAACACGCTGAAGGGCGGCAATGAAGTCCGCCTTGTCGGTTTTGGCACCTTTGTGGTGACGACCCGCAAGGCCGGCACGGGCCGCAATCCGCGCACGGGCGAGGAAATCAAGATCCCCGCGTCGCGCCAGCCCAAGTTCCGGGCCGGCAAGCAGCTCAAGGACGCGGTGAACTGAACGGTTCGCCCAACGGCGACCAGATCATCCACGGGACGCAGGGCCAGGACAGGTCCGGCGTCCTTTTCTTTTGCGGCAGGCGCTTTCGTTTGCTATGCCGCATGCCCGCGCGGTGAACGGGCGATTAGCTCAGTTGGTAGAGCGCATCGTTTACACCGATGATGTCGGCGGTTCGAGCCCGTCATCGCCCACCATCCCCGCGCAGCCACCCGGCAAGGTCCGTCAATCCATCCGGTCCTCGACCAGCGCCCGCAGCAGCATCAGCCGCAGGTACCAAAGCCGCAGTGCCGGTATGGGAAAGCGGTCCGGCAGCCCGCTGAGCTGCGCGGGCAGGGCAAGCCTCTCGCCGCTCAGCATCCGCCCCAGCGCGTCTCCAGCCCACGTCATGAAGGCAACGCCGTTGCCGTGGCAGCCGAATGCGTAGGCGATGCTCGGATCCGAGGGCAGGGTGCCCAGGGCCGGCGTCAGGCGCCGCGTGGCGGCAATCAGGCCACGCCAGGAATGCGATGTCTCGACGCCGGTCAGCGCCGGGAACAGGGCCGAGCGCCGCTTCTCCAGCAGGCGCTGCATGGCGCCGAGGCCGGCCGGCCGCCCCGTCGTGTCGCCACGTCCGCCGAAAAGCAGCTGCCGCCCCGGCAGCAGCCGCAGATAGGCGAGGTGCGCGCGCGTATTGGCCGCTGGCGCCTGGGTCTTCATCTGCTGCGCCGCCAGCAATGCATCCGACAGGGGAACCGTCGTGGTGATGTTTGACATGATCGGCAGGACCCGGCCGGCGAGCTCCGGCACCAGGTCCTCCGGCAGCCATCCATTCGTCGCCACGATCACGCGCCGCGCTGTCAGCACGCCGCCTTGTGTCCGCAGCCGGTGCACGCCCGCCTCGCGCTGCCAGGCTGTCACCCGCGAATGCGCATGAAGCCGCGCGCCGCGGCGCTGCGCCGCCCGGGCCAGGCCCAGGCAATAGGCGAGCGGATGCAATCCAAATCCCAGGGGCTCGAACAGGCCGCCCGCCTGTTCGGTGCAGGCAAAGGCCTCCTGCGCAAATGCCGCGGGCGTTACGATGCGCGAGGCGATGCCAAGCTGCTGCCCGATCGAAGCCTGCGCTTCCAGTTCCTTCAGCCGCGAGGGCCGGTGTGCAAACGTCCACACGCCGGGTCCCTGTGCCTGCAGGTCGATGCCTTCCTCGCCCGCGATGGCGCTGACGAGCCGCACGCTGTCGGCAAGGATGCGATAGAAGGCAAGGGTCTCCTGCTCCCCGAAGATCCCGCGCTGCTCGAGCGGCCCCAGGAAAGAAGCGCCGATGCTGCAGAACCCACCATTGCGGCCTGACGCACCCCAGCCGATCTCACCGGCCTCGAGCACGCGCGCCGCAATGCCGCGCATCGCCAGGACCCGCGCGGCCGCAAGCCCGCAATAGCCCCCGCCGATGATGGCGACATCCGTGGTTTCGTCGCGCGCAAGGGGGGCTGCATCGACACGTTCCAGTCCCGGGCGCTCGCTTTCCCAGAAACTGTCGACCGTGGCCGACGTGTCGTGTATGGCCGGATGGAACAGCACGTGGCGGGGGCTCAGGCCTTGCCCGTGAAGGCCGCATCATCCGCGTAGGGGAACCATGACGCTTCCTCGGGCGTGGCCTTCGGGTTGATCACGACGAACTTGGTCGAGCGGAACTGCTCAAGCCCCTCCGACCCCAGTTCGCGCCCGATGCCGCTCCTCTTGCGCCCGCCGAAGGGGGCCGCGTCGTTGTCGAGCAGGGGATTGTTCACCCACACCATGCCGCTGTCGATCTCGTCGACGGCCCGCATCGCCTCCTCGAGGTCCTTCGTGTAGATGTTCGCACCCAGCCCGTACTCCGAGCGGTTGGCCAGTTCGATCGCCTCGTCGAAGTTTCGCACCCTGACGATCGGCGCAACCGGGCCAAAGCTCTCGGCATTGACGATGTCCATCGCAGGCGAGACGTTCACGAGCACGGTGGGTTCGACGAACCAGCCCCTGTTGAACCCTGCCGGCCGCTGACCGCCCGCAATCGGCTTTGCGCCTTCCGCCCGCGCCCGCGACAGGATCGCCTCGTAGCGGTCACGCGACGCGCGCGTGGCCATGGGTCCCAGATCCACCTTTTCCAGCCCGTTCCCGATGCGCAGCCTGCGCGCCTCTTCGGCAAGCCGGGCCGCGAACACGTCGTGGATGTCCTCGTGAACATAGATGCGCTCGGCAGAGGTGCATACCTGCCCGCAGTTCAGGAACGAGGCGAAGGCCGCCCCACGCACCGCCACGTCGAGCGGCGCCGACGGCATCACGATGAAGGGGTCATTGCCCGATGTCTCCATGAGCACCGGCTTGAAGCGCTCGCCGCAGATGCGCCCGACGACCTGGCCGGTCGCGACCGTGCCGGTAAAGGCGGCGCAATGCGTGCCCTTGCTCTCCAGGAGCCGCGTGGCCACCGCCGGTCCACCGGGAAGGCACTGCACCAGCCCCTCGGGAAGTCCGGCGAAAACATCCATCATCAGGAGCGTCGCCAGCGTCGTGACCTCTGAGGGCTTGACGATGACGGCATTGCCCGCCGCCAGGGCCGCCGCGGCCTGCCAGGCGAAAAGAAGCAGGGGATAATTGTAGGGCATGATCAGGACGGCGACGCCCAGCGGCTCCTTGATCGAGCAGTGCAGTTGCCCGGACATGGTCGGCGCGTAGATGCGACCCATCTCGTGGCGGCCAATTTCGGCATAATAGTCGAAGGCGCTGATGGTCCAGCTGACCTCGTCCATCGATTCCTTGAAGGGCTTGCCCATTTCCCGCGTCAGCGCCTCGGCGAGGAGGGCCTGCCGCTCGCGGATCGCGCCGGCTACCTCGTGCAGCTTCTGCGCCCGCTCAAGGCCCGAATGCTTGCGCCACCAGCCGGACTGCGCCAATCCCGCCGCCGTGATGGCCGCGTCGACATCCCCGGCAGGCGTCTCGATCCACGCGCCGATGCGCTGCTCGGTCGCAGGATTGAGCACTGCGGTCTCCTGCGTGCCCTTGAGGGCCGACATCTTGCCGCCGACAAAGGCCTTGCCCGAGACTGGTTCGAAAAGCTTGCTCATGACGCGTCTCCCTTCAGGCTTCCGCATGGGCCTGCCGGAGCAGGCGCTTTGCCGCGGTATTGAAGTCCTTTCGCGACTCAAGGACGAGCCCCATCCTGCACCGCTCGGTCCGCCAGGGGTTAGGCATCTCGATGAAACCTGCGCCCTTCGGATATTTGCCGAGGGCAAGGCCAAGCAGCAGCCCGCGGCGGCTGGGCTTGAGCACCGCGAACTGCTTGAGCCGGTAGATGGCGACTTGCCCCTTACGGGCGCGAACACTGGCCCCGCGCAGCTTTCCGGCCATCGCCAGCACGGCATCACCGATGGGGCGCTGGGCCGCAAGTCTCCCGGCAAACACGCGCGCGAGCGGATCGGCAGGGGCGGGTGTCTCGAGCGCAGCAAGCCCATGGGCCCGGCCCAGCACAACCGCCGCATGAGCAAGGCCCAGCCCGTGCTCCGCCTTGAGCCACCGGAGCCGCTCGGCAGGGCCGGCATGCGGGCATTTCCGGGCGATCCGGACCCAGTGCGCCATGGTCTTGCCGGTCGCCTTCTCGAGCTTCGCCTCGACAGCTGCGATGTATTGACGGATCTTGTCGGGTTCCTTGGCTTTCCGGGTCATGGTCAATCCGCGCAGGTCCTTGGGTTTGCTTGACACTCAGAACGTCCTTCAGTACACCCACCGCTCTTCGGCGGCCAGTCTGGCTCGCCCATGACCCCGATAAGGGGGCGTAGCTCAGTTGGTTAGAGCGCCGGCCTGTCACGCCGGAGGTCGCGGGTTCGAGCCCCGTCGCTCCCGCCAGTCATCGCGTTACGGCGCGGCTGGCAACCGGAAAGCGGTGCGGAACACGCCGCACCCTCCAGCCCGCATTTTCCATCCGAACTGTCGCAGGAAGCGCACGCCAAAATGCTTGCTTTGGCCCACGCAATCTTTACGTTCCCGCCCGAAATCGCATGATTTGAGTGACTCATCCGGCGGGCGTGCGGCTGAAACCCCAGGGGGCAAGGTCGCCACGCTACGCCGGTCAATCCAAAGGGGGGCAGGGCCGCACGTCCAGGGGCGTGGCGGCCTCGCTATAGGGCTCATGGACAATCTGCTGGCTCAGTACTTCCCGATCCTGCTCTTCCTCGGGCTGTCGGGGATTCTCGCGCTCGTTCTGCTGGTGCTGCCGATGATCCTGGCACCATCACGGCCCGACGCGGAAAAGACATCGGCCTACGAATGCGGCTTCAACGCCTTCGATGACGCCCGCATGAAATTCGACGTGCGGTTCTACCTGGTCGCGATCCTCTTCATCATCTTCGACCTCGAGGTCACCTTCCTGTTCCCGTGGGCGATCACGCTCAAGGAGATCGGGCTTTTCGGCTTCTGGTCGATGATGGTGTTCCTCGGCATCCTGACTGTCGGCTTCATCTACGAGTGGAAGAAGGGAGCCCTGGAATGGGAGTGAACCCGCCCCCCGCACTGTCCTCCGGGCGCACCGGCGTCGAGGGGGCAGGCCCCGTCGACCCGAACGACCCGTTCTTTCTCGCCGCGCGCGAGGCACTTGATGAAAAGGGCTTCCTCGTCGCCCGCGCCGACGACCTCATCACCTGGGCCCGCACGGGCTCGCTGATGTGGATGACCTTCGGTCTTGCCTGCTGCGCCGTCGAAATGATGCAGGCCTCCATGCCGCGCTATGACCTCGAGCGTTTCGGCTTCGCCCCACGCGCCTCGCCACGCCAGTCCGACGTGATGATTGTCGCCGGCACGCTGACCAACAAGATGGCCCCGGCGCTGCGCAAGGTCTACGACCAGATGCC
>JAGWXR010000152.1 GCA_018969785.1 Alphaproteobacteria bacterium
TCCATCCGGAGTTCTCGTTCCTGCCGCGCAAGTTCAAGATCGCGGTCACGGCCTCGCCCCGCGACCGTGCGGCGATCAAGGTGCATGACATCGGCATCGTCATCCGCAAAGACGCGTCGGGCACGAATGTGTTCGATGTCTGGGTTGGCGGAGGCCAGGGTCGCACGCCCATCATCGGGCAGCTGATCGGCGAGGGCATCGCGGCTGAAGACCTGCTGGCCTATCTCGAGGCGACAATGCGGGTCTACAACCAGCATGGCCGACGGGACAACATCTACAAGGCGCGGATCAAGATCCTCGTGCACCAGATCGGCGCGGCTGAGATGCGCCGGCAGGTGGAGGCTGAATTCGCCGAGGTTAAGGCGAAGGGCGCCGTGGCCGTTCCGCAGGAGGAGATCGCGCGGATCGCTGCCTATTTCCAACCGCCTGCCTTCGAGACACTGGCGGATGAAGACCTCTCGGCGGCGCGCCGCGATCCTGGCTTTGCGGCGTGGCACGACATCAACGTGGCGAAGCACAAGGTGCCCGGCCATGCGATCGTCACGATTTCGCTGAAGCCCATCGGCGGTATTCCGGGCGATGCGAGCGCGGAGCAGATGGACCTCGTCGCGACGCTTGCGAAGACCTACAGCTTCGACGAGATCCGTGTCAGCCACGAGCAGAACCTGGTGCTGGCCCATGTGCGCCAGCGCGACCTGCCCGACCTGTGGCGCAAGCTCGAGGCGGCGGGCCTTGGCACGGCGAACCATGGGCTGATCTCGGACATCATCGCCTGCCCCGGGCTTGATTACTGCGATCTCGCCAATGCGCGATCGATCAGCATCGCGCAGGCGATCAGCCAGCGTTTTGCGGCGCTCGAGCGACAGCGCGCGATCGGCGAGCTGAAGCTCAAGATCTCGGGCTGCATCAATGCCTGCGGGCACCATCATGTGGGCCATATCGGCATCCTTGGCGTCGACAAGAAAGGCGTCGAGTTCTACCAGATCACGCTGGGCGGATCGGGCGACGAGACGACGTCGATTGGCGAAATCCTCGGGCCCGCCTTCGGCGAGGCCGAGGTGCCCGATGCCATCGAGGCCCTGGTCGATACCTATTTCGCGCTGCGCCAGGACGGCGAGCGTTTCCTCGACACCTATCGACGCGTGGGCATCCAGCCCTTCCGGGAGAAACTCTATGCCTCTCATTAAGGACGGCGCCTTCATCACCGACAGCTTCAGGCGCGTTGCGGACGCGGATGAGCTTCCCGCGGGCGCGGTGATCGTTTCGCTGTCGCGCTTCCTTGCCGCGCGCGAGGCGCTGCTGTCACGCGATGCGCCGCTGGGCGTGCGGATTGGTTCGCACGAGACACCGGATGGGCTCGGGCCCGACGTGCATCGCCTGGCTGTGGTTGAACTGTCCTTTCCGAAGTTCCGCGACGGGCGGGGCTATTCCTCGGCGCGCGTGCTGCGTGACCGGCTTGGCTATCGCGGCGAGGTGCGGGCTGTCGGCGAGGTGCTGCGCGACCAGTGGCTGTTCATGCTTCGCTGCGGCGTCGACGCGTTCGAGGTGCGTGAGGGCACGCGGCTCGAGGACTTCCGCGCGGCGCTGGGCGAGCAGACGGTTTTCTACCAGCGCGCGGCCGACGGCGTGCCGGACATCTTCGCGCTGCGCCAGCGCCAGCGGCTCTCCACCGCGCTCGCGGCCGAATAGTCAGTGGGGCTTGAGGTCGGTCAGGCGATCGACCTTGCGCAACTCCGGGAACATCCAGGCCCAGGCGGCCACGATGCCGAGCGTGCCGAGGCCGCCGACGATCACGGCAGGCACGGTTCCCCACCAGGCGGCGGTCAGGCCTGATTCGAACTCGCCCAGCTCGTTCGAGGCCCCGATGAAGAGCATGCTGACCGCACTGACCCGGCCGCGCATGTGGTCGGGCGTGGCGAGCTGCGTCAGGGAGTGGCGTACATTCACGCTGATCATGTCGGACGCGCCCAGCACGATGAGTGCGGCAAAGGACAGCCAGAAATTCTCCGACAGGCCGAAGATGATCGTGGCGATGCCGAAGACGCCCACGCAGGCGAACATCTTGATGCCGGCGTGGCGGCCGATCGGATAGGCCGTCAGCCAGAAGGACATGGCCGCCGCGCCGATGGCCGGGGCCGCCTTGAGCAGGCCGAAGCCCAGGGGGCCGACATGCAGGATCTCGTTGGCGAAGAACGGCAGCAGCGCGGTCGCGCCGCCCAGCAGCACGGCAAAGAGATCCAGCGAGATGGCGCCGAGGAGCTCGCGGCGGCGGCGGACATAGACGATGCCCTCGGCGACGCGCTCGAGGAGCGAGCCCGTGGACGGCGCGGTCCGCGGCCGCTCGATGCGGATCGCAAAAATGATACATCCGAGCATGGCAAAGAGCGCGAAGCTGATCCCGAAGGCGAAGTCGGCGCCGAGCAGCAGTGCCGCGCCGCCCAGGGCCGGGCCTGAAATGACGGCCACCTGCATGACCGAGGAACTGAGAGAGATCGCGCGGGGCAAGAGGTCGACGGGCACGATCTGCGGCAGGAAGGACTGCGAGGCCGGCGCGGAAAAGGCCCGCGCGCTGCCGAAGAGGACGAGGATCGCGAAATAGACGTTGGGGTCGGTGATCCCCGCCCATGTGGCGGCCATGAAGAAACCGGCGCACAAGGCCTCGACAAAATAGCTGAGCGCCAGGATCACGCGGCGCGAATAGCGGTCGGCCACGTCGCCGGCATAGAGCGTGAGGGCAAACATCGGGGCAAATTGCGCGAGGCCGACCAGACCCAGCGACCAGGGATCGCGTGTCAGTTCATAGACCCGCCATGCGACTGCGGCGGACAGGACCTGCATGGCCACGTTCGAGAAGAAGCGGCTGGCGAGGAACAGATAGAGGTTGCGCGTGAAAATCGGTCAGGTCCTGCGCGCCGCCAGGAGGGCGCGGATGGTGGCTGTCAACAGCACGGCACAGGCGAGGATGGCGATGATGACCCAGGAGCCGAAGTCGAAGGTCTTGCCTTCCTCGAGGTAACGGGCAAGACCGAAGCCGAACAGCGAGACGATGACGAACACCGCGCCCAGCTTCAGGGTCTGCATGAACTTCTCGACGGGTGTCTTCTTGCGGATGGTCATGGGCAGGACGTCACGAATCCCCGTGTGGCCTTGTCAGTGTGGCAAATAGCAGACCGGCAAGAACGCCCGCAAATGCCTGGACGCCCAGCCCCATGGGACCGCGCGCGCCAAAGACACCTACCGTCCCCAGCACGTTCTTCATGAGCGTGAACATCACGAAGATGGCCACACCGCCGGCGACGGCAAAAACGATGGTGCGCAGACCGGTGAAGCGGGCGACCAGCCCCGCGGCGAGGAAGGAAACCAGGAGGGCCGAGGTGGTCAGCGCGCCGTACAGGGGCTGGAGCCCCACGACATCATCAAGCATCCAGGACAGCCGTTCGGCCAGCGTGAGTTCGGCCGGGGTGCCACCGGACATGGCTGCTGCCTCCAGCCAGGCCTGCTGGACAAACCAGGTATGGGCGAGCGAGCCGAGTGCGGCCATCAGAACCGCGGCGAAGACGAAGGCGATGATCCGGCGAAGCATGTTTTTCCTCCCCTTGAGGCCCTTTGCTTATGCACCGAAATAGGATCAGATGGTACTGGTTTCGACACATGGTTACCTGAGGGAGCTTTCGATGAACACGCGCGTGCTGGCCAGCGGCGTTGCCCTTGCTGCCCTTCTGTCTGCCGCTGCCCTTGCCGATCTTGCGCCACCACCTGTTCCCGTTGCACGGCCTGCCCCGCCGCCGACCGCGTCCGCGACGGCACCGGTCGTCAAGACGGGCTACAAGGCAGTGGAGATCGCCTCGGGCCTCGACCATCCGTGGTCGCTGGCCTTTCTTCCCGATGGCGCGATCCTGGTGACCGAGCGCAAGGGTGCGCTGCGCATCATCCGCGACGGCAAGCTTGTCGCACAACCGGTTGCCGGGGTCCCTGCGGTGCATACCGGCAGCCAGGCAGGGCTGTTCGATGTCGTGCTGCATCCAAAGTTCAACGAGAACCGTGTGATCTACCTGACCTATGCGAGCGGCACACGCGAGGCAAATGCGACGCGGGTTGCCCGCGCCCGGTTCGATGGCAATTCACTCGGCGAGCTCAAGGTCATCTTCGAGGCCAAGCCGCTGAAGGACACCAACAACCATTACGGCGCGCGCATGGCGTTCCTGCGCGACGGAACCTTCGTGCTGACGATCGGTGACGGCTTCGAATATCGCGAACGTGCACAGGACCTGTCCTCGCATCTCGGCAAGACGGTCCGCCTGAACGATGACGGATCGGTGCCTGCCGACAACCCCTATCTCGACAAGCCGGGCGCTGCGCGGGGCCTTTATACCATCGGCCACCGCAACCAGCAGGGGCTTGCCCATGACCCCGTGACGGACGTCCTCTACGAGACCGAGCATGGCGCGCAAGGGGGCGACGAGCTCAACGTGATCGAGCCCGGGCGCAACTATGGCTGGCCGCTGGTCACCTATGGCCGCGACTATTC
>JAGWXR010000153.1 GCA_018969785.1 Alphaproteobacteria bacterium
TCGTATAACGGTTTAGCAAACCGCCGCCTTCAGCCTCTCGGCCACAGCTCCCTGCCAGTCACATGCCCCGCCGGAGAGGCGGCGGGGGCCGTTCTTTTGCCCTTTCGGGCGCGCCCTTGCAACCCTCCTTGGGGGCGCCCGCCTCAGGCCTTCAGCTCGAAATCCAGCCGATAGGCATAACCGCGCATAACGTCCTTGTAGGTCATCCTGCCCCGGCCGGCCTTTTCCTGCGCCTCGAACCAGGCCCGGACCTCGGGACGGAAGCGCACGTGGAACTGGTCGAGCCAGCCCTTCAGCAGGCTGCGGAACCAGCCGGGCAAGCCTTCCTGGTTGCCGAAATCGACCACATGGATCGTGCCGCCGGGCTTGAGCTGGGCAATCCCGTGCTCCAGCGCCTCGCGCCAGTCATCCATCATCGACAGCGAATAGGAATAGATCAGCCGGTCGAAGGGCCGGTCATGGCCAAGCCTGGCCGCCGTGAAGTCGGTCGACAGCGCCGTGCCAAGCCGGATGCGGCCCGACAGGCCAGCCCCGTCAACCGAGGCCTGCGCCGTCTTCAGCATCTCGGCCGAGGCGTCGATGCCATAGAGGTGGAGGTTCGCCCGCTTCTGCGCGAGCACCACGAGGTTGCGCGCCGTGCCGCAGCCCACCTCGCACACATGGTCGCCGTCGCGCACCGGCAGCTCTTCGATCAGCTTGTCGCGACCGAACAGGTAGTACTTGCGCGTCAGGTCATAGACGTGCCGCGTGTAGCGGTACATCTGGTCCATCGCGGAATGCGCGTTCGACGAGGCGCCCGGAGCCGACATCAGTTGCCCTTCAGCTCATAGATGTGGAAGCCGCCATAGATCGACGAGCGATCCTTGTCGTGGAAAGCCCGCGATTCCTCGCCCAGATAGTTCCAGCGGCCGATGAGATCCGCCGGCAGCTTGCGCTCGAGCGGGCTTTCGGCACCCGCGGTACGGAAGATCACGCGTGCACCCGGTGCGGCCGTGCGCGTGATCTGCTGCCAGAGCGCCGTGATCTGCTGCTCGTTCATCCAGTCCTGCGCATCCAGCAGCACATAGCAGTCGAGGCTGCGCTCGGGCTGCTTGGCCAGGAAGTCGGTCATCGAGGCAAGGTGCGTCTCGACCCGGTCGGTGCGCGTGCGCACCACGTCATAGATCTGCTGCTGCAGGTAGGGCGGAACGCCGCGGCGATCCTCGGTGTCATAGCGACGGCCAAAGGCCTGCCACGCGAAATAATTGGTCTGGAGCGGGAAGTCGCACGCCAGCTTCTCGATCCGCTGCCGGATGAGACCTGCGGGGTCACCCTTCGAGTCCTTGGCGAGTTCATCGTACTGCGCCGGCGGAATGCCCAGTGCATAGAACGATACCGGCAGCTTCGAGAGTGCCTTCACAAGCTTGGAATCGAAGAGCGGCGCAATCACGCGATCGAAGATCACCCTCTGCTCGGCCGGCGAGCGCGCGGTCAGCATCTCGTTGAGCTGCTTGCCGTGCAGCTTGGCCACCGTCTGCAGCACCCCGAGGAAACGCCCCAGCAGGCTGAAGCGATAGAGGTCACGCGCGAACATGTCGATGCGCTGCCCGCGCAGCGGCGCGGTGTGGCGCCAGTAGCGCCGCGTGCTCTCGTCCAGGCGATGCGCCAGGTATTTGTCGAAGTTCTCGCGGTTCGTCTTTGAATTGGCGACACCGAAGAAGGCGAAGAAGTCGTCGTAGCTGGGAAGATAGCGCAGCGCCGCCAGCTTCAGCCGCGTAAGGGCGATGTGGTTCGGGTTCAGGTCGACCGCGATGATCTTCGCCGGATCCCCTGACAGGTAATTGACGACGTTGCACCCGCCCGAGGCGATGGTGATGATGCGGCTGTCGGGGCGCACGCGAAGGGCCGCCATGTCGACATCCGGGTCTTCCCAGATCTGGTTGTAGACGAAACCCTGGAACATCATCGTAAACATGCGTTCCAGGACGCCGCGCTTGGACGTCAGGCGGTGGTTGACCGCAGCTTCCTGCAGAAGTTTGTTCGCCATGGATTTTAAGCTTGGATCCAGTCTGTGGGGCCGCGGGCAATCAAGGGGCTTGCCCGGCGACGCATCGGTCTGCGAAACCGTGGTTCTAATTCGGGAGCCCTGCCCTTGCAAACGAACAAAAGTGCCGGTGCCTCCAGAAAACCCCGGAAAACCGGCAACCGACCGCCGCGTCGCCCAACCCCGGCGCATCCGCGGGCCGAAACATGGGACGCGATTGCAGCCGCCGTGGCCGATGGACTGATACAGCAGGCCGCAGGCGCCTCGCTCGACCAGGCGATCACCCGCACCCTCAAGTCGGCCGCAGGGCTTTCGCCGCAGGGCCGCCGCGAGGTAGTCCAGACATTGGGCGCCATCAACCGCCATCGCGCGCGCCTCGGCTGGCACCTCGCCCAGGCGGCCGCAGAGGCCTCGCCCGCGGCACTGATGTCGGCCTGGACCGTGTTTGCGCGTCGCGGGCAACGCTGGGAAGACACCGCCGGCGTCGAAGACATTGCCCTCATGCGCAAGCTGGCCCGCCGCCCCCTCGACGACCCCGAGATGCCCGAGGCCGTGCGCCTTGAGTGCCCCGCCCCCTGGGACAACCTTCTCGGCGAGGCCCTCGGCGAGCGCTTCGCCAGCGAGATGGCCGCCGCCATCGCCACCCCGCCCGTGGACCTGAGGGTCAACACGCTGAAAGCCACGCGCGAGATCGCCATCGAGCGCCTGCGCTGGGACAAGGTCGAGGCAAGGCCCATGGCGACAAGCCCCTGGGGCCTGCGCTGCGCGCCGGAGACCAACGTCTCGGCCACGCGTGCGTTCCGCGATGGCCTGGTCGAGTTCCAGGACGAGGCCTCACAGCTCGCAGCCCTTCTCTGCGATGCGAGGCCCGGCATGCAGGTCATGGACTTCTGCTCGGGAACGGGCGGCAAGACCCTCGCGCTGGCAGCCGCCATGCAGAACCGCGGACACATCGTGGCTTGCGACATCAGCGAGGTGCGCCTTGCCCGGGCGAAAATCCGCATGAAGCGCGCAGGCGCCGAGAACGCCGAGCGCATCAGGCTGACCGCGGAAGACAACAAGGAGATGAAGCGCCTCCATGGGCGCTTCCACCGCGTACTGGTCGACGCGCCCTGCTCGGGCACGGGATCATGGCGGCGCAATCCGGATGTCCGCTGGTCGGTACATGCCGCCAACATCGCCGAACTGACGGCGCTCCAGGCATCGATCATCACCCGCGCCAGCCGCTTCGTGCAGCCGGACGGCCTTCTCGTCTATGCCACCTGCTCGCTGCTGCCGCAGGAAAACGAACGGCAGGTCGAAGCCTTCCTCACCGCGAACCCGGGTTTCGAACGTATCGAGGCCCGCGCGCACTGGACGACCCTCACCGACGCGCCCTGGCCCTCCAGCAACGCGGAGTACCTGCAGCTTTCCCCTGCACGAAACGGCACGGACGGGTTCTTTGCCGCCATTTTGCGCAAGGCCCCAATTCGGGCATAGTTGCACTCCAAGATCCCCCTTGTCGCCAGCAGCGGAGCCGGACAGGCCATGCGCCCACCCTTCTACGTGACCCAGCTCAAGCGTGACCTCGACATGTGGATCAGCCAGGGCCTGGTCCCGGCCGAGAACCGCGATCGGATCCTCGCCACCATCGACGTCCCCACCATTAGGGGCCGCCTCGAGACCATCCTCGCCATCTTCGGCGCCATCCTGATCGGCGCCGGCGCGCTGTCCTTCGTGGGCGCAAACTGGGCCGACATGTCCAAGGGCGCACGCCTCGTCATCCTGTTCGGCTCGATGTGGCTCGCCTACGCCGCGGCAATATGGGCCCGCGGGACCGGCCGCGACCTCGTGGGTGAGGCCTTCCTCCTCCTCGGCGTGCTGCTCTTCGGCGCAAACATCTGGTTCGTCGCCCAGACCTACAACATCAATTCCCACTATCCCGACGGGACGATGCTCTGGGCGCTGGGCGCCCTGGTGACAGCCCTGATCGCCCCCTCGCGTGCAGCCCTTGCAGCCGCCCTGGCGATCGGCAGCCTCTGGACCGTGCAGGAATCCACGGACTTCGACGGCCCGCTCCATGTCCAGTACATCCTGTTCTGGGCCGTGTGCGCCGCACAGGCTGCCCGCATCAGCTGGCGTCCCGGCATTCACCTCGCAGCCCTCGGCCTGATCCTGTGGTTCGTCGTCTCGAATGACAGCCTGCAGCGCCTCCTGTCGTGGAGCAACGCCGAGATCGCCTCGATCTACGTCTTCCTTCCTTTGCTGGTCTGGTCGGTGACCCAGATCCGCGAGACCGGACCGAACGGGATCGGCCTGATGATCGGGCACTATGCCTTCTTCACGTTCATCGCCGCCTTTTCGGTCATCCATCTCTTCGACGGCCATGAAGTGGGGACTTCGCTGTCCTGGCTCTTCCTTGCCGCGATCGCCTC
>JAGWXR010000013.1 GCA_018969785.1 Alphaproteobacteria bacterium
GTCCAAGCCTGTTGCGCCATAGCTCCTCGAACAGCTCTTTCGTGCAGCTGGCGTGGCCAGACAGGCAATCGAGGTGATGGATCAGGTTCGTCTGGGCACGAACATCGATCTCGATGATGAAGTCGCCACTCCGGATCTGCCGGCTGTCGTCTGCACGCGCACCGGGGACCAGCAGGCAAAGCAGCACGAAGGCACCGAGCCGAAGAAAGGGCTGAAGCCCGCTGATGCGTGCAACGTAAGGCATGAGGCCCCCCCCTGGAGCGCGAGCAGGCACCGAACAAGCACCGGCAGCAAAAAATCCGGTTCAAGGTGGCCCCGTGACTGTGCTCAACCGATAAGTGATTGCAGGCTGCCGCGCAAATTAACATTGCGAGAGGCCAAGCGACTGGCACCCGACGGTGCCAGCACAACGGATTAACCGCTGGCGCGCCGATACCGGGAGGCAGCACCAGCAATACCCTCGCAGGCAACACGCCCCGTCGCCACCATGTGCTGCAGGTGTGCCAGCACCGACCGCGACGCCGCCGGGTGCAGCCGCACGTCAACCTCCGAATAGATGACCGGCACCATGTCGCCGATCGTCACCAGCCCGCGCGCAAGGCACGCCTCGATCTGCGCCTCGCGGGCATGGCGATGGGCGATCAGCGCACGCACGAACTCATGCGGCCGCGCGATCGGATTGCCATGCGTGGGATAGAAGGGCATCTCCGGCAGCGCGAGCAGCTTCTCGAGGCTGCGCAGATAGTCCGCCATGTCACCGTCGGGCGGCGCGATGACCGTCGTCGACCACCCCATGACATGGTCGCCCGGAAAAAAGGCATGCACCTCCGGCGCCGCAAAGCAGACATGGTTCGACGTATGGCCCGGGGTGAAGACAGCCTCGAACGAAACATCCCCCACGCGCACGCGCGCCCCGTCGGCCAGCTCCTCATCGGGCGCATAGGACCGGTCGCCACCCTCCTCGACCTCGATGCCATCGGCAACCCGGCCCGAACCATGCGGTCCGCAACCCATGACAAGCGCACCCGTGGCAGCCTTGAGCGGCGCCGCCGCCGGCGCATGGTCATTATGCGTATGTGTGACCAGGATATGGCTGATCGTCTCACCACGCGTGGCCGCGAGAATGGCCGCGACATGCTCATCGAGGGCCGGCCCCGGATCGATCACCGCAACAGTGCCACGCCCCACGATATAGGTTCCCGTGCCGTGGAAGGTGAAGGGATTGGGATTGCGCGCCAGCACACGGCGGACGCCGGGCGCCACCTCCATCGCCACGCCATAGTCGGGTGAAAAGCTGCGGTCCACCGGCAGGGCCGGCATCCGCACACCCAGGTCAGCAGCACGCATCATGCCCCCGCAAGGCTACTTCGGCAGCGCGGCAAGGAACGCGCGGATGCGCGCGGCATTCTTGCCGAGGTCCGACTTGCCCACGCGCGACATCGAGCGGATATCGAGGCGGGATCCGCCAGCTTCCTCGGAAACGACGCGTATGACGACATCGTCCTTGAACCCGAACCAGAGCGTTGTGTCCGTGGCCTCGATGCGCCCCTCCTCGCGCGAGCTCGCCACGATCTCCCAGCCTTGTGCCTCAGCCGCAGCCAGCGCCTGGTCGAACAGCTCACCCGTCGGCAGCGGGCTGCGGAACGTCTTGATGTCGCCATAGGCCTTCGCCTGTTCGGCTGGATCCGTCACGTAATCGACGCCGTTCGGCGCTTCGGCCCGCAACGGGGCAATCGCAACGAACGCGGGCGGGTTCGCCGTATCGGTGGTGATGTCATGGATCATCGGAAGGGCCTGGGCCTGTGACCGCATCGAGATCGGAACAAGCGCCGCACCAACCGCCAGCACGGTACCGACGACGACCAGCACGAGCCCACGGCCCGAGCGCGTCAGCGCCGCCACGACCACCCACGCCAGCGCGAGCAGAAGCGTCAGCCCCGCCGCATAGGTGCCGTACATCATCAGCGGAAAGACTTGCTGGATCGTCAGGCCGGCAAACCGGTAGAGCGGCCCGGCGCCGCCGATGAGCAGGGCCGCAAGCAGCCCGGCCACAAGCGCAAGCTGTGCAACCGGCAAGCGGGAAAGGGTCTGTGTCATGTCGTGGGTGCCTCCGCGCGTTTCTCCGTGGGCACCTGCCGGAGGTTTTCCCCCTACAGGCGTATTCAGCCCCAGCCTCATCGCCAAACTGGCTCGATTGTCAGGCATGGCCTGCCAACGGTATAGCAGTCTTTGGGGAAAACGCGAAACATGGGACCACGAACATGACCCTGATGATGCGCAGCGTGATGGCGCTGGGTGCATTGCTGGCAGCGCTGCCGGCCTCTGCCGATGACGACAAGACGAAGCCCGAAATCCCGACCTGCGCCCGCCCGCTGGGTGCAATCACGATCGTGGATGGCGACAGGCAGGGCTGGTCGGTCTATGACCTCCAGTCACCGCAGAAGCTCCTGAAGCTCTATGTGCAGAAGTCTGGCTGTTTCACCCTCGTCGACCGCGGTGCAGGCTTCGATGCTGCCCAGCGCGAGCGCGAACTCGAATCACAGGGAACCCTGCAGCGCCGCTCGAATGTCGGCGGCGGCCAGGTCCGCGCGGCCGACTACGTGCTCGTCGCTGAAGTCGTGGCGGCGGACCGCGACACGGGCGGCTCGGCCGTGGGCGGCATCATCGGCGGCATCGTCGGCGGTTCGGTGGGCGGCGCCATTGGCGGCGGCCTGCGCACCCGCGACCTCGAGGCGCAAGCCATCCTCTCGATCACCGACGTGCGCACCTCCGAAACCAAGGCCGTGACCGAGGGCCAGGCGAAGAAGACCGACGTGTCGTTCGCCCTGGGTGCGGGCGGCGGCGGCTGGGGTGGCTGGGGTGGCGTCGTGGGCGGCGGCTATGAGAACACGCCCATGGGCCAGGTGGTTTCACTGGCCTTCCTCGAAGCCTACAAGCAGATGGTGGGACAACTCGGCGCCCTGCCCGCCGACGCGAAGGCCGCGGCACCCGAGCGCGCCTATCAGACCGTCCGCGCAACCAAGATGCGCAAGTTCCCCGATCCGGGCGCCACTGTGGTACGCAGCCTTGACGCAGGCATGCGCCTCTACCCGCTCGGCGAGAAGGACGGCCAGTGGTGGAAGGTCGAGGACGAAAACGGCAACCAGGGCTGGGTGAAGAACACTGACCTCGAGCCGCTGCGCTAGAAGCCCGATCCAAAAACAGACAAAGGGCGCCGTCCCCGCGGACGGCGCCCTTTTCATTTTGAAGTCACGACCGACATCACGCCGTCGGCAGCTTGTAGTCCTTGAACTGGTCGCGCAGCGCCGTCTTCTGCATCTTGCCGGTCGCGGTCAGCGGGATCTCCTTCACGAACTGCACGTCATCAGGCATCCACCACTTGGCAATCTTGCCCTCGAGGTACTTCAGCACGGCCTCCTTCGTGACATCGGCACCGGGCTTGCTGACCACGATCAGAAGCGGCCGCTCGTCCCACTTGGGATGCACGATGCCGATCACCGCAGCCTGGGCAACGCCGGGGCAACCCACCGCGATGTTCTCGACATCGATCGACGAGATCCACTCGCCACCCGACTTGATGACATCCTTCGCCCGGTCCGTGATCTGCATGAAGCCGAGATGGTCGAGCGTGGCGATATCACCCGTATCGAACCAGCCCTCCTTGTCCAGGATCGAGCTCGTCCCATAGCGCCCGCCTTCGCCCTTGAAATAGGACTTGGCGACCGCCGGACCCTTGACCATCAGATGGCCGAACGTCTTGCCGTCATGCGGCAGGTCGCGGCCATTGTCATCGGTGATCTTCATCTCGACCGAATACATCGCCCGGCCCTGCTTGGACTTGACCTTGAGCTGCTCGGCCCATGGCAGGTCTTCCATCCCCGACTTGAACGAACCGATGGTACCGACCGGCGACATCTCGGTCATGCCCCAGGCATGCATCACCTCGACCTCGTACTTCTTCTCGAAGGTCTCGATCATCGAGGGCGGACACGCCGAGCCGCCGATCATCACCTTCTTCAGGTAGGGCAGCTTGAGGTTGTTCGCTTCCATGTGCGTGAGCAGCATTTGCCAGACCGTCGGCACCGCCGCTGTGATGGTCACCTTCTCGCTGTCGAGCAGCTCATAGACGGATACGCCGTCAAGCTTCGCACCCGGCATGACCATCTTCGTGCCGGCCATCGGACAGGCAAATGTCGTGGCCCACGCATTGGCATGGAACATCGGCACGACGGGCATCAGCGTGTCCGTCGACTTTGCACCAACGCAATCCGACGTATTCACGGCCATGGCGTGCAGCACGTTCGAACGGTGCGAATAGAGCACGCCCTTCGGGTTGCCTGTGGTACCCGAGGTATAGCAGAGCCCGGCAGCCGTGTTCTCGTCCACCTTCACCCAGGCGAAGTCATCATCCGCCTCGCCAACCAGGTCCTCGAAGGCGACGACGTTCTTGAGCGTCGTCTGCGGCATGTGCGCCCTGTCGGTCAGGATCACGAATGTCTCGACCACGTCGATCTGCTTGCCCAGCTTCTCGAGGATCGGCACAAAGGTCAGGTCGACGAAGATCACCCGGTCTTCGGCGTGGTTCACGATATAGGCGATCTGCTCGGGAAAGAGCCTCGGGTTGATCGTATGGCAGATCGCGCCGATCCCCATGATCCCGTACCAGGCCTCAAGGTGCCGGCCCGAATTCCAGGCCAGCGTCCCGATCCGGTCACCAAGCTTGATCCCGCGCCGGGTCAGCGCCTTGGCAACACGGCGCGAGCGCGCGTGGATCTGCGCATAGGTCGACCGCACGATGGGACCCTCGACAGAGCGGGTCACGACCTCGCGCTCGCCATGGAAGCGCGCCGCATGATCAAGGATGCTCGATACGACCAGCGGCCAGTCCTGCATCATTCCCAACATTGAAGGCGTCTCCGTTGTGGCTGTTGTCCGGTCGCGTGAATTTACGGGGCGAAGCCACTCGGCCGCAAGCCAATGGTGACACAGGAAACCCTAGAAACTGGCCTCAAGCCGATCCAGATCTTCAGGCGTGTTGACGTTCACGAAAGGCCACTCATCGGCAAACCTGACGCCCGCAGCCCCGGCGCCCGCCAATACATGGACAACCCGCGGAATGGGGGACTGATCGAGCGCCCCCGCAACCGCCTCGCGCAGGCGCACCGGAAGGGCGCAGACCAGCGGTTCGTCGCCAAGAGGCGATACGGCCCAACCACCACCAGTTTCGCGGGCGAGACGTTCGAACAGGGGCGGCGCCACGAGCGGCATGTCGCAGGGCGCGAAGACCACGCTCTCGGCGCCGGAAGCCCGCTCGAGCCCCGCCAGCAGGCCGGCGAGCGGCCCCTTTCCCGCGTGCTCAGGCCTCGCCGAGATGCACTCGACGCCCCACCCCTCATAGCCGGAACCGGGCACACACTCGATGACAACCTCCGTGCACACCATGCTCAGGTTTGCATGCACGTGTCCAACGAGGGGAAGCCCCCGCAGCATCTTCAGGCCCTTGGGTTCGCCACCGAATCGTGAGCTCTGGCCGCCGGCCAGGATGACGCCGATCACGCCTTCGCCTCCAGCATCCGTACCGCCGCGACGACCGAAGGCTTGAGACCATGCGACGGCATTTGCGCAAGTGCGATGATCTGCTGGCGCATGACGGGATCCCAGAACCGGCGCAGGTGATCGGCAATGGCAGCCGACGCGCCCGCACCCTGCGTGTCGAAGAAATCAGCAATCTGGTTGGCCATCAGGGCAAGCTTCTCAGCGCGCATCGGCAAAGCGCTCCCACCCGGTGAAGACCTCGAACCCGTCCGCCCGCACGACGCCTGCAAGCGCAAGGCCGAGCCGTGTCGCCTCGCTGACCGCAAGGCTCGTCGGCGCCGACACCGCCGCAAGGATGGGCGAACCCATGACCACGGCCTTCTGCACAAGTTCCACGGAAACCCGGCTTGTCATGAGGATGACGCCCTCGCCCGCCAGCCGGCCGGCGCGCAGCAGCGCGCCCTGCAGCTTGTCCAGCGCATTATGCCGCCCGACATCCTCGCGCACCGCAATGATACCCTCACCGGGCACGAACAGCGCAGCCGCATGCATGGCCGACGTCAGCCTGTTCAGCGGCTGAAGCCCCGGCAGGTCGCGCATGGCCGCCAGGATATCCCCCGCCGCAACCCGCAAGCGCGAGCCGACGGGCGCCAGCACGGGCAAAGCGGCCACGATGCTATCGACCCCGCACAGCCCGCAGCCCGCAGGTCCTGCCCGCAGCCGCCGGCGCTCGACCACCCGCGCGCGCCGCTCGCCAGCAAGGCTCATGCGGATCTCGATCCCGGTGCCAACATCGCGCACCTCGACATCGCCCAGCTCTTCAGCAGACGCCACGATGCCTTCGTTGAATGAAAAACCCAGCGCAAAATCCAGCGCATCTCCGGGCGAGGCCATCATCACCGCCTCCGTTCCCCCATCATAGACCAGCGCGACCGGAACCTCCGGCACGAGCATCCTTTCGCCCTCGCACCACGCGCCACGCCACTTATGGGTCTGCGCAAGGGACGGCCCGCTCATTCACCCGCCACCGTTTCGACACGCGCATGGCTGTGCGCGAAGTCGTCATGCACCTTCTGCCACTGCGTCAGCCCGTTCGTCGGCGAAACCTGCACGGCCGTGACCTTGTACTCGGGGCAATTCGTCGCCCAGTCGGAATGTTCGGTCGTTACCACATTGGCCTGCGTCTCGGGCCTGTGGAAGGTCGTGTAGACCACGCCGGGCGCCACACGGTCGGTCACATGTGCCCTGAGGCTCGTCTCGCCCTCGCGGCTGGCAAGCTTGACCCAGTCACCATCACGGATACCGCGCTCCTCGGCATCGTGGGGATGGATCTCGAGAACATCCTCCTTGTGCCAGACCACGTTCGCCGTCCGCCGCGTCTGCACGCCGACATTGTACTGGCTGAGGATCCGCCCCGTTGTCAAAAGCAGCGGGAAACGCGGGCCCGTCCGCTCCTCCGTGGGCACATAGGCCGTAATCATGAAGCGTCCCTTGCCACGCACGAAACCCGGCGCATGCATGACGGGCGTTCCCTCCGGTGCCGTCGCATTGCAGGGCCACTGGATCGACCCCAGCGCGTCAAGCCGCTCATAGGTGACGCCCGCGAACGACGGGGTCAGCGCCGAGATCTCGGTCATGATCTGCGACGGGTGGTCGTAGTGCATCGGATAGTCCAGCGCCTGCGCCATCATCTGCGTGATCTGCCAGTCCTCGTGTCCGTTGCGCGGTGTCATTACCTTCCGCACCCGCTGGATCCGCCGCTCGGCATTCGTGAATGTGCCGTTCTTTTCCAGGAACGTCGAACCCGGCAGGAATACGTGCGCATAGTTCGCCGTCTCGTTCAGGAAGAGATCGTGCACCACCACGCATTCCATCGCTGCAAACGCCTCGGCCACGTGCCGGGTATTCGGATCGGATTGCACGATGTCCTCGCCCTGGATGTAGATGCCCTTGAAGCGCCCTTCGATGGCGGCATCCAGCATGTTGGGGATGCGAAGCCCAGGCTCGGCATCAAGCCGCACGCCCCACATCGCATCAAACGCTCCGCGCACGGCATCGTCCGAGACATGACGATAGCCGGCCAGCTCGTGCGGGAACGAGCCCATGTCGCACGAGCCCTGCACGTTGTTCTGCCCGCGCAGCGGGTTTACGCCCACACCCGGACGTCCCATGTTGCCCGTCGCCATCGCCAGGTTGGCGATCGCCATCACGGCCGTTGTACCCTGGCTGTGCTCCGTGACACCCAGCCCGTAATAGATCGCCGCATTACCGCCGGTCGCATAGAGCCGCGCTGCGCCTTCGATGTCGGCTGCCGGCACGCCTGAAACGCGCGCAACCGCCTCCGGTGCGTTTTCGGGCTGCATGACGAACGAGGCCCACGCCGAAAACGCATCCATCTCGCAGCGCGAGCGCACGAAGTCCATGTCGACCAGGTTGTCGCGCACGATGACATGCGCCATGGCGGCCAGCACCGCGACATTCGTGCCGGGCCTGAGCGCGAGGTGGAAATCCGCCTGCACGTGGGGCGAGCGCACAAGGTCGATGCGCCGCGGATCGATGACGATCAGCCGCGCACCTTCGCGCAGCCGCTGCTTCATGCGCGAGGCAAAGACAGGGTGGCCGTCGGTCGGGTTCGCCCCGATAACGACGATCACATCGGCCTGCTCGACGCTGTCGAAATCCTGGGTCCCCGCCGACGTGCCGAATGTCGTCTTCAGCCCATAGCCTGTCGGCGAATGGCAGACCCGCGCGCAGGTATCGACGTTGTTGTTCCCGAACGCGGCGCGCACCAGCTTCTGGACAAGGAATGTCTCCTCGTTCGTGCAGCGCGACGACGTCACCCCGCCCAGCGACAGCCGCCCGTACTTTTCCCGGATGCGACGGAACTCGGATGCCGCATGGGCAATGGCCTCTTCCCAAGACACCTCATGCCACGGATCGTCCGTCCGTGCACGGATCAGCGGTTTCAGCACCCGCTCGCGATGCGTGGCATAGCCCCAGGCAAAACGCCCCTTCACGCAGGAATGCCCGTGATTGGCCTTGCCGTCGCGCGAGGGCACCATGCGGATCACCTGCTCGCCCCGCATCTCGGCCCGGAACGAGCATCCTACGCCGCAATAGGCGCAGGTCGTCGTCACGGCGCGCTCCGGCACGCCGTTCTCGATGACGGACTTCTCGTTCAGCGTCGCCGTCGGACAGGCCTGCACGCAGGCCCCACACGACACGCATTCGGACGCAAGGAAGCTTTCCGCCTGCCCCGCCGCCACGCGCGAGGCAAAGCCACGCCCCTCGATCGTCAGCGCGAACGTACCCTGGATGTCAGCGCACGCCCTGACGCAGCGCGAACACGCGATGCACTTCGATGGGTCATAGGTGAAATAGGGATTGCTCTCGTCTGCCGGCAGGTCGAGATGGTTTGCCCCTTCAGTCCCATAGCGCACCTCGCGCAATCCCACGGCCCCCGCCATGTCCTGCAGCTCGCAGTCACCATTCGCGCTGCAGGTCAGGCAGTCCAGCGGATGGTCCGAAACATAAAGCTCCATCACGTTGCGCCGGAGCCGGGCCACCAGCGGCGTCTGCGTACGCACCACCATGCCATCGGCGACCGGCGTCGTGCAGGAGGCAGGCGTGCCGTTGCGCCCCTCGATCTCCACCACGCACAGCCGGCACGACCCGAAAGCCTCGAGGCTGTCGGTGGCACAAAGCTTCGGGATATCGATCCCCGCCTCGCGCGCGGCGCGCAGGACCGAGGTGCCCTCCGGCACCGACAGGCCGACACCGTCTACGGTGAGGCACACCATGCGATCCGAGACGACGCCGGGCGTTCCGAAATCCTTCTCCGCACAGCGGTTCATGACGCAAGCTCCCTCTGGCGGCGCCGCGCGGGGGCGACAAAATCCTCCGGGAAATGCCGCACCGCACTCAGCACGGGATAGGGCACGAACCCGCCCAGCGCGCACAGCGAACCGAACTTCATTGTCTCGCAGAGCTCATCGAGCAGCGCGATGTTGCGCTCGACCTCGTCGCCCGCCAGGATCCGGTCGATGACCTCCATCCCGCGCACCGATCCGATCCGGCACGGCGTGCACTTGCCGCAGCTCTCGATCGAGCAGAACTCCATCGCAAAGCGCGCCTGGCGCGCCATGTCGACCGTGTCGTCGAAGACCACGATCCCGCCGTGCCCGACCAACCCTTCGCGCGCCGCAAAGCTTTCGTAATCATAGACCGTATCGAACAGCGCACGCGGGAAATAGGCGCCAAGCGGCCCGCCGCACTGCACGGCGCGCACCGGGCGCCCGCTCGCCGTGCCGCCGCCAAGCCCGTCGACGATCTGCCCCAGCGTCATCCCGAAGGGAACCTCATATAGTCCGCCGCGCTTCACGTTCCCGGCCAGCTGGAGGGGCATCGTTCCACGCGAGCGGCCATGCCCCAGCGCCTGGTAGGCGGCGCTGCCCTGCGAAAGGATCCACGGCACGCTGGCCAGCGTCAGAACATTGTTCACGACCGTCGGCATGCCGAACAGGCCGTGATGCGCCGGCAGGGGCGGCTTCGCCCGAACCTGTCCCCGTTTTCCTTCAAGGCTCTCCAGCAGCGCCGTTTCCTCGCCGCAGACATAGGATCCCGCGCCAATCCTCAACTCGATATCGAAGTCAGGCCCAAGCAGCCCCTCGGCCCGCGCTACCTCCAGAGCCGCAGCAAGGGTGCGATTGGCCAGCGGATATTCGCTGCGCGAATAGATGTAGCCCTTGCCGGCGCCCACCGCGAAGGCAGCGATGGCCATGCCTTCGATCAGGCCGAGCGGATCGCCTTCCATCAGCATCCGGTCGGCGAACGTGCCGCTGTCGCCCTCGTCGGCATTGCAGACAACGAATTTCCGCGCGCCCGGCGCCGCCGCGACCGTCTTCCACTTGATCCCCGCCGGGAAACCCGCGCCGCCACGCCCGCGCAGGCCCGAGGCCGTCACCTCGGCAACCACGCCCTCCGGCCCAAGCGCCCGCGCCCGCGAAATTCCCGCCATGCCCCCGCGCGCGGCATACGCACTGAAGGAAAGGGGATCGGCAACCCCGCAGCGCGCGAACAACAGGCGCGTCTGCAGCCTCAGCGCCGGCAAGTCCTCGACAGGCCCCAGATGCCGCGGATGCACGCCACCCTCGAGGATCCGCAGGTCGACATCGGCCGCGCGAAGCGGCCCATACCCGTGCCGCACGCCGCCGCGTTCCACCTCGACAAGCGGCTCAAGCCAGTGCAGCCCGCGCGATCCCGTGCGGGTCACCTCCAGGGGCCGGCCGGCCTTTTCCGCAACCGCGCGCAGCGCCACCAGCACCGCCTCGACGCCACAGGCCACCGCCACGCTGTCACCCGGGACGAAGATGCGGATCACGTCCCGCCCTCCGCAAGCCTGATAACGACCTCGGCCGACACGCGCGCATGCACCGCACCGTCTACCTGCACCGCAGGTGCAACCGAGCACAGGCCCAGGCAGAAAATAGGGGACACGGTAACCGCACCATCCGACGTCGTGCCATCCCAGTCCAGCCTGAAATGGGCCAGCACGCGCGTGGCCAATGCATCCGCCCCCATGGCCTGGCAGGCCTCGCCGCGACAGATCCGGACATGCCGCCGGCCCGCAGGCTCGGACCGGAAATCGTGATAGAACGTGACGACGCCATGCACCTCGGCCCGCGACAGGTTCAAACCCTTCGCAATCACGGGAACGGCCTCTTGCGGAACACAGCCAAAGGCCGCCTGCACGTCATGCAGCACGGGCAGCAGCGCCCCCTCGCGCCCCGCATGATGGGCGAGAATGGCAAGCACCCTGGCTTCCAGCGAACCTGTCGGCGTCATGATCGCGCCATGATATCCCAACGTCATTCGCACGCCATCCCCGCAGCTTCAGCCGCACATCATCGCGCGCAAAGCTGAAGACGGGATCAAGGCCGGTCATGGTGACCGGCGGGGAAACCATCGCCGCACCCGCGGTATCGCGTCCTTCAGGGGGAGCAGGTCCTGAGGCTGGTCCTCAAGGTCAGTCAGACAACCCCATCCACGGCCTGCGTCGCACAGGAACGCGCGCCCGCTTTCCGGGACGCGGGCACCCCCTCGTTCCGCGCCGTCGTGATGGCGGACGGCGAATGGGCTGGCGCCGGGGGATCAGGCGGAATTGGCTCCGCCGCCCGCAGCGCGAAACGGGCTCGCCAGCAGGACGAAAAGGCCCGAAATCGCACCCGCCAACCGGTGAAAAAGGAACAAATCCACGGCCACGGGTCGTAATTATGCCGCTTATGATCGGGCACTGGTGCCCCCGGGACACGCACTTTGGGCGTGCCAGCATTGACATGCCGCAACCAAGGTTAGCAATCTTATACGGTGCGTATCAGAATTTCGGTGTGGGGCCGGAATTCTAATGGGAATTTGGGGGATTTTGATGGGTTACGGTCGTTACGCGCACTGGTTGCGCGCCGCTCTCATGGGCTCGGTCGCTGGCGCGGCGATCATGTCCGCCTCACCATCCATGGCAGCCACCACGCCCGACGGCGTGACACCGGCCAGTGTCGTCGACACGACGAACACCCAGCCCTTCTGGGTAGGTGTGGCCATCCGCAACGAAGCGGGCAATTCCGGCGGCACCTGCACGGGCCTTCTCATCAATCCGCGCACGGTCCTTTTCGCCGCCCACTGCGTCGACAGTGTGAGCCCGGGCGGCTACGACGCGCCAACATCGCCAGGCAACCGCGCGCAGGTCGGCTATACGACAGACCCGACCTTCGGCCGCACAAACCTTCGCGAGTTCCTCTTCGGCCTCGACTTTGTCGTGCCGGCTGGTGACGCCCGGGTCGTGAACGGCTCGTCAGTGATGGTCTGGTACGACCCGCGCTCGCGCTTCGGTTCGGCCGCCATCCCGTCGAACGGCACCTTCCTGCCGGCCGACGTCGCGATCGCCGGCTTCGATACGCCCAACGAGCTGCTTGGGCGCGATGCGGCAAACGGCATGGCCCTGCTGTTTTCCCCTGTCACCAGCCTCGTACCCGTGCGCATGGGCGGCTATGGAACATCGGGCAACGGCTTTGATGGCACGCGCACGTCAGCCGTCGTCGAGGAATCCTATTTCCGCCGTCTCGTCAACAACCAGCTCGGGTTCCTCGGCGACGAGCAGACGCTCACCCGCGGCATCTACCCTCTGGCGACAGCCGACATCCTTGAACCGCCGGGACTTGTATATCAGGACCTCTACTGGGCCGACTTCGATGACCCGTCGCGCGCAACGCGTCCCTTCTTCAATGGGCCTGGCAACGACCCGGTTTGTCCCTCCACAAACCTCAATTGCCGCCTCGACCATGACCCGTTCCCGGGCACCGCGGTTGCGGGAGAAGGCATCACCGGCTCGGGCGACTCCGGCTCTCCTCTCGCGACCAGCGCCTTCGGTCGCCAGGTCTCGCTCGGCGTGCTGAGCCAGGGCTCGCGCTTCTTCTACGAGTCGATCGGGGATCCCAACGACAACTTCGTGCGCTTCACGAACTTCTCGAACTTCGGAACCCTTGCGGGCTACAACCCGCTGTTCCTGTTCTGGGACCAGATCGTCGTCAACAATCCGTACAAGTACGTCACCACGTCAGCTGGCGACGGCGAGTGGACGGACGCCACGCGCTGGGTCCAGGAACTCGATCCGCTCTACATGGTCCTTGCCGGTTCCACTCTCGTGAACGGCCTTCCGACGACGCCAGCACTTGGCGTGTCCGGCGCGACGCCGAATGTCGGTGCGATCAACGCGAGCCCCTCGCCAGCAGCAGCCTGCGCGTTCCTCGGCACCTGCCCGCCCACGGGCGGCACCTCCGAACCCCTGCCTGGCACGGTGGCCTCACCGGGCAACGTTGGCTTGCCCGGGCAACAGACCATGGCCGGCACGGTGAACCTGAAGGACGGCGACGGCAGTCCGCAGGTACTGGACCCGTCGGTACCGCAGGCCCTCATCGGCGGCGCCAACGATCCGCAGGTTCTCAATCCGACTGCGGAAGCAGCCACGACCGGGACACCGACGGCGAACGGCGGCACGACGCTGCCCGGCAACCCGCCCAGCGAACCCATGACGACGGCGCTCTGGAGTTCCGGCACGCTGATCCCGGTGGGCACCGGCGCGCTGACGGGCCCCGGCACCACGAACTTCGTGCCTAACAACACAAACGGCACGGCAGGCCTGCAGAACTCGACGCGCTTCTTCGAGGTCAACCTCAGGTCCGCCGGCACGACGTTCCTCACCGGAACGACGGTGACGATCGACCGGCTGAACGTGCGCGGCGCGAGCTCGGGCCTCAACATCCGCTCCGGCGCGCAGCTCAATACGACGATCTCGTCCTACGTCGACGCCGGCACGCTGACCGTGAACGGCGGCTTCTCGACCACGAACCTCTTCGTGCTCGGCGGCAAGGTCATGGGCGCCGGTTCGATCACCGGAAACCTCGTGAACACCGCCGGCATGGTCGCGCCGGGCAACTCGATCGGCACGCTGAATGTCACGGGCCCCTATTCGCAGGGCGTCGCCGGCATCCTCGAAGTCGAGATGGCCGCAGGCACAAGCGACTTGCTCGCCGTGAGCGGCAACGCGCAGCTCGCAGGCACGGTGCGCTTCACCCAGTTCGGTACCGCGCCCACGCTCGGCCAGACCAACAACTTCATCACGACGGGCGGAACCGTCTCGGGCCGCTTCACCGCGGTCCAGGACCTGCTGCCCGGCGCGCTCTTCCCGGTGCTGACCTATGGCAGCAACTTCGTCAGCGTGACCATCGCAGACTTCTGCTCCTTCGCCTCCGGGCCCGTGCAGACACCGGTCTGCCAGGCGCTCAACAGCAGCACCGTGCAGACGGACCCGGACATGATCCCGGCGCTCGGCGGCCTCCAGGCCCTCGACTCGGCATCGCTGTCGAAGGCCCTCGGCGCGATGAGCCCGACCCGCGCCAACGCACAGGCGATGACGGCCTTCACGACCGGCGACCTCCTGCGCGGGCAGTTCGCCAGCCGCGCCTACAGCCTGCTCGGCGCCGCCGGCGAGGGTGAAGTCGCAAAGATCGACCTCGCCCGCACGCAGCTCGCCTCGGCCAGCCCGTCCTCCGAGGCCCTCGCCTCGGCGGCAACAGCCGCGCTCGCCGCCAGCACCGCAGCCGCCAGCGACATCGACCTCGGCAATGGCTACGGCCTCTTCTTTGCCGGCGACGTCGCCATCTTCGAGACCGAACAGGCCGGTGGCATCGGCACGGACAAGGCAGATGCCGCAGCCCTGACCGCCGGCATCGACCACAGCGATGGCAACGGCTTCGTCGCGGGCGTCGCCGTCAGCTACCTGCAGTCGACCGTGGCCCAGGACTACGGGCTCGGCGGCAGCACCAGCAGCGATGGCATGGCCGTCTCGGCCTATGCCAGCCTTGACCAGGGCGCGCTGTCGGCCGACGTGTACGCCTCGGGCGCCTGGCACAGCTACGAGACCGAGCGCACGCTCCTGCTCGCGCCCCTGACGCTGGGCATCGCCAGCGGCGAGACGGATGCCTCGCAACTCCAGCTCGGCGCCTCGGTCGGCTACGACATTGCGACCGCAGCATGGATGCGCCTCGCCGCCGTCGGCGGGCTGCACTACATCAATGTCGACATCGATGCCTATACCGAGACCGGCGCAGGTCCGCTCGGCGCGGCTGTCAACGCCCGATCGATCGACTCGCTCAAGAGCCAGCTCGGCGGCGAGATGGCCTTCCACCTCGAACCCGGCAACAAGTCGCTTGTCCCGATGCTGCGTGTCGTCTGGAACCACGAGTTCATGAACGACCCGCTTGTCGTGACCTCGGGCTTCGCCGGTGCGCCGGGTGCGACCTTCAAGGCGCCGGGCCCCGACCTCGGTACCGACTGGGCAACCGTAGGCTTCGGCGTCCAGGGTGAAGTCGGCAACGACACCAACTTCTACCTCCGCGTCCAGAAGGATATCGGCCGCGATGGTGCAGAGCGCCACGAAGTCTCCGCCGCCGCGCGGTTCGGCTTCTGAGGCACTTGACGACTTGACAGTCCGGGGCCGGCAGCACCCACTGCCGGCCCCTTTCGATTCAAGGGGCCCGCGCAAGGCCGGCCCCGTGGAGCGCTTGCCCTGACCCAGATCGACGCCTTCGCGCTCACGCTCATCATCGAGGGCCTTGCCGCGCTGGCCGTGGGCCGGGCGCTGGGCCTGCAGATGTCGGCCTGTGCACTGGCGGCCATGCTGGGAAGCATGCTCACCCACCCCGTGCTCTGGATGGTGTTCAACGACGTGCATGACCTCGTCGGGCCGCTGGCGACACCGCTGCTGGAGATGGCCGTCTTCCTGGCCGAGGCCCCGGTCTATCGCCTCGTCGCGGGCTGCCGCTGGATCGACGCGCTGCTGGCGTCCCTCCTCGTCAACGCCGCCTCGTGGGGCGCGGGCGAGGTCATATACGCGCTGGCCTGAACCCCTGGCCCAGCGCCATCAGCAGCACCGGCAGCTCGATCCAGGCATGGATCGCCGCCGCCACCGCATAGGCCGAGCGCGCATCCCGGTAGCTGATGGCATAGAGCGCAAAGGCAATCAGCGAGACCACGCCAACGATCACGGCAAAGCTGCGCCAGTCCGGCCAGCGCAAGAGCGACCCGCCCGGCACCGCCTCACCTCGGGCCTGCAACAGGCGTGGCAGCAGCACGATCACCGCCACGTAGTGCATCGACTGCGCCACAACGGCGGCCGAAAAAAGGTTCAGATCATAGGACTCCGGCGGCAGGAACGACATCAGCGGCTGGTCGCCCGCACCGAACATCGACATCCCCTGCATTTCGGGCAGCGCGAAGAGCGCCGCAATGGCCTGATGGAAGACACCCGTGGCCACCAGGCCCGGCAGCAGCACAAAGGGCAGGAACAGGATCATCATCCATTGCCGGCGCTCCTCGCCCTTCGTGATCTCGGCCACGAAGCCGACAGGCGTCAGGTTGTGCAGCCAGGCCCACGCCAGGAACGTCTCCAGGGGAAACAGGCTGGCTCCCGCCGCAAAGGCAAGGCCCGCAACCGCCCCGAGCCAGCGATGCGCCCGCATGTGCCAGGCCGCGATCAAGGCGAGGCACGCCCCCAGGCCAAGCTCCATCGGCACGAAGACGTCCGACGGGATCCAGTGCGTGCCGTTGCCCACGCGCCCCAGCGCGATCAGGCCGACCAGCAGCCCCAGCATCGACAGCAGCCGCGGCGAGGTACGCGAACTGAACCGTTCATCGCAATAGCGCAGCTCATAGATGACATGCGGCAGCCCGAAGGCGCTGATCATCAGCACGAAGGTAGCGATGGGCGCGACCGCGACCCCGGCAATCGTTACCAGCGCCGCGGCAAGCGCAACGAGGCCGACACTCACGAAGCGGAAGGGATGAAGCGACAGGACCTGTTCCATGGGCAGCCACCATGAGCGGCATCGCCCGGGGCGTCAACTCGGCAGGGTCAGCCGCAAATTGCACCGTCACGAAGACACGCGCCGAAGTTGAGCAAGCACCGGCAGGATGGCCCGTCAGCGCACGCGGCAGGTGCCAGACCTCTCACCGCAAGGAAGAAGCGGATTGTAACACCATGAAAAAAAACAATAAGACCCAGGAATCGACAATACAGGGACAGGTTGAAACCCCGCGCGACCCAAACGTTAACGTCGCAAGAGACCTGTGCACAACGCACGTTACCCGCAACGCCTCGTGCGTTTTTGCAAATTGACCCCTATTAGGAATCGGATCGGCTGATACAGTTTGTATCGAGAGTTGATTCTCTTCGCGCCTAGAGACGGGATGCCCCCCCTACCCAAGCGTTCCCGTCAAACCCATCGCCTAGGCGCTGAATGCGGCAGGTGTTCGCCCCCAACGACACCTGCCGCCCCTCTCTCCAGCTTCACGCAAGCATGACTTCGATGAGATGCGGCCCCGGCTCGGCCAGCGCCGCCTGCAGCGCCTTTACATAGGTCTCGTTGTCCTCGGCCCGCACGGCCTTCACGCCCATCGAGCGTGCCATCGCGGTGAAGTCCATGACGGGCTTCTCGAGCGACAGAAGCGACCGCGACCGCTCGCTCTGTGCCGTCGCGCCCACCCGGTCGAGCTCCATGTTCAGCACGAAATAGGACTTGTTGTTGAGCAGCACCGTGATCACGTGCAGGTTCTCGCGCGCCGCCGTCCAGAGACCCTGGATCGTGTACATCGCGCTGCCATCGGCCTGCAGGTTGATGACGGGCCGCCCCGGACACGCGACCGCCGCGCCGACCGCCACCGGAATGCCCTGCCCGATCGCCCCGCCCGTCAGCGACAGCCAGTCATGGGGTGCTGCATTCTGGAACGCGAGATAGGCCCACAGCCCGCTTGAATTGGCCTCGTCCGAGACCACCGCCCCCTCGGGCAGCAGCGCCGCCGTGGCATTGGCAAAGGTCTCGATCGAGATCTTGCCCGCCCCCGGCAGCGAGGGCGCAGGCCCGTCCGTGATGACAGGTGCAGGCGCAGCCCCCACCTCGGCCGCCAGCGCCTCGAGCACATCCGACAGGTCATTGCCCGCCGACCACGGCATGTGCACCTTGCATTCCGGGGACAGGAAGGTCGAGGGCTTGTTGGGATAGCCGAAGAACCCCACCGGCGCCTTCGTGCCGATGGCAACACACTGCCTGAAGCCCGACAGCATGGGCACCGCCATCTCGCCCAGGTAAGGCACGCGCTCGGGCTTTGTACGCCCCCGCCCGCGCGCCAGGCGCGACATGAACGTGTCGGTGAAGAGCCGCGCGCCCGTCTTCTGCGCAATCGCCGCCGCCAGCCGCATCGGCCGCTCAAGCCCGCCATGCCCGCCGATCAGCAGAATTGCTGGCTCCCCCGAGGTCAGCGCCGCCGCAGCCGCCCGCACCAGCGCCGCGTCAACCGGCGCCTTCGGTGCAGTCGTCGGAGCCGCGCGCGCAGGCACCGCCCCCATGTCCGACCAGGCAATGTCCGCCGGCACGATCAGCGTCGACAGCCCGCCATTGGGCCGCATCGCGATGTCGAAGGCCTGCCGCACCTTGTGGATCGCATCCGCCCCCGACACCGGATCCCCGATCCAGTCCGAGACCGGCTTGGAGACCGCATGGATGTCGCTCTGCAGCGGCGCATCATACTTGCGGTGGAACGTGGCGTGGTCGCCGACCAGGTTGATCATACGCGAATGGGCGCGCTTGGCATTGTGCAGGTTGGCAAAGCCATTGCCCATGCCGGGCGCCAGGTGCAGCAGCGTCGCCGCCGGCTTGCCCGCCATGCGCGCATAGCCATCCGCCGCCCCCGTGCAGACGCCCTCGAACAGGCACAGGATCGGCTTGATCCCGCCCACCCGGTCGAAGCTCGCGACCAGATGCATCTCCGAAGTGCCGGGATTGCCGAAGCAGGCGTCGACGCCCATGTCGACGAGTTCGCGCAGGATGGCTTCACTGACATTCATGGCCGGGGCTCTCTCTTGATCCGTGAGGGGGCGACGATACAGAACGCCCCCGGCCCCGCCAACAGCCTAGCCCTTGGCGATCGCCTCGGCCGCCCGGCGGGCCGTGATCACGCTCGACAGCAGGAACGTGCCCTCAAGCCCGCGCAGCCCATGGCTTCCCCCGCCCCCGAAGCCCGCGGATTCGCCCACCGCATAGAGCCCCGGCACCGGCTGGTCCTTCTCGTTCAGCGCCCGGCTGCGCAGGTCAGTCACGATCCCGCCCAGCGACTTGCGCGTGACGATCCGCTCGCAGATCGCCATCAGCGGCCCGCCCTTCGCATCGAGGATCCGCTGCGGCCGCACAAGCCGCATCCGGTCGGCCCGCCAGCCCCTCAGCCGCTCGATCAACTGCCGCTGCGGGTCCCCCGACTGCGCGTCAGCCGTGGCGTCGAAGCGCTCGATCTCGGCCTTCAGGCCCGCCGCGTCGATCCGCACCTCGGGACGCAGCGCCTTCATCTTCTGCGCCAGCCCCTCGACATCATCCGCCACGACGATGTCCGGACAGTTCCCGCTCAGGTCATCCACCAGCCGCCGGTTGCCCAAGAGCATGTCCAGCGCAAACCTTATGATCCGCCGGTCGCGCAAGGCCGTGTTCCAGTCAGCGCCCGAGGCCGCCAGCTCGGTCAGCGCGATGCGCCGGTTCAGCACCTGCCACGTAACGCCCAAGGGAGCGGTCGCCACGCGCTCCACCAGGTCCAGCGTATCGAACCCCGACACCATCGGCGGCATGAGGCGCCGCCCATGCGCATCAAGCCACAGCGCCGACTTCGGCGGGATCAGGCTGACGCCATGTCCCTCCCACTTGGCCCGCGGATGGCGGATGCCCGCCGCATAGTTCCACATGTTGCCGACATTGCGCACCTGCGCGCCCGCAGCCCCCGCCGCCTCGACGGCCATGCCATCCGCACCCGGATGCGTACCCAGCAGGAGGTCCTTCGGCAGCGCGAGCCCCTCGACGGGCCGCCAGAGCCGTCGCACCTGCTCGATCGAACCGCCGATCCCGCCGGCCGCAACGACCACCGCACCCGCCTCGGCGCGGAAGTCCTCGCCCGTATCGGTCAGGCCGCTGCAACCGGCGATGCGCCCCGCATGCCGGTCGAAGCGCGTCACGCGGTGCCCGCAATGGATGCTGGCGAGGTTCGCCCGCGGATGCGCGCGCAGCCTCTTGATCAGCGTCGTGATCAGATGATGGCTCGTCCCCCAGGTCAGGTGGAAGCGCGGCACCGAATTGCCAGCCACCCTGTCGCCCCGCTCGACCCACATGACAACCGGCAGCCAGCGTATGCCAAAGCCATGCAGGTAATCGCGCCCGTCCGGCGTCGCCCGCTCGACCAGGTGCCGGGCCCACATCAGGGGCCAGATCGATCCACCGGGAAATTCGGCAAAGCTGCGCCAGTCGGCCAGCGCCTGCTCCGGCGTATCCTTGATCTTCATGCGCCGCTGCTCGGGACTGTCGACGAAGAACATGCCGCCGAAGGCCTCGAGCGCCGAGCCCCCCAGCCGCTCCGGCCCCTCGCGCTCGAACAGGGCGACAGACTTGCCCATGTCCAGAAGCTGCAGCGCGCACACGACCCCGGCAATGCCGCCGCCCACGATCGCCACATCGCTCTGGTAGGACCTTGCCACCGATCGCCTCAGCCGCTGCTTCGCTGCCTGAATCTACCAATCGGCGCTTGCCAAGCTCAACGGTTCTTTTCAAGGTACAACCCGGAACGCAAACGGGCACCCGACGGGAGACTGGCATGAACCTCGCAAAACCAATGGGCATCTGCCTGATGGCCATCCTCCTGCTGGCGGCCTGCGCAACCAGCCCCGACATGGCCACGCCACCCCGGGACAAGGCCCTCCACCAGCTCTTCGAGGACAGCGACGAGGCAAGCCTGCGCCTCAGCCCGATCAGCGCGCTCTACCGCAACGACCCGCGCTACGCCGCCGAGTTCGGCGACTACATCACCGACGACTACATCGCAGCCCTCGTGCGCCAGGCCGACGATGAGGCCCGGCGCCTGTCCGCGATCGACCGCACATCGCTCTCCCCCCAGGACCGCATCGCCTACGACGTCTTCGCCTACCAGAACAGGATGTCCCGCGAGGGCCTGCAGCCGGGGATTGTCGCGCTCAATGTCGTCAGGCCGATCAACCATTTCAGCGGCCTGCAGACGCAGGTCCCCGACATCAACTCCGGCAAGTCCGCCGCCCCCTTCGCGACGGTCCAGGATTACGAGAACGGCCTCAAGCGCATGGACGGCTTCGCCACCTACCTCGACCGCACGATCGAGCGCATGAAGCAGGGCGTGAAGTCGGGCGTGGTTGAAACCAGGCTGACCACAAGGCAGATGATCGTCCAGTTCAACGACCTGATCGCGCAAGGTATCGAGAAGTCACCCTTCTGGGGCCCCATCGCCAGCATGCCGAAAGAATTCGCCGAGGCCGATCGCACCCGCCTCGCCGCTAATTACAGGGACATGATAAAGAACCGGATCATCCCGGCCTACACACGCGTACGCGACTACCTTCAGCGCAGCTACCTGCCGAAGGCCCGCAGCGGCGTCGGCCTCGTCCACATGAAGGGCGGCAAGACCCTCTACGACTTCCTCGTGCGCGAGCAGACAACCACCTCCATGACCGCCGACGAGATCCACGCCATCGGCCTCAAGGAGGTCGCCCGCATCAGGCGCGAGATGGACGAGATCCGCCGCACCGTCGGCTTCAAGGGCAACCTGCAGGCCTTCTTCACGCACCTGCGCACCGCCAAGGAATTCGAGCCCGCCTCGCGCGAAGACCTCAAGGCCCGCTACGACCAGATCGCCGCCCGGGTCGAGGCCGTCATCCGCAGCGAATACACCCTTCTGCCCAAGACCCCGCTCGAGCTGCGTCCTGTCCCCGATTATCTCGAGCAGAGCCAGGCCGCCGGCTACTACAACCAGGGCGCCCCCGACGCGAGCCGCCCGGGCATCTTCTACTTCAACACCTACGACCTGCCCTCGCGAAAGGTCTGGGGCATGGAGACCCTCTATCTGCACGAGGCCGTGCCCGGCCACCATTTCCAGATCAGCCTCGCGCAGGAGAACACGGGCCTGCCGAACTTCATGCGCTTCGGCGGCAATACCGCCTATGTCGAGGGCTGGGCGCTCTACGCCGAATGGACCGGCCGCACGCTCGGCATGTTCAAGGATCCCTACCAGCTCTTCGGCCACCTGAACGACGAGCAGCTCCGCGCGCTGCGCCTTGTCGTCGACACCGGCATCCACGCCAAGGGCTGGTCACGCGAACGCGCGATCCGCTTCATGCTCGACAACTCGGCGCTCAGCCAGACCGAAACCGTCCAGGAGGTCGACCGCTACATCGCCATCCCGGGCCAGGCGCTCGGCTACAAGGTCGGCCAGATCACGATCAAGCGCCTGCGCGCCGAAGCCGAAGCCGCATTAGGCCCCCGCTTCGACATCCGCGCCTTCCACGCCGAAATCCTGAACACCGGCGCCCTTCCCATGGAAGTCCTCGAAGCCAAGATCCGCACGTGGATCTCATCCCGGCGCGCAAGAGACGGGGCCTGACACCAATTCTTTTCTCTCCCTCGCTTCGCGAGGGAGTACGTTTGCGGCGCCGTCAGGCGCTGGAAACGGGAGAGAGTTTGGTTGGGCTGGGTGCCCGTCGGCAAGGAACGCCTCCGTCTGCCCGGCGCTTGCGCGCCGCGCATCCACCTCCTCACTGCGTGAGGAGGAGACGCTCTGTCTCTCCCTCGCTTCGCGAGGGAGTACGTTTGCAGCGCCGTCAGGCGCTGCAAAGGGGAGGGAGTTTGGTTGGGCTGGGTGCCCGTCGGCAAGGAACTCCTCCGTCTGCCCGGCGCTGTCGCGCCGGTCAGCCACCTCCTCACTGCGTGAGGAGGAGACGCTCTGTCTCTCCCTCGCTTCGCGAGGGAGTACGTTTGCGGCGCCGTCAGGCGCTGCAAAGGGGAGGGAGTTTGGTTGGGCTGGGTGCCCGTCGGCAAGGAACGCCTCCGACGGCCCGGCGCTTGCGCGAAGGTCATCCTGCTCCTCGCGCGCGAGGAGGAGATGGGGCGTGGTCAGCGGGCGGGGATCTCGACAGGTGGTGGCGCATAGAGCTGGCGCATGATGCGTTCGGCCGTGCCGGGGTCCATGGTGGCGAGGTCCTTGAACATGGCGGTGGCGAAGCTGCAGGCAGCCCGGGCCTCGGCCTTGTCCTTGTGGAGGCGGGTGCCGGCTGCGACTTCGGCGGCGTTGCCGGTGAGCAGCGGGGCGTGGCGTTCGGCGAGGTCGGCGACTTCGCCCTCGGCGCGCGCGCGATCGAAGGGGACGATGTCGCTGGCCGCGTTGCTGACAACCTGGTTCATCGCGTCCAGCATTGTCTTCAGGCCGTCACGGCCGACCACGGCCTCGAGGCGGGCGTTGTCGAGGGGCTGTCCGAACTGTGTGCCGAACTGGTAGATGATGCAGAGTTCCGGATCGCGCTCGTTCATCGCGGATACGATTTGCGCCATGGTGCGCGCGAACAGGATCAGGTCTTCGCCCCGTGCCCGCGGCAGGTAGAGCATGAGGGCGTCGGACAGGACCTCGGCGCCGATGGTGGGCGCGCGGTCCACCAAAGCCCTGGCCCCGCCGCTCTCGTAGGCCTTTCGGGCCGCAGCGCGGAATTTCGTCTCGATATCAGGGTGCTCCCGGAAAATGCGTTCATAGGCGGGCATCTTCTTCAGGCCGGCGAGTACTTCGGTATCGTAGAGCGTGTCGAACTGGCTTGTGCGCAGCCAGTTGCCGGCGATTTGTTCCGCCCAGGGCGAAAGGAAGGGACGTGCGATAACCGGAAGGGCCACCATGCCCGTCACGATGATCGCGATGCGCAGGTTCGCCCTTGCTTCAGGCACCCGGCGTGCGATGAGGGCACCGACGAGGCCGCCGATCGCGCCCGCGATGGCTGCCGTCACCAGTGCAACCAGGTCGATGCCGAACATGTGTTTCCCCGTTGAAATCGCGCATCACACTAGCACCGGCGCGGCGATGAGGAAAATCTGCCCTGCTGGCGCGGTTTCGTGGGCCTCGGCTGGTCACATTGGCGTGAAGTGGGGTGGTTCCGCGGGTTGCGTCGCCTCCGGTTGGCATTGAAAGCGTTCGCGATTGCTGCAATCATGCGCGTTAGGGCGTTTGTCGCCCTGAGAGGGAGAATTTTTCATGGGTCGCTTTCTTGCGTTTCTTTTCGTGTTCCTGCTGGGCGCGGTGCTGGGTGCGGTCGGCGGCGGGTTCCTCGGTGGTGTCGGCGGTGCGGTGGTCGGTGCCTGTGCCGTCGTGGACAAGGCCGTGGGCGGCGGAACCCTGACGCAGGAAGAGGCGAATACGGTTGTCCGCGCGATCGCATCGGAGCTGCAGATCAATGCCGCCAACAAGAAGGGCATCGTTGATCCGATGAAGCGGCCGAACGAGCCGCCGACGCCGTGCGTCACGGCGCTTGAGGCGATCTGATCTGCAGGGCGGTGATCCCCGCTTGTGCCGTTCCGCTCAGTTCAGTGTGACGGCAACGAACCGCCTGCAATCGAGTGCAAGACAGCCCGCCGGATTCTCGCCGGCACTTGAGCGATAGATGATACGCAGGCGTTGGCCGGACCGCCGCGCTTCGGCGGCGACCGTCAGGGCTGTCGCTGCGAGGTTTTCTGGCACTGAAACGTTCTCGGTGGCGTAGAAGACGATCTGTGGCGAGACGGGGTTCGGCTCGCCCGGCGGGCACAGCACGCCCGGTGGGCATGCACCGCTGGCACAGCGGATGTGAACCCGGTTGCGAAACGCCGCGAGGCCAGCAACGTTGCAGGTTATCGACATCTCCGGCATTATCGCCGGTGGGGGCTGCGCGCCCGGCACCGGCCCAAGTGTGTCTGGCACGCGGGGAATGGTTATGGGCCCGGGTTGTGCAAGTGCACCTGCCGACAGGCCGCAAACAACAGACATGCCGAGAAGCAGGAACTGTCCGGTCTTCGTCATCGAGCAATACTCCACGAGGCGAAGTACTTTAATGGATGAGGCCCGCTCCTGTCGACACAGGGGTAGCCAGACAGGACATGGGAGAGCGCCGATGGCTGTGCGCTACGCCCGCTTGATCTGGCCGCCGTGTCACCGGCTGGCGCGCCTTGCGTGGCCTGCGATGCGACGCCAATCAGGCGGCGGTCACGGCCGTGGTCGTGGCTGGTTGAGACAAATGCAGTGTTACCGAAACAAGGGAGAAGCGTCATGAAGAGACTTGCGGTTATGGCGGCGGTGGTCGTTTTGAGCGTTCCGGCGATGGCT
>JAGWXR010000154.1 GCA_018969785.1 Alphaproteobacteria bacterium
TCCTCACGAAGGTGTTCAAGAACGTGCCGATCCTCGACACGGGCGCACGTGGATCGACCACCACATTCACCCAGCGTGGAATTGGCGACGTCTTCATTTCCTGGGAAAATGAAGCCTATCTGGCCGTCAAGGAGCTCGGTGCCGACAAGTTCGACATTGTGTATCCGTCCTTGAGCATCCTCGCGGAACCCCCCGTGACACTCGTGGATCGCAACGTCGACAAGAAGGGGACACGGGCAGTCGCCGAAGCCTATCTGAAGTTCCTCTACACGCCGCAGGCTCAGGAGCTCATCGCACAGAACTTCTATCGTGCGTCGGACCCGGCAATTGCGGCCAAATACGCCAGCAAATTCCCGAAAATCCCGCTGATAACCGTTGATGCAGTCTTCGGTGGCTGGCAGAAGGCGCAGGCGGTACACTTTGCCGACGGCGGCGTCTTCGACCAGATCTATCAACCAGGCAAGTAAGTGGCTTCAGCAAGCGGAACTAAATGGTGGTTCAAGCGACCAAGCGTGATCCCGGGCTTCGGGATCACGTTCGGCTTCACTGTCCTCTATCTCAGCCTGGTCGTGCTGATCCCGCTGGCAGCGCTATTGCTGCGGCCTTGGGAGCTCGGGCTTTCCGGCGTCTGGGAAACAGTCACCACCCCGCGCGTTCTCTCGGCATTGCGCGTCAGCTTCGGGGCCGCTGCCATCGCAAGCCTCATCAACGCGGTGTTCGGGCTGGTGGTGGCATGGGTGCTGGTGCGCTACGAGTTTCCGGGCAAACGCATCCTTGACGCCTTTGTCGATCTTCCCTTCGCATTGCCCACCGCCGTCGCCGGCATTGCGCTCACCGCGCTTTATGCACCCAATGGCTGGTTTGGCCAGTACTTGGCCGAAGCAGGGATCAAGGTGGCGTTCACGCCACTGGGCATCGTCGTGGCGCTGACTTTCATCGGATTGCCTTTCGTGGTGCGGACCGTCCAGCCCGTGCTCGCTGAGGCTGAACGCGAGCTTGAGGAGGTCGCAGCCACCCTCGGCGCCTCGCGTGGCCAGACCTTTCGCCGTGTGATCCTCCCGGCAATCCTGCCAGCCTGGCTCACCGGCGTGGCGCTCGCTTTTGCGAGGGCCGTGGGAGAGTACGGCTCGGTCATCTTCATCGCCGGCAACCTGCCACTCGTCTCCGAGATCGCCCCGCTCCTGATCGTGATCGAACTCGAGCAGTACGACTATGCCGGCGCCGCAGCCATCGGCATGGCCATGCTCGTACTGTCCTTCGCGATCCTGCTCTGCATCAACCTGCTTCAGGCCTGGGCGCGGTCAAGATGAGCGGGCAGGCGAACAAGAGGCGGAGGTTCCCGTCCCCCACGCAGGAAAGCCCCGTCGTGCGCGTGGGGCTGACCCTTGTGGCCATCGCCTTCGTGTCACTTTTCCTGCTCACGCCTCTCGCCGCCGTGTTCATCGAGGCCCTGCGCAACGGCACCGACACGTTCCTTGCCGCCATCACCGAAAAGGACGCCGAGGCCGCCATCTGGCTGACCCTGACGGTGGCCGCCATCGCCGTACCGCTGAACACGATCTTCGGCCTTGCCGCGGCCTGGTCGATTGCCAAGTTCGAGTTCCGCGGCAAGAGCCTGCTCATCACGCTGATCGACTTGCCCTTCTCGGTCTCGCCCGTGATCTCGGGCCTTGTCTACGTGCTGCTCTTCGGGGCGCAGGGCTATCTCGGCCCCTGGCTCGACGCACTCGGCATCAAGGTGATCTTCACGGTGACGGGCCTCGTGCTGGCAACCGTGTTCGTGACCTTCCCCTTCGTCGCGCGCGAGCTCATCCCGCTGATGCAGGAGCAGGGTGTCTCCGAGGAAGAGGCCGCCCTGACCCTCGGCGCCAGCGGCTGGCAGATGTTCTGGCGCGTGACCCTGCCCAATGTGCGGTGGGGCCTGCTCTACGGCGTGCTGCTTTGCAATGCCCGCGCCATGGGCGAGTTCGGTGCCGTGTCGGTTGTCTCGGGCCATATCCGTGGCCTGACCAACACGATGCCGCTCCATGTCGAGATCCTCTACAACGAATACAATTTCGCGGCCGCCTTCGCTGTCGCCTCGCTGCTGGCTTTGCTCGCCCTCGTCACGCTCGTGCTGAAAACCCTGCTCGAGTGGCGCTACGGCGACCAGATCGCAGCCAGCCGCAGGCATTGACACGGCATGCGCATGAAAACGATGAACGGATAGGCCCCCATGGCGCTGGAAATCGAGAACCTGACAAAGCGCTTCGGCAAGTTCCCCGCCGTGAACAATGTCAGCCTGACAGTGGAGCAGGGTGAATTCATGGCGCTGCTCGGTCCCTCGGGATCGGGCAAGACAACTCTCTTGCGTTCCATCGGCGGCCTCGACCTGCCCGAGGAAGGCACGCTGCGCTTTGACGGGCAGGACATCACGCATCAGCCCGCGCGCGAGCGACGGGTGGGCTTCGTCTTCCAGGCCTATGCCCTGTTTCGCCACATGACGGTCGCCCGCAACATCGCCTTCGGCCTCGACGTGAAACCCTGGTCAAGTCGCCCGTCGCGCCGCGAGATCAGGGCCCGCGTCGACGCGCTTCTCGCCCGCATGCAGCTCGACGGCCTCGGCGATCGCTATCCCAGCCAGCTTTCCGGAGGCCAGCGCCAGCGCGTGGCACTCGCGCGCGCGCTGGCGATCGAGCCGCGCATCCTGCTGCTCGACGAACCCTTCGGCGCCCTCGACGCCAAGGTCCGCAAGGACCTGCGCCAGTGGCTGCGCGCGCTGCACGACGAGACGAAGCTCACGACCATCATGGTCACCCACGACCAGGACGAAGCCCTCGCGCTCGCAGACCGCGTCGCCGTCATGAACAGGGGAAAGATCGAACAGGTCGGAACCCCCGCCGACCTCCGCTCCACCCCCGCCACGCCCTTCGTGAAGGACTTCCTCGCAAGCTAGTTCCCAACGTCATGGCCGGGCTTGACCCGGCCACCCAGACAAAAATCAAGCCCGGGCCCGACCCGGCCACCCAGTGCAAAACCCGTCAAAGCCCGAACCAGCCCCCGCCACACCTCTGGCCTCAACCCCTTGAAGTTGCTATCTCTCCTCCCCATGAGCATTCGCCCCTACAGAGACATAATCCGCAGGAAGTGCCGCAAGATTCGCGTCGGCAAGGTCGAGGTCGGCGGCGATGCGCCCATCTCGGTGCAGTCGATGACCAACACGCTCACGACCGACATCCAGGGCACGATCCGCCAGGTCAAGGCGCTCGAGGCCGCCGGCGCGGACATCGTGCGCATATCCTGCCCCGACGAGGACTCCACCCGCGCGCTGAAATCGATCATCCGCGCCGTGCAGGTGCCGATCGTGGCAGACATCCACTTCCACTACAGGCGCGCCATCGAGGCCGCCGAGGCGGGCGCTGCCTGCCTGCGCATCAACCCCGGCAACATCGGTTCGGCCGAGCGCGTGCGCGAGGTGGTCAAGGCCGCCAAGGACCACGGCGTCTCGATGCGCATCGGCGTGAACGCGGGCTCGCTCGAGAAGGACCTGCTCGAGCGCTACGGCGAGCCATGCCCCGAGGCCATGGTCGAAAGCGCACTCGACCACGCGCGCCTGCTCGAGGACAACGACTTCCGCGAGTTCAAGATCAGCGTGAAGGCCTCCGACGTGTTCCTCGCAGTGGCAGCCTACCAGGGGCTCGCCGAGGCATGCGATTATCCCCTGCATCTGGGTGTGACGGAAGCAGGCGGCCTGATGACGGGCACGGTCAAGTCGGCCATCGGCATCGGGTCACTGCTCTGGGCCGGGATCGGGGACACGATACGCGTCTCGCTGTCGGCCGATCCGGTGGAGGAAATCCGCGTCGGCTTCGACATCCTGAAGTCGCTGGGTCTGCGCCATCGCGGCGTGAACGTGATCGCGTGTCCGTCCTGCGCCCGCCAGGGCTTTGACGTCATCAAGACGGTGGCGATCATCGAAGACCGCGTGAAACACATCACGACGCCGATGTCGCTCTCGATTATCGGCTGCGTCGTCAACGGGCCGGGCGAGGCCGCACAGACAGACGTCGGCTTCACCGGCGGCGGCGCTGGTTCCGGCATGGTCTATATCGCCGGAAAGCCCGACCACAAGATGGACAACGAAAGACTCGTCGACCACATTGTCGAGCTGGTGGAGAAGCGGGCCGCGGAAATCGAGGCAAAGCGCGAGAACACGCCACTTGGCGCCGCAGTTCCTGCGAAAGGCACGCATTGACCGATACGAGCCGCAAACTCGCCACCATCGTCGCCCTCGATGTCGCGCCGCTCTGATCTCAAACGCGCGAGCATTGAATTGCATGCAACGCATGGTCACTACTGGAACCCGCACAAGTCGAGTGCGC
>JAGWXR010000155.1 GCA_018969785.1 Alphaproteobacteria bacterium
AGGCGCGCGAGCGTGGCTACATCACCTATGACGAGGTGAATCAGGTCCTGCCGCAGGACCAGGTATCGTCCGAGCAGATCGAAGACGTCATGGCGGCCCTCTCCGACATGGGCATCAACGTCGTGGAGAGCGAGGAGACTGAAGAGTCCACCGCCGTCGTCGAGAAGGAAGAAGGCGGCGAGGTTGTCGCCACCGAAAAGCCGCCGCAGGAGGAAATGGACCGCACCGATGACCCGGTGCGCATGTACCTGCGCGAGATGGGCTCGGTCGAACTGCTCTCGCGCGAGGGCGAAATCGCCATCGCCAAGCGCATCGAGGCCGGCCGCGAGACCATGATCGGTGGCCTGTGCGAAAGCCCGCTGACCTTCAACGCCATCATCGGCTGGCGTGATGAACTGATGCTGGGCAAGGTCCTGCTGCGCGACGTAATCGACCTCGACGCCACCATGGGCGGCAATGCCGTGCCGGTGGAGGCAACCGAAGGCGAAGGCGAGGAAGCGGCGGAGGAAGTCGTCGCCGAGGCGCCGGAGCCCGAGTCCGACGATGACGGCGATGACGAGGGCGGCATGTCGCTGGCCGCTATGGAGCTGGCCCTGAAGCCCCAGGTCCTTGAGACCTTCGAGGCCATCGCTGCCAGCTACAAGAAGCTGGCGAAGATGCAGCACCAGCGTCTCCAGGCGGCCATGGGCCTTGCCGAGATGCCGCCGGCAGCCACCGAAAAGCGGTATCAGAAGCAGAAGGCCGAACTGGTCGATCTGGTAAAGGGCGTTCACCTCAACAACAACCGCATCGAGGGGCTGGTTGACCAGCTCTATGGCATCAACCGCCGCCTGATGACGGTGGAAGGCAAGCTGCTGCGCCTGGCCGAGCGCCACCGCGTGACACGCGAGTCGTTCCTCGAGAACCATTTTGACCACGAGCTTGAGCCTGAGTGGCTGGCCCGTGTTTCCACCCTGAAGGCCAAGGGCTGGAAGGACTTCGCCCGCCTTGAGGTGGACGAAATCGCCGCCCTGCGTGGCCAGATCGCCAATGTCGCCCACGAGACCGGCCTCAACGTGCCGGAACTGCGCCGCATCGTGAACACGGTGCAGAAGGGCGAGCGCGAGGCCCGCCAGGCCAAGAAGGAAATGGTCGAGGCCAATCTGCGCCTCGTGATTTCCATCGCCAAGAAGTACACCAACCGTGGCCTGCAGTTCCTCGACCTGATCCAGGAAGGCAACATCGGCCTGATGAAGGCGGTGGACAAGTTCGAGTACCGCCGCGGCTACAAGTTTTCGACCTACGCCACCTGGTGGATTCGCCAGGCGATCACGCGCTCGATCGCCGATCAGGCGCGAACGATCCGCATCCCGGTTCACATGATCGAGACGATCAACAAGATGAACCGCATCTCGCGCCAGCACCTCCAGGAGTTCGGCTACGAGCCCGACGCCCCGACGCTGGCCGAGAAGATGGAGATGCCCGAGGACAAGATCCGCAAGATCATGAAGATCGCCAAGGAGCCGATCTCGATGGAGACACCCATCGGGGACGACGACGATTCGCACCTGGGCGACTTCATCGAGGACACGAACAACACGGCTCCCATCGACGCCGCGATGCAGGCCGGCCTGCGCGAGGTGGTCAAGGACATCCTGGACAGCCTCACGCCGCGCGAGGCCAAGGTGCTGCGGATGCGCTTCGGCATCGAGATGTCCACCGACCACACCCTCGAGGAAGTCGGCAAGCAGTTCGACGTGACGCGCGAGCGCATTCGCCAGATCGAGGCCAAGGCGATTCGCAAGCTCAAGCACCCGAGCCGCTCGGACAAGCTGCGAACCTACCTGGACAACCTCTAGCCGCTCCGCGGCCCGTGCCCATGAGCACGACTCTCAACCGCACAGTGCTGGCAGCGGACCTGCGTGGCAGCATCGGACTGTTCGAGAACCTGGGCAACGCCCCGGCCACCTCGCTCGTCACGCGGTGCGTGAACACGCTGGGCGCTGTCGTCGCCACGTGGAACGGGCAAGTCTTCAAGACGCTGGGTGACGGGCTCATGGCCACCTTCGCCTCGGCCGAGGACGCGTGCAGCTGTGCCGAGCACCTGCACGGGCAACTGCGTCTGGCGGTCGATGACGACGGGGTGGCTTATGGGCAGAATGCGACACCCGCGCTGCGGCTGCGCGTCGCACTGGCCAGCGGAGAGGTGATCGAGCAGGAGGGCGATTTCTTCGGCGACGCCGTGAACGTGGCTGCGCGGCTCATCGAACACACGGGCGATGACGAGACGCTGGTCACCGACGAGGTGCTGGAAGCACTGCCCGACAGCATGCGACTGGCCTTCCGCAGCCTGGACCACCTCGCGATCAGGGGGCGCTCGGAGACGGTGGGCGTGTCGGTCGCGGTGCGTCAGGATGCCGCCGACGTGCCAACGACGCACTTCGGCGACCTGGGCGCGGACTCCCCGCGCACGATGCGACTCGACCTGGCGTGGCACGGTCAGCGGCGGAGTTTCGCGTCGTCCGACACGCCGATCCTGATCGGTCGGGACCCCCACGCCACCTGCCACGTGGACATCCCCACGGTATCCCGGTCGCACGCGCGGGTCGATTGGCACAGCGGCGGCTTCCAGCTGACCGACCTCAGCTTCAACGGCACCTGCGTCCAGTTCCGCGCAGGGGATGTGCTCAGCCTGCGCCGGGGCACCTGCACGCTCGTGGGCAGCGGTCGGATCGCACTGGGAGCGGCCACGGCAGGCCCGAAGGTCGAATGGATCGAATTCCGGGTCACGAGCGAGCCATGAGCCTGCGCCCCGAACCGCCCCTGCGACACGGCACGCCCAGCCGCACCGGCATCCTCCTGGTGAACCTGGGCAGTCCGGCCGAGCCGACGGCCGCAGCCACTCGCCGCTACCTGGCCGAGTTCCTGTCCGACCCCAGGGTGGTCGAGATCCCGCGCCTGGTCTGGTTGCCGATCCTCCACGGCATCATCCTGCGTGTGCGCCCGGCGCGCTCGGCGGCGAAGTACGCAAGCATCTGGATGCCGGAAGGCTCCCCCTTGGCGGTGTGGACGCAGCGCCTGACACAAGGCTTGCGCTCGGTCTTCGACCAATCCGGTCAGGAGGTGCTCGTGCAGCAGGCGATGCGCTACGGCTCCCCGTCCGTGTCCGATGGGCTCGATGCGCTGCGAGCCTCGGGCGCCACGCGCGTGCTCGTGCTGCCGCTGTATCCCCAGTATGCCTCCGCCACGACAGCCAGCATCTGGGATGCCGTCAGCCGGTGGGCAGGCGCAGCCCGTCACCTGCCGGAGTTCCGCTTCGTCAACCGTTATGGCGACGAGCCCGACTACATCGAGGCCCTGGCCGACAGCGTTCGCAGCCACTGGGAGACGAAGGGTCGTGGCCGCATGCTGGTCATGACCTTTCACGGCCTGCCCGAGCGCTCGCTGATGCTCGGCGACCCCTACCACTGCGAGTGCCACAAGACGGCACGCCTGCTGGCTCAAGCGCTCGGCTTGAGCCCGGCCGAGTACAAGGTCACCTTCCAGAGCCGCTTCGGCCGGGCACAGTGGCTGCGACCCTACACTGAGCCATCCCTTCAGGAAATGGCCGCTGCCGGGCTCGAGCGGGTCGATGTGATCTGCCCCGGGTTCGCTGTGGATTGCCTGGAGACACTCGAGGAGATAGGCCTCGAGGCCCGAGACGCGTTCCTGCAGGCGGGGGGACGGGAGTTTCACTACATCGCCTGCCTGAACGACACGCCTGGGGCAGTGGCGGCCATCGCAGCCGTTGCGCGCCGGCACCTTCAAGGTTGGCCGGTGTCGCTCCCCGACAGCACCGAGCTGGCCTTGCAACGTGAGCGCGCGCTGCATCTGGGCGCCGCAGACTGACGCAATGGCCCTGCATCCGTCGGGTCAGGTGGGTCAGTACCCCATAATTCGGCCGGAGAGCCGCGTAGGCTGGACAGAGGAGACAACCATGACGATTTCCAAGCGTGAGTTCCTGGGATGGGGTGCCGCCGCGGGGGCCGCAGCCGCCCTACCGAACTGGGCCCAGGCCAAGGCCCTCTTCGACACCATCAACATGTTCGTGCCGGCTGCCCCGGGAGGCGGTTGGGACGGCACGGCTCGGGCGATCGAGCGCGCGACGAAGGCTGCAGGCCTCGTGGGCAACATGCAGTTCGAGAATGTGGGTGGGGCGGGTGGCATGGTGGGCCTGCCGCGCTTCGTGAACCAGCGCAAGGGCCAGGGCAACTCGCTGATGGTCGGCGGCTCGGTGATGGTCGGAGCCGCCATCGCCAACAAGAGCCCGAT
>JAGWXR010000014.1 GCA_018969785.1 Alphaproteobacteria bacterium
CGGCATCGGCCCTGAAGGCTGGCGTCCGCTTCACGCTCCACTCCGACTATGATGTCACTGAAATAGGACCCCTGCGCTGCATCGAGAACGCGGTCACCCGCATCATGCGCGACGGCGGCGAAATCCTGGCCGCCGATGAGCGCATATCGGTGGAGCAGGGGCTTCGATCGATGACGGCAGACGCCGCCTGGCAGATCCACATGGATCACGCACTGGGTTCGCTCGAGACAGGAAAATATGCCGACCTTGTCGTCCTCGACGAGGATCCGCTGAAGGTTGACCCGACACGCCTGTCCGCGATTGCCGTGCGCGAGACCTGGGTTGAAGGCATCAAGAGACACGGCTGAACGGTTTGAAGGACAAGGGAGCGCATCTCGTGGGACACGCAAGGACTTTTCTGGTGGCCATTGCCTTCGCGGGCCTGGCCTTGGCGCTACCCGCGCGTGCTGACGGGCTCGACGACCTCAGGGCCGCGCTCGGCAAGCTGCAGGGCACCGCGCCTTTGCGCGTGACGCTGACGGCGCAGGTCACGACCAACTCGCGCGACGACGACGACAGGCAGCGCGTGGCCAACGGAACGGCCACCGTCACCGCCGAGGACGGCCCGCAGGGCCTGCGCATCGTCTACCCGAGGGAAATCATGGTCCGCGCCATGGCCGAGGGGGCAGGGCGCCAGTCCGACAGCACGGCCCCGATCCCCACGCGAAACGCGCTGAATGAGCTCGACTATGCCGACGTGCACAGCATGGTCCACGCCGCCGAGACCCTGCTCACCCGCCTCGAGGGTGCCAGGCTCAAGGCCGAGCGCGCCGAAGCCTGGAACGGCGTGCCCGCGCGGCTTCTCAGCCTCGACCTGGTCGTGGCGAAGAACCAGCAATTCGTCGACAAGCAGACGGCAACGCTGGATGTCTGGATCGATGGCAGCGGTCGCCCGCTGGCCGCGCGCGCCCAGAACATGTCCAAGGGCAGCGCCTTCATCGTGGTGTCGTTCGAAACGAAGAGCCGCGAAGACAGGATCTACGCCGTGGTCGGCGACCGCCTGCTCGTCACCCGGCGCGACAGCAGCGGCTCAGGCTCCGGCGCCGGCCAGCGCGGCGAGACCAAGGCCACGGTGACCCTCCAGGTGAACTGACGCGCCTAAAAACCCACCCGCGGCTTCGCAGGCAACCCGGCCTCGCTCACGAACGACGAATAGACCATGGTCCGGAACTCGCGGCGCACGGGATAGACGCTCGACGGCAGCAGCTGCGTCATGAAGATGGCGATCAGGTCCTCGCGCGGGTCAATCCAGAACGTGGTCGACGCCGCGCCTCCCCACGAGTACTCGCCGACGCTGCCCGGTATCATCGTCTTCACCGGGTCCATCGTGACCGAGAAGCCAAGGCCAAAGCCGATCCCGTTATAGGTCGCCTCGCTGAACATCGACCGCGACAGCGCCGGCAGGTCATGCCCACCCGGCAGGTGGTTCTGCGTCATCAGTTCGACCGTCTTGGGGCTGAGCAGTTGCACGCCATCAAGCGAGCCGCCATTGATCAGCATCCGGCAGAACCGCAGGTAATCGCCGGCCGTCGACACAAGCCCGCCGCCACCCGAGACCAGCGAGGGCGGGGCGAGATAGGGGCTCTTCGCCGGATCGTCCTGCAGGTCCATGCCGCCCTTGGGCGTGACCGCATAGCAGGCCGCGAACCGCTCGCGCTTGCCCTCGTGCACGTGGAAGTCCGTGTCGTGCATGCCGAGCGGCTTGAAGATCTTCGTGCGCAGGAAATCATCGAAGGCCACGCCCGCGACCTTGCCAACGATGTAGCCCAGGACATCGGTCGCCACCGAATAGTTCCACGCCGTCCCCGGCGAGAACTCGAGCGGCAGCGTGCCAAGCTTCTCGACCATCTCCTCGAGCGTGCCGTGCTTCTCGATCTCGCCGATCTTCACCTTGCGATAGGCCGCGTCCACGTTGGTCGACTGCTGGAAACCGTAGGTCAGGCCCGACGTGTGGCGCAGGAGGTCGATGACCAGCATCGGCCGCTCGCAGCGCTTCGTGCGGAACGTCTCCATGAACCCGCCATTGTAGACGCCGAGATCCTTCCATGACGGGATGAACCTGTGCACCGGGTCATCAAGTGCAATCAGGCCCTGTTCGACCAGCATCATCGTCGCGACCGACGTGACGGGCTTGGTCATCGAGTAGATGCGGAAGATCGTGTCCTCGGCCATCTTCTTGCCGCGCGCGATGTCGGCCATGCCGGTCACGCCGAGATGCGCGATCTCCCCGCGCCGCCAGACAAGCGACAGCGTGCCGGGCATGCGCCCGCTGTCGACATACTTGCGTTGCAGGAACGTGTCGATGTTCTCGAGGCGCCGTGACGAAAGGCCGACGGCTTCGGGTCTTGCACTCATCTTCTTGCCTTTCCGGTATGGCGCGCGTCGTTACGCCGTCACGCTGCCGTTCCGCCGACCGTCAGCCCTTCGATCAGCAGCGAAGGCTGCCCCACGCCCACGGGAACGCTCTGCCCGTTCTTGCCGCACGTGCCGATGCCGGTGTCCAGCTTCAGGTCATTGCCGACCATCTTCACGCGCGTCAGCGCATCCGGCCCGTTGCCGATCAGCGTCGCCCCCTTCACCGGCGCACCGATCTTGCCATCCTCGATGCGATAGGCCTCGGTGCAGCTGAACACGAACTTGCCGTTGGTGATGTCGACCTGTCCGCCGCCGAAGTTCACCGCATAGAGCCCGTTTTTCACGCTCGCGATGATCTCCTGGGGATCATGCGGTCCGGCCAGCATGAACGTGTTCGTCATGCGCGGCATCACGGTGCAGCCATAGGACTGTCGCCGCCCGCTGCCCGTTGGCTTCATGCCCATGAGGCGGGCGTTCTGCCGGTCCTGCAGGTATCCCTTCAGGATCCCGTCCTCGATAAGGACCGTGCGCGAGGTCGGCGTGCCTTCATCATCCACCGACAGCGAGCCGCGCAGCGAATCGAGCGTGCCGTCATCCACGACCGTGACCCCCGGCGAGGCCACGCGCTGGCCCATCAGCCCCGCGAACGCACTCGTCTTCTTGCGGTTGAAATCACCCTCGAGCCCGTGCCCGATCGCCTCGTGCAGCAGCACGCCCGGCCAGCCTGGCCCCAGCACCACGGGCATCACGCCCGCCGGCGCGGCGACCGACTGCAGGTTCACCAGCGCCTGCCGCAGCGCCTCGTCGACGGCAAACTTCCACGTTTCGGGCTTCAGGTAGACATCGAGCGAGCGACGCCCGCCCATGCCATGCGAACCCGTCTCCTGCCGGTCGCCTTCGCCCGCCACGATCGAGACATTGAGCCGGACCAGCGGGCGGATATCCTGCACCGCAAGCCCGTCGGGCCGCAGGATGTGCACCGCCTGCCACTCGGCATAGAGCGAGCATGACACCTGACGCACCCGCGGATCGCGCCCGCGCGCATAGGCGTCGATGTCGGCGAGCAGCTTCGTCTTGGCATCGAACGGCGCCGTGTCGATCGGATTGGCATCCGTGTAGAGCCGCACATTCGTCTTCTGCGGGCCTTCCGCCCACGTCCCCGTGTGGCCGCTCTTCACCGCCTGCACGGCCGAGGCCGCGCGGCGCATCGCATCCTCGTCAAGCGTGGATGAATGGGCAAAGCCGACGGCCTCGCCAGCCACAGCCCGCAAGCCGAAACCCTGCGTCGTGTCGAAACTGGCCGACTTCATGCGGCCGTCATCGAACAGGAAGCTCTCCGACAGGCGGTATTCGAGATACATCTCCCCGTCATCCGCACCCTTGAGGGCGTCCGACGTGATGCGTTCGACCGCGGCGCGATCAAGTCCGGTTCGGCTGAAAAAGAGGTCGTTGGCAGACGTCATGGGTGCAGGGATCCCCGAAGCGGCTGATTGTGGAATGCCGCCAAGCGTAATTTGCTTTCGGTCAAACCGGAACAGCAATTCCGATGCGCGCCGCCGCACGGCATCGAGCGCATGAACCCCCGCGCGGAGGCGGGGCAGGGGGTGCAAGCCATCTGAGGCAATTTAGCACGCGCCGATTGCACACGCAGCGTGAGTGAAGTGGGCAATCCCTCGCACGGCCTTCCAGCAGGGGAAGTTGCGCGCGAACGAGGCAAGCTTGGTGCTCTCGAGCGAAACTTTGCACAAAGGCCGCACGATTGTGGCATAAGGTCGCAATGACGGCTATCGGTCAACGCCGCTAAATCGCGTCCTCTAGAAATGCTATCCGGGCCTGAGGGGAGTCGTTGCTCCCGTGGGGCTTTCACCATCCAGCTGAAATGGGGCTGATGAAGCGCATGCGCGCAATCTTGCGAAATGGCCTTTTGTATCCGGCGGCGCTTCTCGCGACGTCCCTGTCCGCACCCGCCGCCTGGAGCCAGGCGACGGAAGGATCCCACGCAGTCGACAGGCAGGTGACGCTGATGCCGGCGGCCACCGACCACATGCAGAACATCCACGACTTCCACGACCTTCTGCTGGTCATCATCACGGGCATCACGTTGTTCGTGCTCGGCCTGCTGGTCTGGGTCATGGTCCGCTACAATGCCAAGGCGAACCCGAAGCCGGCGACATGGTCCCACAACACCATCATCGAGGTCGTCTGGACCCTGGTGCCGGTGGTCATCCTGGGCTTCATCGGCCTGCAGTCGCTGAAGTTGCTGTACGAGGGTGAAACAATCCCCGAGAAGCCCGACGTGACGATCAAGGCGATCGGCCACCAGTGGAACTGGTCCTACGAGTACCCGGACCTCGGCGTTTCGATCGAGCTTTCGGAAATGGCGTCGGAAGAAGAAGCCAAGGCCGCTGGCGAACCGCGCCTGCTGGCAGTCAAGGAGGGCGGTCGCGTCCTGGTGCCGGTAAACAAGGTGGTTGTCGTGCAGACGACGGCAACTGACGTCATCCACTCGTGGACCGTGCCCGCCTTCGGCGTCAAGGTCGACGCCGTCCCGGGCCGCCTCAACGAGACCTGGTTCAAGGCCAACCGCGAAGGCGTCTTCTACGGCCAGTGCTCCGAGCTTTGCGGTTCGCGCCACGCCTTCATGCCGATCGCCGTCGAGGTGGTCAGCCAGGAAAAGTTCGACGAATGGGTTGCAATGAAGAAGTCAACGGCCAGCCTTGGCAGCGCCTCTACGGCGCTCGCGTCACGCTAGGCATCGGGGAGCAAGCAAGACAATGGCGACTGCACAACACGCCGACGGCCACGACCATACGCCAAGGGGCTGGGCCCGTTTCGTCTACTCGACGAACCACAAGGACATTGGCACCATGTACATCATCTTCGCGATCTTCGCGGGGTTGGTGGGCGGCGCCCTGTCGGTTGCAATCCGCGCCGAGCTGATGGAGCCCGGCGTCCAGTTCTTCTCGGGCGACGAGCACCTCTACAACGTCTTCGTCACCGCGCACGCGCTGATCATGATCTTCTTCATGGTCATGCCGGCCATGATCGGTGGCTTCGGCAACTGGTTCGTGCCCCTCATGATCGGCGCGCCCGACATGGCGTTCCCGCGCATGAACAACATCTCGTTCTGGCTGCTGCCGTTCGCGTTCCTGCTGCTCATCATGTCGATGTTCGTCGAAGGTGACTCAGGCGGACACGGCGTGGGTGGCGGATGGACAATCTACGCCCCCCTCTCGACCACCGGTTCGCCGGGTCCTGCCATGGACTTCGCGATCCTGGCGCTCCATGTGGCTGGCGCCTCCTCGATCCTCGGTGCCATCAACTTCATCACCACGATCTTCAACATGCGCGCGCCGGGCATGACCCTGCACCGCATGCCCCTGTTCGTCTGGTCGATCCTGGTCACGGTGTTCCTGCTGCTGCTGTCGCTGCCGGTCCTCGCCGGCGCCATCACCATGCTGCTGACGGACCGAAACTTCGGCACGACCTTCTTCGATCCGGCCGGCAACGGTGATCCGCTGCTGTTCCAGCACCTGTTCTGGTTCTTCGGCCACCCGGAAGTGTACATCCTGATCCTGCCGGGCTTCGGCATCATCAGCCAGATCGTGGCCACGTTCTCGCGCAAGCCCGTGTTCGGATATCTGGGCATGGCCTACGCGATGGTTGCAATCGGCGTCGTCGGCTTTGTCGTGTGGGCGCACCACATGTACACCTCGGGCATGGGCGTCGACACGGAAGCCTACTTCCTGGTCGCCACGATGATCATCGCCGTGCCGACGGGCATCAAGATCTTCTCGTGGATCGCAACCATGTGGGGCGGGTCCATCGAGTTCAAGACGCCGATGCTCTGGGCGATCGGGTTCATCTTCCTGTTCACCGTCGGCGGCGTGACGGGCGTGGTGCTTGCCAACTCGGGCGTCGACACCTCGCTGCACGACACCTATTACGTGGTGGCGCACTTCCACTACGTGCTCTCGCTCGGCGCCGTGTTCGCGATCTTCGCGGGCTTCTACTATTGGTCCGCCAAGATGTGGGGCTACCAGTACAGCGAGTTCTGGGGGCAGGTGCACTTCTACATGACCTTCATCGGCGTGAACCTGACATTCTTCCCGCAGCACTTCCTGGGCCTCGCGGGCATGCCGCGCCGCTACGTGGACTACCCGGATGCCTACGCCTACTGGAACTACATCTCGTCGATTGGTTCGTTCTTCTCGGCCGCAGCGACCCTCGTCTTCCTCTGGGTCATCATCGAGATGTTCATGAAGAAGCGTAAGGCCGGGGACAACCCGTGGGGCGCAGGCGCCACGACGCTGGAGTGGACGCTGCCGTCGCCGCCGCCGTTCCACCAGTTCAATACGCTGCCCCGCATCACCAACAAGGGGCACGGGCATTGACCTCAGGCTCTGCCGTTTCCATCGACGAAGGGGCCCGCGCATCGCTCGCGGGCCCTTCCGACTATCTGGCGCTGCTCAAGCCGCGGGTCATGTCCCTCGTGGTCTTCACGGCGCTGGCGGCCATGATCGCCGCACCCGGAAGCGTCCACCCCGTCATCGCGGTGATCTCGCTGCTGTGCGTCGCCGTTGGCGCGGGTGCATCGGGCGCGCTGAACCAGTGGTTTGATGCCGACATCGATGCCGTGATGACGCGGACCCGCACGCGGCCCATTCCATCGGGGCTGATCTCGCGGCAGGCGGCGCTCGAGTTCGGCGCGACGCTCGCCTTTTTCAGCGTGTTCACGATGTTCTTTGCCGTCGGACACGTTCCGGCGATGCTGCTGGCAGCCACCATCGCCTTTTATCTTTTCATCTACACGATGTGGCTCAAGCGCTCGACCGTGCAGAACATCGTGATCGGCGGTGCCGCCGGCGCCCTGCCGCCGGTGATCGGCTGGGCCACGGTGACCGGAAACGCATTCGACCCCGCGGCCTGGTCTCTATTCCTCCTGATCTTCCTCTGGACGCCGCCCCATTTCTGGGCGCTCGCGCTCGCGGGAAGTGACGACTATGCGCGTGCCGGCGTACCGATGCTTCCCGTCGTCAAGGGATCGCGCTCAACGCGCAACCAGATCCTGGGCTACACGCTTGTCATGTCGCTTGCGGCCGTGGCGCCGTGGGCGTTGGGCTGGTTCGGGCCCGTCTACGGCATGACGGCTGCCATGGGCAGCCTCGCGTTCATCGCCCTCGCGGCGCTGCTCTGGCGCGCATCGCCGGAAAGCGAACGCGGCCAGGCGCTGCGCCTCTTTGCCTATTCGATCTTCTACCTGTTCGCCCTGTTCACGGCACTCGCCGTTGAACGGTTGGTGGGCTTGTCGCCGACAGGAGTGTGATGGCACCCATGGACCTCACCCCCGAGGAAAAGCGAAAGCTTTCTCAGCGCAACTGGGCCATGGCGGGCCTGCTCGTGGCCTTTGTCGTGCTCGTGTTCGTGGTGACGCTCGTGCAGATCGGCGGTAACATCGCGCAGCGTTCAATGTGAGGATGGGCTTGATGCGTAACCTCTCCCGAAACGACAAGGTTCTGGCCATGTGCTTCGGCATCCTGGTCGGGATGGGCTCGCTGACATACGCCTCGGTGCCCCTGTATCGGCTCTTCTGCCAGGTAACCGGGTTCGATGGCACCCCCTTGCGCGCCAACGCCCCCTCGGGTGTCCGCCTCGACCAGGTGATCGAGGTGCGCTTCGATTCCAACACCTCGCCCGACCTCGACTGGGAGTTCCGCCCCGAGCGCCGATCGGTGCAGGTGCACCTCGGCGAGAACGGCACCACCAACTACATTGCACGCAACAAGTCCGGCGAGGAAATCGTCGGCACGGCGACCTTCAACGTCACGCCACTTCTTGCGGCAAAGTATTTCAACAAGACCCAGTGCTTCTGCTTCGAGCGCCAGCCGCTCAAGCCGGGAGAGACCGCCAAGCTCGGCGTCGCCTTCTATGTCGATCCGGCCATCGCGAATGATCCGGAAACAAAGCGGCTGAAATCGATCACGCTGTCCTATACCTTCTTTCCAGCAAAGGGTGACACCACCGACGTCGCCGCTTTGAAAACTCCGTAGGGGCCACCATGGCAAATGAACCTGTCAGACACGACTACCATCTCGTAGAGCCGAGCGCGTGGCCGATCGTGGGATCGATCGCGGCCTTCGTGTCGGCGGTGGGAGCGATCGCCTATTTCCAGACCCTCAAGGGCGCAGGCCCCCTGTTCGGCGTGCTCTCGGGCCCCTGGCTCCTGCTCCTCGGCTTTGCGCTGCTGATCTACACGTTCTACGGCTGGTGGCGCGACGTCGTGAAGGAATCCGTCGTCAACCACGAGCACACGCCGGTCGTGAAGCTTGGCCTGCGCTACGGCATGATCCTCTTCATCGCGTCCGAGGTCATGTTCTTCGCGGCATGGTTCTGGGCCTACTTCCATTCCTCCCTGTTCCCGGCTGACGTGGGGCTGAGCGGATGGCCGCCGGCGAACATCGCCACCTTCGACCCGTGGGACATCCCGCTGCTCAACACGCTCGTGCTGCTCACGTCGGGCACGACGGTGACATGGGCCCATCACGCCATCCAGACCGGCAACCAGCGTGACGCCGTGCGCGGCCTCGCCCTGACCGTCCTGCTTGGCATGATCTTCACGGCGCTGCAGGTGTACGAGTACACGCACGCGACCTTCGCCTTCTCGGGCAACATCTATGGTGCCACCTTCTTCATGGCGACCGGCTTCCACGGCTTCCATGTCATCGTCGGCACGCTGTTCCTCATCGTCTGCCTGTTCCGCGCACGCGCCGGCCACTTCACGCCCCAGAGCCATTTCGGCTTCGAGGCCGCAGCCTGGTACTGGCACTTCGTCGACGTGGTGTGGCTCTTCCTCTTCGCCTCCATCTATGTCTGGGGCGAGGGCGCCCACAGCATCGGCGCGCACTGACATCTGGTTTCCATGCAAGGCTGCGGCAGCCAAAACTGCCGCAGCCTTTTTGCGTTGCGGATCGGCTATAACGTGCTGCGGCGACTTCCTTGCCGACAGGTGCGCGATGTCCCCCCCGAGCACGGCCTCCCTTTGGCGTTCAGCCCTTCTCTGCCGCTGCCCTTCCTGCGGCACGGGCCCCTTGTTTGCACGCTACCTGAAAGTTGCCCCCCGCTGCAGGTCGTGCGGCCTTGACCTGGCCTTCGCCGAGCATGGCGACGGTCCATCCGTGTTTGTGGTGCTTGTCGCCGGCACCGTGGTGATGGCAACGGCGATGTTCCTGGAAGTCCGCTACGCGCCCCCGCTCTGGGTCCATGCCCTTGTGCTCGGACCGATGGCCGTCGGCCTCTGCCTCGGCCTGCTGCCCGTCTTCAAGTCCCTGCTCGTGGCCCTGCAGTTCCGCTATCGCCGGGAGGACGAATGATGTCGCGCTTTCACTTCCGTCCGCTTCCGGGCCTGACCGTCGCAGCCCTCGTGGCGCTCGCGATCCTGGTGGGCCTCGGCACCTGGCAATTGCAGCGCCGCGCCGAGAAGCATGCGATGCTGGCCCAGATCGAGGCGCGCCAGGCCATGGCGGCCGCAGCCGTCGAGCTTCTCCTGCCTGTCGGCGACTACGCGATTTTCCGCCCCGCCACGGCAACGGGAACCTTCCAGCACAAGGACGAAGCCTACGTGTCCGAGGCGCGCACCGACACCGGCCCCACGCGACCGGGCGTGCGCGTGATGACGCCCTTCCGCCTGACGGGAGGCGACATGATCCTCGTGGACCGGGGCTGGGTACCCCTCGGCGCGCGCGACCCGGCAACGCGGCCGGAAGGCCAGGTCGAGGGCATCGTGACCATCGAAGGCGCGTTTCGCCGCTCGGCCCCCGGATCCACCTTTACCCCGCCACCAGACCTCAAGGCGCGCATCTGGTTCAGGCGCAACGCCCCCGACATTGCGGCGGCCCTCGGGCTCAGCTTGCGCTCACCCCTCGTGTTCGAGGCCACAAGTCGCAACGCAGGCGGGCCTGAACCCCTGCCCACGGGGGTCAACATCCCTGACAACCACCTGAACTATGCGTTGACATGGTTCTCCCTCGGGGTCGTGCTCGTGGTTGTCTATCTGCGCTATCATGTGGTCCAGGGAAGGCTTGGATACAGGCAATGAAGTTCATCTCGACGCGCGGGCAGGCGCCTGCCATTTCCTTCGGGGACGTTCTGCTCGCCGGGCCCGCCCCCGACGCGGGCCTCTATGTCCCCGAAACATGGCCTGCGCTGGACTGGAGCCGGCTTGCGGCAGCACCCCGCCATGACTACGCGACACTCGCATCCATGGTACTCGGGCACTTCTGCGGCGACCCTGACTGGAAGGAGCGCATCGACCGGATCACGCGCGATGTATATGCGCGCTTCTCCGACCCCGCCGCCGCCCCCTTGCGTGCGCTCGGTCCCCATCGCTGGCTGCTCGAACTCTTCCACGGCCCGACACTGGCCTTCAAGGATTTCGCGCTCCAGGTGCTGGGCCCGTTGATGAACGAGGCGCTCGTGGCCCGCAACCGGCGGGCCCTCGTGCTGGCAGCGACGTCGGGCGACACGGGCGCAGCCGCCGTCAACGCACTGGCGAACCGCTCGAACATCGACCTCATCATCCTGCACCCAAGGGGGCGCATTTCGGACGTGCAGCGCCGGCAGATGACGACGACCGATGCCGCCAACATCCGCAATATCGCCGTCGAAGGCACGTTTGATGACGCGCAGGCCATGGTCAAGCAGGCCTTTGCCGACCGCGACTTTGCCGCCCGCCATGGCCTCGCCGCGATCAACTCGATCAACTGGGTCCGCATCGCGGTGCAGGCAGCCTACTATGTGTCGACCTGCCTTGCCCTCGGCGGCCGCGACGTCGCCTTCACCGTCCCGACCGGAAACTTCGGCGACGCCTTTGCCGGCTATGTGGCCCGCCGCATGGGCGCGCCCGTACGCCGCATCATCGTCGCCACCAACAGCAATGACATCGTCGCGCGCGCCATCAACACCGGGGTCTATGCCCGCGGCACCGTCGAGGCGACGATTTCGCCAGCCATGGACATCCAGGTCGCCAGCAATTTCGAGCGACTGCTCTTCGAGGCCCTCGACCGTGACGCAGGCCGGACCGCCGCACTCATGCAGGCCTTCGAGCGCAGCGGCACGATCACCCTCGATCCGCCCGTGCGCCAGGCGATCACTTCGGTCTTTTCCGCCGACCGCGTGAGCGAGGCCGAGACCGCAGCAACCATCCGCGAGGTCCATGCCCGCACGGGGCTGCTCGTCGATCCGCACACCGCCGTGGGCCTTGCAGCAAACCGCATCGCGGGCGCGTCGGATGACGTGGTTACGCTGTCGACCGCCCATCCGGCCAAGTTCCCCGACGCGGTTGCCGCCGCGACCGGCGTCCGTCCCGGCCTGCCGGACCGCCTGCGCTGGATCGAAACCGCAACCGAGCGTTGTGACGTCCTGCCGGCCAGCATCGCCGCCCTGAAGGCCTACATCACCGAAAACCCCCGCCGCTAGGGTTTCCCGCCCGGCAGGGAACCCGCGAAAAAGGGCGGTCCGGCCCGATGTAAACCGCCAGCCGATGCTCTATGTAAGGGGCCTCACGCGAGAGGTACCCCCCGTGTCGCCCCTGATTTCGACCCTCGAGAACGGCCTGACCGTCATCACCGACCCCATGCCGCACCTCGAGACGGCCAGCGTCGGCGTATGGGTTGGCGCCGGGGCGCGCAACGAGACCGAGGCGACGAACGGCATCGCCCACATGCTCGAGCACATGGCCTTCAAGGGCACCGCCAGGCGCACGGCCCGCGGCATCGCCGAGGAAATCGAGCGCGTCGGCGGCTTCATCAACGCCTATACCGGCCGCGAGCAGACGGCCTATTACGCCCGCGTGCTGCGCGATGATGTTCCCCTCGCGGTCGACATCATCGCCGACATCCTCCAGAACTCGACCTTCGACAGCGAGGAGTTCGCCCGCGAGAAGGGCGTTGTCATCCAGGAAATCGGCCAGGCCGAGGACACGCCCGACGACGTGATCTTCGATCACCTCCAGCTGCAGGCCTTCCCGGCGCAGTCGCTCGGCCGCCCCATCCTCGGCAGCGAGGAGCGGGTGCGCGGCTTCACCCGCGAGGACCTGATCGGCCAGGTATCGGCCTATTATCGCGCGCCCGCGATGCTGCTCGTCTCGGCCGGGGCCGTGCAGCACGAAGACATGGTGCGCCTCGCCCGGCAGCACCTCGGCGGCCTCAAGGCCGGCGCGACGCCCACGCCGGGCCCTGCGTCCTATGCCGGGGGCGAATATCGCGAGCAGGGCGACCTCGAGCAGGCCCATCTCGCGCTGGCGTTCCGCGGCGTTCATGCCCGCGAGGACGAACTCTATGCGATGCAGGTCTATTCGACCGTCCTTGGCGGCGGCATGTCCTCGCGCCTTTTCCAGGAGGCCCGCGAGAAGCGGGGCCTGTGCTACTCGATCCACGCCTTCGGCGCGAGCTACACCGACACCGGCCTCTTCGGCGTCTATGCCGGCACCAGCGGCGCCGATGCACAGGAACTCGTGCACGTCATTGCCGGCGAGATGAAGGCGCTGGCCGGTGACGTTGACGAGGACGAACTCGTTCGCGCCAAGGCGCAGATCAGGTCGGGTCTCCTGATGGGCCTCGAGCAGGCATCCGCGCGCTGCGAGCAGATTGCCGGGCAGTACCTGACGTTTGGCCGCCTCTTCACCCCGCGCGAGCTCATCGCACGCATCGATGCCGTCGACACAGGCGCCGTCAAGCGCATGGCCGCGCGCATCCTTGCCTCGGGCCCCCTGTCGCTCGCCGTGCTGGGGCCCTCCGCGCAGCTGGCGTCCTATGACAAGATCGCCGCCCGGTTCAGCTGACATGGCGCTGCCTCCGGTTCTCACGCGCAGGAAGGCGTCCTTCACGGTGGAAGGTGAACGCGTTCGCCTGCGCAGCCCCGTCGCCTCCGACTACGCCGCCTGGGCGGCGTTGCGCGCCGAGAGCCGCGCGCACCTGGTCCCGTGGGAGCCCAGCTGGACCGCCGACGAATTGACACGCGAGTCCTTCCGTCGGCGCCTTGCCCGCTACCGGCAGGCCGAGCGCGAGGGCGCAGGCTACATGTTCTTCATCTTCGCCGAGCCGCACCTGAAGCTGGTCGGCGGCATCCAGCTGTCGAACGTGCGCCAGGGCATCGCCCAGTCGGCCGCGACCATGGGGTACTGGACGGGAGCCCGCTTCGCGGGCCAGGGCTACATGACCGACGCGGTCACGGCCGTGCTGCGCCACGGACTGGAGCGCCTCGGGTTCCATCGCATCGAGGCCGCGTGCCTGCCCACGAACGCCGCCTCCCGGCGCGTGCTGGCCAAGTGCGGCTTCACGGCCGAAGGAACCGCCCGGAAATACCTGAGAATCAATGGCGAATGGCAGGACCATCTGCTATTTGCCATCGTCGCGGGCGACCCGATCCCAAAGCCCAGATACCGGGACCACAACGGATGAACCAGAACCTCAAGCAAAAGTCATGGTGGCAGCGCCAGACACCGCTGTCCAAGGCCGTCATGGGTGCAGGCGTTGCCTGTGTCCTGCTCTCACTCCTGATCTTCGGACCGGGCGGTTTCCTGTCCAGGCTGACAAGTCCCTCCGAGATCGAAGCTGCGCCTGAAGACATTTCCAATCTCCAAGACGAGGAGGCCGCCGTGCCTGCAGAACTGAACCAGGAACAGAATGAAGCCTACCTCGCCGAGAACGCGAAGAAGGAAGGCGTCTCAGTGACGTCATCGGGGCTGCAGTTCCGCAGCATCAAGCCGGGTACGGGCAAGAACCCGGGCCCGACCAGCGTCGTCACGGTCCACTACACGGGCAAGCTCATCAACGGGAAGAAGTTCGATTCCTCCGTTGGCGGCGATCCGATCAGCTTCCCGCTGAACCGCGTGATCCCCGGCTGGACCGAGGGCCTGCAGCTGATGAAGGAAGGCGAGACCGCCGAACTTGTCATCCCGCAGGACCTTGGCTACGGCGCCCGCGGCGCACCGGGGGCCATTCCGCCCTACCAGACCCTCGTCTTCGAGGTCGAGCTCATCAAGGTCAAATAGGCACCAGAGGCAGGTGGACGGCAGGCCGGGCATTTCGGGTCCGGCCCCCGCCGGCCGTGGTTTCCCGGGCACCCCGCGCGCCGCGCTGGCAAGGCTTCATTTGTGTTTTGTTAACCGCGGGATCACGGGTGGTGGCGTATAAGGAAGCCTCCCGGTAACTCGAAGCTGCGACGACACCGTCCCGTGCCTCACGCCTTGCACGCCATGCAACAGATGTTCAAGCAGTGGCAGCGGCTTCGCTCCTGCCGCGATTGGGCTGTGTGCGTGCTGGGGCTCCTGCTGCTTGCCGCCGCCACTGAGCCCGCGCAGGCTGCAGCTCCCGTGCGCATCGAGCAGGACATCTCCGACATCACGCCGTGGCTCGAGCCTTACGTGCCGGCAGCGGTCGCCGCGAACGCGCCCGCACGTGCCCCCGATGACTGGAAGTCCCTCGAGATCGCCAATCCCAAGCAGCAGGAATTGCACCGCATCATCACCCTCGATGCACATGGCGAGGGCGTACTGCGCTTCCTGTCGCGCGGGAACAGCCCTGCGATCGTCGCTGTCGAGGTGGTGGGCGAGGGCGCCCGCATGCGCATCGTCACGACCGAAGGCCGGCGCGCCGCGGAGCTTTTCCTCGAACCCTTCGCCACCGCGCGCTTCGCCTTGCAGGTGAAGGATGCCGGATCTTCTGCCCGCTGGAGCTTCTGGAAACCCGAGGCCCTTGCCGCCAGCCAGCGCAACGAGACACTGGTCAGGGGACTGTTGGGCGGCGCACTGCTCGTCATGGTGGCGTGGCTGACCGGACTGGCCGTGCTGCGCAACGCCGCCGAGCCGGGCTGGGCAGCCGCAGGGCTTGGCTGCCTCGTCCTGCTGGTGCTCGGCCAGTTGCTGCTGGCCCTGCCGGCGGGCCTGATGGTGATGGCCGGCGCCGGCATGTTCGCAGCCGCACTGCGCTATCTGAGCACCCATCTTTCCTGGAACCATGCCCGTCCGCGCTTTGCACTGGTCTTTGACGGCATCGCCTTTGCGATCATGGGCTTTGCCGCCATCGCCGCAGCGGGCGTGGATCCGGCCTGGCCCCTGCTCAAGGCGATTCTCTGGTTCGGGCTGCTGCTGGCTGCAGGCATGGCAGCGATTGACGCCCGTCGCCAGGGCGCGCGCGCACGGGCCCTCCTGCCGGGCCTTTCGATCCTCGCGGCGGCGGCCCTGCTGCCGGCGCTGCTGCCCCTGGGCTTCATCGACACGTTGCCCGGCACGGAACTCTTCGGCGATGCCGTTTTCACCGCCGGCGCGATCGCACTCGCCTTTGCCGCCGCAGCCCCCGCCGAGCCGGAACTCGACGAGGTCTCGCGCGAGCAGTTGTCCGAGGAAGGCCGCAAGGCGCGGGAGGCCGAGTATCGCTACGCGCTGGGCCTCGCCGCCGCCCACCAGGGCCTGTGGGACTGGAACTTCGAAACCGACACGCTGTTTGTCTCGCCCTCGGTCGAGGCCCTGCTTGGCCTCGAGGCCGGCGCGATGGGCAACTCCGAGCGGCGGTGGGCCGATCTCATCCTCCCCGAGGACATCACGACCTATGCCGACGCGATGAACACCCATCGCCGCCAGGGCAATTCCTCCTTCACGCTGGAAGTCCGCATGCGCCACGGCAAGGGCGGCTTCCGCTGGGTCCAGCTCAGGGCAAGCTGCGTGGCCAACCCGGCCGGCCGCGCCATCCGCTGCATCGGCGTGGTCAGCGACATCACCGCGCGCAAGGCGCAGGAGCAGCGCAAGCCCGTCGATGACGAGGTTGATCCCGCCACCGGCCTCGTGCAGCGCGCAGCCTTCATCAAGCGCCTCGACGCCATGCTGGCAACCATGAAGGCCGGTAAGGCCCGAAGGCATGGCGCGGTGCTGGCCGTCGATGTTGACCGCGTGCGTGCGGTCATCGATGCCATGGGCCACGAGGCCGGCGACCGCTTCCTGGTCCAGATCGCCCAGAGGCTCGACCATGCCGTCGGCCCCGAGGACGCTGTCGCCCGGCTTGGCAGCGAGGAATTCGCCGTTCTCGCCCTCGGCAGCCCCGGCGACGAAGACGGCGCCATCGTCGCCCAGCGCATCCGCGATGCCCTTGTCCAGCCCGTGGCAATCGGGGGGCGCGAGATTTATCCGGCCGCATCGATCGGCCTCGCCCTGATCGAGGCAGACCACCGCCAGGGCACGCAGGTCCTGCGCGAGGCCGAACTGGCCATGTACCACGCCAAGCGGGCAGGCCGCGGCGGCTTCGAGATCTACCAGCCCCAGATGAAGCCGCGCTCGCCCGACCGGCTGACCATGGACGCCGACCTGCGCTCGGCCCTTGAGCGCCAGCAGATCGAGCTGCACTACCAGCCCATCATCCGCCTCGCCGACAATTCGGTCGCCGGCTTCGAAGCCCTGATGCGCTGGCGCCATCCCCAGCGTGGCTTGCTGGCCCCGGCCGAGTTCATTCCGCTTGCCGAGGAAACCGGCCTGATCATTCCGCTGGGCAGCTACGCCGTCGAGCGCGCGGCCGTCGAGCTGCGCCGCTGGCAGCAGGCCTTCCCGATGCGCGATCCGGTCTTCTGCAGCGTCAACGTGTCGGCGCGCCAGTTGCTGCGCCAGGCCTTCTTCGACGACGTCATCGGGATCCTCGACCGCCAGAACCCGCAGCGCCTGTCGCTGAAGCTCGAGATCACGGAAAGCGTGCTCATGCAGAACCCGGACTCGATGGCCGAGGCGCTGCAGCACCTCAAGGACGCGGGCGCCGGCCTCGCGCTCGATGACTTCGGTACCGGCTTTTCGTCACTGGCCTACCTGCAGCGCTTCCCCTTCGACACCGTCAAGATCGACCGCAGCTTCATCACCGACATGGCGCACAACGAGGAAACGCCGGTCGTCCTGCGCTCCATCATCCGCCTCGCGCACGACCTCGACATGTCGGTTGTCGCCGAGGGCGTCGAGACCGAGGCCGAAGCCGCAAGCCTCAGGTCGCTGCAATGCGAGTTCTCGCAGGGTTTCCTGTTCGGGGCACCGATGACGGCCAACCAGGCCTACAACTTCCTCGCCGCAAGCCTGCGCCCGGCCCCCGCGCCGCGCGGGCTGCCGCGTCCCGGCGGATCAGGCCCGTCCCGAGTCCCGCGAAAGCTGTGACGGTGTGATGCCCATCTTGCGCAGCCCATGCTCCCACTTGAGCTGGTACTGCTGCCCGAAAAGCAGGAAGTCATCCGACGGGCAGATGAGCCACGCATGCCGCGCCAGTTCGGCCTCGAGTTGCCCGGCGCCCCAGCCGGCATAGCCAAGCGCCAGCATCGACGCGCGGGGACCGCGGCCCTCGGCAATGTCCGTCACGACATCGACCGTCGCCGTCAGCCCCAGGTTCAGGCCGGCATGGCCGCCGATGCGCATCGTGTTGCTGCCGGCTTCATACTCGCCCGAATGCAGCACGAAGCCGCGCTCGGTATCGACCGGCCCGCCGAACTGCACGGGAATGCCCTCGACGCGGCTGGCCTTCGGCATGATCCTGAGCTGGCGCAGCAGGTCGATGAACGACATGTCACGCACGAGCTTGTTCAGGATGAGACCCATGGCCCCGCGCTCGGAATGCGCGCACAGGAAGATCGCGGCTCGCTCCATCTTCCGGTCAGGAATGTTCGGCATGGCAATGAGCACCTGCCCCTCGAGCGAGCCCGAGGCCGGTGGCGTTGCCTGTCGTGATGCGCCGAAGAAACCCATGGGTCAATTGTAGTCGCGTTCACCGCCATCGGGAAGGGACCCGCTGCGCTGCAGCGTTGAAATTCCTTGCATGCGGCGAGCTTCAGGGGCGGTCCCGGGAGCTGCAGCACCGCAGCCTTCAGTGGACGGATCGATCCGTACAGTGCACGGATTATATTTCGTTCATGTCGCGCAAGGGCCCCGCTTCCGCGCGCGTCATGCGCAAGGGACGGAGCGGCAAGCGCCTGTCCATCCACAGGATCGCACGGGCCATGCGCGGAAGAACCGCCCGCACATCGGCGGAAACAGGCGCCGGCACCCACAGCTGCAGTAGGGGAAATTGGCGCAGCCGGGCCATCCAGCCTTTTCTCGCGCCGCCGGATCGCCTACATCCTGCTCACCCGCACACCCCGTTTCAGAAAAGGACCATGCCATGACGATCAAGGTTGGAGAGAAGATCCCGTCCGCCACCCTGACCCAGATGACCGACAAGGGCCCCGCCCCGGTCACGACCGACGAGCTTTTCGCCGGCAAGAAGGTCGTGCTTTTCGCGGTTCCCGGCGCCTTCACGCCGACCTGCTCGGCCCGCCACCTGCCGGGCTATGTCGAGCACGCCGCCGACTTCGCCAGGAAGGGTGTCGACAACCTCGTCTGCCTGTCCGTGAACGACGCCTTCGTGATGGGCGCATGGGGCAAGTCGCAGAATGCAGAAGGCAAGGTCCAGCTGCTGGCCGATGGCAACGGCGACTTCACGAAGAAGCTCGGCCTCGAGCTCGACGCGACCAAGTACGGCATGGGCGTCCGCAGCCAGCGCTACGCCGCCATTGTCGAGAACGGTGTCGTCAAGGCCCTCGAGGTGGAAGAGGGTGGCGCGTTCAAGGTCTCGGCCGCCGAATACATCCTCGGCAAGCTCTGATCCGTGCTCCGGGCCCGGCCGCCGGCAAGTGCCCGGCGGCGGGCCTCAGGGCGCCGGCACCGCGGCCCGCGCCAGCGCGTCGGCCTGCTCGTTCATTTCATGGCCGTTGTGCCCGCGCACCCAGCGCCACGAGATCTTGTGCGATGCCGTGGCTTCATCCAGCCGCTGCCAGAGATCCACGTTCTTGACGGGCTTGCGGTCGGCCGTCTTCCAGCCCTTCGCCTTCCAGCCCTTGATCCACTTGGTGATCCCGTCCTTCAGGTACATGCTGTCGGTGTGCAGGTGCACCTCGCAGGGCCGCTTGAGTGCCTCGAGTGCAGCGATTGCTGCCATGAGCTCCATGCGGTTGTTGGTGGTCAGCTTCTCGCCACCCGACAGCTCGCGCCGCGACCCGCGAAAGACCAGGATCGCGCCCCAGCCACCCGGTCCTGGATTTCCCGAACACGCGCCATCGGTGTAGATCTCGACATGGTTCATGAAGGCCATCCATAGGAGGCAGCGCCCGTCGCCCCCTGGTGGAAGCGCAGCTTTGTGAGGTACTCGACCGGATCCTTCACGGTCACGAGCGCGCGTGGATCCCGGTTGAGCCAGTCGTGCAGCCGCGTGAGCAGGAAGCGCAGGGCCGCCCCGCGGGCCAGCACCGGCAGCGCGGCTACCTCGGCTCCCGTCAGCGGCCTGACGGCGCGATAGCACGACAGAAGCGCGCGCCCCTTCGTGATGTTGTAGGCCCCGTCGGGCTCGAAGCACCAGGCGTTCAGCGCCACGGCGATGTCATAGGCAAAGGCGTCATTGCAGGCAAAGTAGAAGTCGAAGATCCCGCTGACCTTGCCGTCCATGAAGAACACGTTGTCCGGAAACAGGTCCGCATGGATGACGCCTTCCGGCAATCCCGCGGGCCAGCGTTCCTCCAGGAGCCGCAGCTCCGAGACGATGGTCTGCCCAAGCCCCATCGCCACCGCGTTCGCCCGCGGCTCGCACGACTTCACGAGCGGCTTCCAGCCCTGCACCGAGAGCGCATTGGCCCGGTGGAAAAGATAGTCGCTCCCCGCCAGGTGCAGCCGCGCCAGCGCAGCCCCCACCTCGCCGCATTGCTGCACGTCCGGCTTGCGCGGGGACAGCCCGCTCAGGAACGTGACGATCGCCGCCGGCCGACCGTTCAGGCTGCGCCACTGTTTCCTGTCGCGCGCACGCACCGGCAGCGGGCAGGGAATGCCGCGCGCCGAAAGATGCTCAAGCAGCCCCAGGAAGTAGGGCAGGTCCTCTTCCTGGACGCGCTTCTCGTAGAGCGTGAGGAAATAGGACCCGCGTTCGGTCTTCAGGAAGAAATTCGAATTCTCGACCCCCTCGGCAATACCCTTGAACGAGAGCACGGCCCCGAGGTCGAACGCCTCGAGAAAACTGTTCAGGTCGGTGTCGCTGACGTCAGTATAAACGGCCATGGCGAGGTCTTAAGGCGCTTCGCCCCGAACTTCAAACAGGTTCGATCATCCCGGCAGTCAGTCTGCTCAGGCCAGCGCCCGGGGCAGGCGGAACTGCACGGTTTCCCGGGCCGTCTCGGTTTCCTCGACGGTCACCTCGAAGCGCGCGCGGAAGGCATCGATCACCTCGAGGATCAGCACGTCCGGCGCGCTCGCACCGGCCGTCAGGCCCACGGTCTTGACGCCTTCCATCATCGTCCAGTCGATGTCCGATGCCCGCTGCACCAGGGCCGAGCGCCTGACGCCCGCCCGCGAGGCCACTTCGACAAGGCGCATCGAGTTCGACGAATTCGGCGCCCCGATGACCAGCACCACGTCCGAGCGCGGCGCGATCGCCTTCACGGCCTCCTGCCGGTTGGTCGTGGCATAGCAGATGTCTTCCTTGTGCGGCCCCGCGATCAGCGGGAAGCGCCGCTTGAGAACGCCGACGATCTCGCTTGTGTCATCGACCGAGAGCGTCGTCTGCGTGATATAGGCAAGTCGCGAAGGATCATCGGCAACATACGCCTCGGCATCCGCCACCGTCTCGACCAGCTTCACCGCACCCGCCGGCAACTGTCCCATCGTGCCGATGACTTCCGGATGCCCGGCGTGGCCGATCAGGATGATCTCGAGCCCCGCCGCATGATGGCGCTCGGCCTCGACATGCACCTTGGACACAAGCGGACACGTGGCATCGAGCGCCATCAGCCTGCGCTCGCGCGCGTGGGCCGGAACCGACTTCGGGACGCCGTGGGCCGAAAAGACCACCGGGGCCCCCTCGGGCACGGCATCGAGTTCTTTCACGAACACTGCGCCCTTCTGCTCGAGGCCCTGCACCACGTAGCGGTTGTGGACAATCTCGTGGCGCACATAGACAGGCGAACCGTATTTCTCGAGTGCGCGCTCCACGATCTGGATGGCCCTGTCGACGCCCGCGCAGAACCCGCGCGGCGCCGCAAGCAGGATGGTCAATGGCGCCTTGGAAACGGTGGTCACGGCAGGGGGTCCGGGTATCGGGAGTTGCAGGCTTGGGACACCCACAAACATAAGGCGGCTGACGCCAAAATACCATGCTGTGCAAATCGTTGGCGCAATGGGTAGACGCGGAGCCCATGGAGCGCTTAGGGTCTCTCGTGGGTAACCACGATCATCCCCGACCGACCGCAGGCACCTCATGTTCCGTCACGTCCTCACCGCCACTGGCCTCGCGTTCGCCGCAACGGCAACGCTTGCCCCCATCGCAGCCGACGCCCGGACCAAGGCGCGCGCTTCGACGTGTCCCTCGATCTCGATCCTCGCCGACGCATCGCGCGTGGCCGTCATGGACGGCAGCAAGGTCGGGCTCAAGGCCGAGATCGTGAAGCCCGAACTGGGCTGCGCCGTCAGCAAGGCGTCCGCGAAGGCCAATCTCACCTTCATGGTGAAGGGCGCGATTGCACCGGAAGCGGCCGTCGAGGCCCGCACGGTTCCCTATTTCGTCGCCGTCATTTCGGGCGGCAAGGTGATCGAGAAGCAGGTCTTCGACCTCAATCTGCCCTTCGCCGGCACGGACCGCACGCTGTTCGTGAAGGAATCGGTCGCCCGCATCGATATCCCGATCGAGCCCGGCACCAGCGCCGAGGATTATTCTGTCACGATCGGCTTCCAGCTGACCGAGGCGCAGCTTGCCTGGAACCGCGCCAGCACGCGCTGACCTGTCGCGTGTCCCATGCTTCCAAGCGTCCGGGTGACAGCAGCCTGCCATCCGGGCTAAACCCCGCATAACATGACTTCGCTCACGAAAATCCTGTCCGGCCTCGCCGCAGAGGCCTTCGCCGCCGAGGGTCTCGACCCCGCGCACGGCCACGTCACCACGTCCGACCGCCCGGACCTCGCGCAGTTCCAGTGCAACGGCGCGCTCGCCGCCGCCAAGGCCGCCAAGGCAAACCCGCGCGCCATTGCCGAGAAGGTGCTCGCGCGCCTGAAGGCTGACCCGCGCTTCGCCCGCCTCGAGATTGCAGGCCCCGGCTTCATCAACATGAGCCTGACCGATGCGGCGCTGGCTGGCCACGTGGCGCTCCTGCGTGATGACCCGCGCTGCGGCGTGCCGCTGACGGGGGCGCCGAAAACCATCGTGATCGACTATGGCGGCCCCAATATCGCCAAGACGATGCATGTGGGCCACCTGCGATCGCTGATCATCGGTGATGCGCTCAAGCGCCTGTTCCGATTTTTCGGGGACAGGGTGATCGGCGACGTCCACTTCGGCGACTGGGGCCTGCAGATGGGCCAGCTCATCACCGAGCTGAAGCGCGAGAAGCCGGATCTTGCCTATTTCGACGCGGCGCTGACCGGTCCCTATCCCGCGACATCGCCTGTGACGATGGACGACCTCGAGGTTCTCTACCCGCGCGCCTCCGCCGCCTGCAAGGCCGACCCCGAGCGCCTGGAAGAAGCTCGCAAGGCGACCGCCGAACTCCAGGCCGGCCGCCCCGGCTATCGCGCGCTCTGGCAGCACTTCCGCAACGTCTCCTTCGAGGGCGTGCGGCGCGAGTTCTCGGCGCTCGGCGTCGAGTTCGACTGGTGGAAGGGTGAAAGCGACGTCGACCACATCGTCGCCCCGATGGTTGCCGACCTGAAATCCCGCGGCCTCGCCGAGGAGAGCGAAGGCGCGCTCGTGGTGCGCATCGCCGAACCCACCGACAAGAAGGAATTGCCGCCACTCATCGTGCAGAAGTCGGACGGCGCCGCGCTCTATGAAACAACGGACCTCGCGACCATTGTCGACCGCGTGCGCACCGTCGATCCGGACCTGATGCTGTACGTGGTGGGCCAGCCCCAGCACGACCATTTCGAAAAGGTCTTCCGCGGCGCGCGCAAGACAGGCCTCGCCGGCAAGTCAGAGCTCGAGCATGTCGGCTTCGGCACCGTCAACGGCCCCGACGGCAAGCCCTTCAAGACCCGCGCTGGCGGCGTCGTGAAGCTCCATGACCTCATCGAACAGGCCCGCCAGGAGGCCCTCGCGCGCCTGAACGAGGCGGGCCTTGCCACCGAATACCCCGAAGCCGAACGCCAGGAGATCGCCCGCAAAGTGGGCCTCGCCGCCATCAAGTTCGCCGACCTCTCGAACCAGCGCCTGACCAACTACATCTTCGACCTCGCCCGTTTCATCAGGTTCGAAGGCGAAACCGGCCCCTACCTCCAATACGCCGCCGTCCGCATCAAGAGCCTGCTGCGCAAGGCAGACGCCACACCTCTCCTCCTCGACGACAGTCGAGGAGGGGGACCATCGCGCAGCGATGGTGGAGGAGTAATTGCCGCCCCCGCAAATCCGGGGAATGGGGACCATCGCGCAGCGATGGTGGAGGGGGCCACCCTCTCCGACCCCGAGCGCGCACTCATCCTCGCCCTTGACCGCCTGCCGCACACGATTGATCAAGCCATCGCCAAGCGCGCGCCCAACATCCTCTGCGCGTTTGCCTTCGAACTCGCTCAGGCCTTCAGCCGCTTCTACGCCGCCCACCACATCCTGAGCGAACCCGACGCCACGCGCCGCACACACTGGCTCTCGCTGTGCCGCCTCACGCTGCGCGAACTTGAAACGCTGCTCGATCTGCTGGGAATTGAGGTGCCTGAGAGGATGTGATCAGGCGCCCTGCAGCGCCTTCACCCACTCCGCCGCAGGCCCCGCCGCCGCCACCCAGTCAATCGCCATGGCTACCGCGCCAACCATCACGCAAAGCGCCACGAACGACACCATCCAGACAAGCCCCCTGAGATAGGGCACGCCCAGCGCATAGAGCGGGAAGTAGACGATGCGCGCCGCCACGAAGATGCCGGCCGCCACCTGCGTCGCAACTGTGCTCGTGCCCGTCACCGCGATGATGACGCAGATCCCGATGAAGTAGGGCGCCGTCTCCATGAGGTTCGCCTGCGCACGGCTCAGGCGGCCAAGCAGCGGCGAGTCTGGCTTTGCCGACGCCTTGTCCCGCGCGGTGTTCGCATAGTGCACGCCATGCACGCGGCGATACTCGATTGCGGCCAGGACCAGCTGGAACAGGCCCAG
>JAGWXR010000015.1 GCA_018969785.1 Alphaproteobacteria bacterium
TGGCGCTGCCGTTCTCGGCGGGACCGCCGGCGGAATATACCTCGCGCGATGATTATGGCACGCAGAGCGGCAAGGCGGTGATGGAGCTGCTTGCCCGCAATATTCGCCCGCGCGATATCGTGACGCGCAAGGCGCTGGAGAATGCGGCGACCGTGGTGGCGGCGACGGGCGGATCGACCAATGCGGCGCTGCACCTGCCGGCGATCGCGAATGAATGCGGCATCGATTTCGACCTGTTTGCCGTGGCGGAGGTCTTCAAGAGGACGCCCTATATCGCCGATCTGAAGCCGGGTGGGCGCTATGTGGCAAAGGACATGTACGAGGCGGGTGGCGTGCCGGCGCTGCTGAAGGTGTTGCTTGATGGCGGCTATCTGCATGGCGACTGCATGACAGTGACCGGCAAGACCCTGGCCGAGAACCTTCGGCACGTGACCTTCAATCCGAAGCAGGATGTGATCCGGCCCTTGTCGAACCCGCTGTCGCCGACGGGTGGCGTGGTGGGCCTGCGCGGGAGCCTTGCGCCCGACGGGGCGATCGTGAAGGTGGCGGGGCTTGCCCATCTCAAGCACCGGGGGCCGGCGCGCTGCTTCGACTGTGAGGAAGATGCGTTTGCGGCCGTGCAGGAACGGCGCATCCAGCGTGGCGACGTGATCGTCATTCGCTATGAGGGTCCGAAGGGCGGGCCGGGCATGCGCGAGATGCTGTCGACGACGGCGGCGATCTATGGCCAGGGTGACAGCGAGCATTATGCGCTGATCACGGATGGGCGCTTCTCGGGCGCGACGCGCGGACTGTGTATCGGCCATGTGGGGCCGGAGGCTGCCGAAGCCGGCCCGATCGGGCTGATCAAGGATGGCGACATCATCGTCATCGACGCGGAGAAGGGGACGCTGGATGTCGAACTGTCGGCGGACGAGCTGGCGAAGCGACGCGCGGAATGGAAGCCGCGTTCAACGATCTACACGTCGGGTGTGCTGCACAAGTACACGCTGACGGTTGGTCCGGCGCGTGGTGGGGCGGTGACCCATCCGGGCGGCAAGGCCGAGGGGCATGTGTACGCGGATATCTGAGGGCGCCCTTCATCGGGCAACTCCCTCCCCCGCGCATTCGCGCGGGTACTCCCTCACTTCGTGAGGGAGAGAAGGAAAGGTGCGGCTCTCCCTCGCTTGCGAGGGAGTACCCGCGCGGCACGCGCGGGGGAGGGAGTTGGTGCGGGATTTGCCGCTTCATATCTGCCGGGTGTCACAGCTGCAACTCGCACCACACCGGCACATGGTCGGACGGTTTATCCTGTCCCCGGAGCTTGCGGTCGATGCCGGCGGCCTTGAGGCGGTCGGCGGCCTGGGGTGAGAGGAGCAGGTGGTCGATGCGGATGCCGTGGTCCTTGCTCCAGGCGCCGGCCTGGTAGTCCCAGAAGGTGTACTGGTGCGGCTTGGCGTTGCAGGCGCGGAAGGCGTCGGTGAAGCCGAGATTGACGAGCTCGCGGAGCTTGCGGCGCGATTCCAGCTTGAAGAGCGCGTCGTCCTTCCAGGCGACGGGATCCCAGACATCGTGTTCGGTCGGGATGATGTTGTAGTCGCCGGCGAGGACGAGCGGTTCCTCGTCGCGCAGCAGCGTACGCGCGTGGACGATGAGGCGGTCCATCCAGGCGAGCTTGTAGGGGTATTTCTCGCTGTCGACGGGGTTGCCGTTCGGCGCATAGATCGAGGCGACGCGCACGGCGCCCGCCCTGGTGACGATCGTGCCCTCGATGTAGCGGGCCTGTTCGTCGGTGTCGTCGCCGGGCAGGCCCTCGCGCACGTCCTCGATGCCGTGCTTCGACAGCAGGGCGACGCCGTTATAGGTCTTCTGTCCCAGCACGGCGCAGGTGTAGCCGAGGCTCTCGAAGGCCTCGCGCGGGAAGGCCTTGGCCTCGCACTTGAGTTCCTGCAGGCAGGCCACGTCGGGGCTGGCGGTGCGCAGCCAGCCCGTGACGGCGTCGAGCCTCGCCTTGACGGAGTTGACGTTGAAGGTCGCGATTTTCATGGCCGGCATTTAACGCCGGATGGGGTGCCAAGGCCAGAGGCCTGACTTCAGACCGAGAAGCTGGTGCCGCAGCCGCAGGAGGACTTGGCGTTCGGGTTGCGGATCTCGAAGTGCGATCCCATGAGGCCGTCGACGAAGTCGACGATGGAGCCGCCCAGAAGCTCGAGCGAGACCTGGTCCACAAGCACGCGGGCACCGTCCTTCTCGATGAGGATGTCGTCGCCGGTGCGGGTGTCGTCGAAGGTGAAATCGTACTGGTAGCCCGAGCAGCCGCCCCCGTTGACCGCGATGCGGAACATCATCTGGGGACCCTCGGCCGCTGTCAGGTTGGCGATCCGGCTGGCGGCCTTGTCGGATACGGTAACGGTCGGGGTGGTCATGGGGCTTGGTTAACCGCTCTCAACGAAAGGACAAATGTTGTATCCCTTTATTTAGGGGCCGGGCGGCGATAGTCAAATGCCGGAGGGGCCCGTTGGCTCCTTTCCGGGGCAAGGAGGCTTTGGCGTGAGCGGATTTACTGCCGGACAGGACCTGGCGCACCTGGCGTCGCGGCCCTCGGACAGCCGGGGGCGGCAGTGGCCGGACTCCGAAAGCCTGACGCGGACCCCCTATATGCGCGACCGGGACCGGATCATCCATTCGGGCGCGTTCCGGCGGCTGAAGCACAAGACGCAGGTCTTCGTCTATCACGAGGGTGACTATTACCGGACGCGGCTGACGCACTCGCTGGAGGTGGCGCAGATCGCGCGCTCGATCAGCCGCGTGCTGCGCGTGGACGAGGATCTCGCCGAGGCGCTCGCGCTCGCACACGACCTGGGGCATGCGCCGTTCGGCCATGCGGGCGAGGATGCGCTTGCGGCGGCAATGGCGCCCTTTGGCGGGTTCGACCACAACGCGCATTCGCTGAAGCTCGTGACGAAGCTCGAGGAGCGCTATGCGACGTTCGACGGGCTTAACCTGACGTGGGAGGCGCTTGAGGGGATCGTCAAGCACAACGGGCCGCTGGTGGGCCCGCTGTCGCGCGGCAAGCCGCTGCCGGAGGCCATCGTTGAGTTCAATGCCGGGTTCGACCTGAGGCTGGACACGTTCGCGAGCGTCGAGGCGCAGGTCGCCGCGCTCTCGGACGACATCGCCTACAACAACCACGACATTGACGACGGGCTCCGCGCGGGCCTGTTCGCGGTGGACGACCTGCTCGCGCTGCCGCTTGTAGGCCCGATCTTCTTCGAGGTCATGCGCGCCTATCCGGCGCTCGAGCGGTCGCGGCTGGTCTATGAATGCGTGCGACGTTTGATCACGGCGATGGTTGATGACGCGCTCATGGAGACGCGACGGCGCGTTGATGAATTGAAATTGCGGAACGCCGAGGATGTGAGGACTTGCGGCAGGCCTGTCGTTGCGTTTTCCGAAGCGATGACGGCGCACGACAAAGCGCTGAGGACATTCCTGTTCACGCACATGTACAGGCATTACAAGGTCAATCGCGTGATGTCGAAGGCGAAGCGCGTCATTGCTGATCTCTTCGCACTGTTTCTCGCGGAGCCGGATGTGCTTCCCACCTCTTGGGCACAACTCTGCGATGTCCCCAGATCCGTTCGCACGGCGCGCGTGGTGTCGGACTATATTGCGGGGATGACGGATCGTTTTGCACTTCAGGAACACCGTCGGCTTTTCGCGATCGAACTCGACGAGTGAAGCGCGAAAAGGCTTCAAAGTTTTCAAGTGCCCGGGTGTAATTTGGAAACGCTGCCGGCGATTCGCTGCGTGTTGCGTCGGTTGCGCCAGTGCGGGTGCGTCAAAAGGGGAATGTTCGATGGTCAATCCGGATCGCAACTTGTACGAACCGCCGTACGATGATGCGCTGCTCTATGATACCGAGACCGAGCCGGAGCGTCCGCGCAGCCGGTCGCTGATCGTGATGCTGGGCTTCGTGGTCGTGGCTGCGTTCGCGGGCGTGGTATGGGTTGCCTATAACCAGGGTGTGATCCAGGGACAGCGTGACCGCAACCCGCCGGTGCTCGAGGGTGATGCCGGTCCCTACCGCCAGGCGCCGGACGGCACCAGCGTGGCGCAGAATGATCCCTCGGCGCTGGGCAACGAGAAGACCTACGATGAATTGTGGGCCGAGGATGGTGCGGGCGGCAACGTTGCCAGCACGGACCCGGCTACCGGTGTCGACCGCGAGGCACCGACGACGCAGGACGTCCTCGAGGAAAACGCCGAAGGCGGGCAGGGTGGCCCCCCGGCTGACGACATGGCGATTGATCCGCGGATGGACCCGACGGTGCAATTGAATGATCCCGCAGCCCCCAAGGCTGTCGTGGAGGCGCCCGTGGTTCGGGATGCAAGGCCGCCTGCGGCCGTGGCCCCTGTGCCTATGCCGCCTCCGGTCGCCGCTGCCCCGACGGCCCCCAAGCCGATCGTTCGTCCACAGCCGGCTGCCGTTGCTCCGGCACCTGCCCCGCAGATTGCTCCCGAGGCGCCTGCCCCCGTGGCAGAGCCTGCGCCTGCGTCGGCCTCCAGCGGCATCGGCATCCAGCTTGGCGCGTTCCCGTCAGCCAAGCAGGCGGCCGACCAGTGGTCGCGCATCAAGGGCCGGCACGAGGCCCTGCTCGGTCCCTATACGCCGCGCTTCCAGTCGGTGCAGGTCGAAGGCAAGGGTGAGCTTTTCCGCCTCAGGGTCGTCGGTTTTCCCGACAAATCCGCGGCCAAGGCGGCTTGCGACGAGATCGTTGCCGCCGGCGGCGCTTGCATGCCGGTCGGGAAGTGATCTAAGCGCAGGGATGGGGCCCTTCGGTCCCGTCCCTTTGTCCCTGGCGGAAGCAGCTTTGAATGTCGGTGCGTGCAGTCATCTTCGGATGTGACGGGCATGAGTTGACGGCCGACGAGGTCGCCTTCTTTCGCGCCGTCCAGCCTTGGGGTTTCATTCTCTTCGGTCGCAATTGCGGATCGCCCGAGCAGGTGCGCCGGCTGACCTCGTCCATGCGCGAGCTGCTGGGGCGGCAGGATGCACCGATCCTGGTCGACCAGGAGGGTGGGCGCGTGCAGCGGCTGCGGGCGCCGAACTGGAAGGCGCGGCCTGCGGCGGCAGCCTTTGGTGCCATCAGCCGGCAGAATCCGCGTGCGGCGCGCGACCTGGCCTATGACAATGCCCGCCTGATGGCGGCCGAGCTCTGCGACCTTGGCATCAACGTGGACTGCACGCCGTGTGTGGACGTGCCGGTCGAAGGGGCACACAACATCATCGGCGACCGCGCCTTCGGGAATGATCCGTGGGTGGTGGCCTCGCTCGGTCAGGCCGTGATCGACGGCATGATGGACAGCGGCGTGCTTCCGGTGATCAAGCACCTTCCGGGCCACGGGCGGGCGCGGGCGGACAGCCACATGGAGCTTCCGGTCGTCGATACGTCGCGCGAGGAACTCGAGCGCACGGACTTCACGCCTTTCAGGGCGCTGGCGCGGGCACCCCTGGGGATGACGGCGCATGTCGTCTATTCGGCGATCGATCCGACTGCGCCGGCGACCACCAGCAAGAAGGTCATCGACGAGGTGGTGCGCGGCTTCATCGGCTTTGACGGGCTCCTGATGACCGATGACCTGACCATGCGGGCGCTGAAGGGCTCGCTGGCCGAGCGGACAAAGGCCTCGATCGCGGCAGGCTGCGACATGATCCTGCACTGCACGCGCAACATGGACGAGATGCGCGAGATCGCCGACGCTGCGCCGGTGCTCAGCGGCAAGGCGCTGGAGCGTGCGCACCGGGCGCTGGCCGTGCTGTCGCGGCCGAAGCCCTTCGACATCGCGGCGACCACGGCGCGCGTCGATGGCGCGCTGGGCGCCTAGGCGATGCAGGGACCCTCGCCAGTGACGGATGGATTTGCTGCCGCCGAAGGCGAGGCGCTCATCGTCGACGTGGAAGGCTATGAGGGCCCGCTCGACGTGCTCTTGGCGCTGGCGCGCGTGCAGAAGGTGGACCTGAGGCGGATCTCGATCCTGGCGCTGGCCGAGCAGTATCTCTCGTTCATCGAGGCTGCCCGCATCCGGCAGCTTGACCTGGCGGCAGATTACCTCGTGATGGCGTCGTGGCTTGCGTATCTCAAGTCGCGCCTGCTGCTGCCGCAGGATGACAAGCCCGGCGAACCGTCGGCAGACGAGCTGGCCGAGCGGCTGACCCTGCGCCTCCAGCGGCTCGAGGCCATCCGCATCGCGGCGGCGCGGCTGATGGCCCGCGACAGGCTTGGCAGCGAGGTGTTCTGGCGTGGATCGCCCGAGGGCATCCGCGTGATCAAGACGCCGCGCCATGCCGATACGCTGATCGACCTGCTCAAGGCCTACTCGACGCAGCGCGTGAAAAAGATCGCGCATGCGAACTACGAGATACAGAAGCTGCGCGTGTTTGCCATCGAGGATGCGCGGCGCCGGCTTGAGCGGATGATCGGCGCGGTGATGGACTGGTCGGTGATCGATGCGCTGCTGCCGGCGGATTTCAGCAAGGGGCGCTCGCGCCGGTCGGGTCTGGCGAGCACGCTGTCGGCGACCCTCGAGATGGCGCGGGACGGGCAGGTGGAACTGCGGCAGATGGCGCCCTTCGCGCCGGTCTATGTGCGCTTCAGGCCCGCGGCCACCGATACCGGAAGCGAGGCCAAGCCATGAGCATCCTGCCGCAACGCGCGCCTGAAGATGCACCCGACGATGACACGCAGCTCCTGCATCCGCTCCAGGCGGCCGGCGCCGAGCGGCTGACGGGCGCGGCGGCGCAGCTGCGCATGCTGGAGGCCGTCTTGTTCGCGGCGAGCGAACCGCTCGACGAGGCGACGCTGGTCGAACGGTTGCCCCCGGATGCCAATGTGCCGGCGCTGCTGGCCGAGCTTGAGAAGACCTATGCCGGGCGCGGGGTTAACCTCGTGCGCGTGGCGGGGCGCTGGGTGTTCCGCACGGCGCCGGATTTGGGCGGGCTTCTGCAGCGCAATGCGGTCGAGCAGAAGCGCCTGTCGAAGGCTGCGATGGAGACGCTGGCGATCATTGCCTATCACCAGCCGGTGACGCGGGCCGAGATCGAGGACATACGCGGCGTGACCATGAGCAAGGGGACGCTGGACATCCTGCTCGAGATCGGCTGGATCCGCATGCGCGGGCGGCGTCGCGTGCCGGGGCGCCCGGTGACGTATGGCACGACCGATGCCTTCCTGATGCATTTCGGCCTCGACAAGGTTTCCGACCTGCCGGGCCTTGAGGAACTCAGGGCGGCCGGGCTGCTCGAGGGGCGCATTCCGGCGGCCTTCATCGTGCCCTCGCCGTCGGACACCCTGGCGCAGGACGAGGATCCGCTGCTGGCGGGCGACGAGGGGGAGACCTTCGAGCCCTATGCGGCGGCTGCGGACGAGGCGTGAGCGGTCGTTAACCCGGCGCATTGCCCACGGCAGGGCGTGGAAATGCGGCCCCTGCGGCCTTTCTCCGTCATTGCGTGGCGCTGCAGGTTTTGGGACAATCACCGCAGTGGATGAGCCGCCCCCCGTTGCCTCTCCTTGCCCGCGGCCTTGAGGATTTTCGTCATGGGAAGTTTTTCGATCTGGCACTGGCTTGTCGTGGCCGTGATTGTGATGCTGCTGTTCGGCGGCCGTGGCCGCATCTCCGATGTCATGGGTGATGTCGCGCGCGGCATCCGCAGCTTCCGCAAGGGGCTGTCGGACGAGGACAAGAACATCGAGCCTGCCAACAAGGATGCGAACGACAAGAAGAACTGAGCGGGCGGCCGTTTCATGTTCGACATTGGCTGGAGCGAACTTGTCGTCATCGCGATCGTCGCGCTGGTCGTGATCGGTCCGAAGGACCTGCCGCAGGCCTTCAGGGTTGCGGGGCAGTGGATGGCCAAGGCGCGCCTGATGGCGCAGGAGTTCCAGTCGCATATCGACGAAATGATGCGCCAGGCCGACGTGGAGGACCTGAAGCGCGAATTCCGCGACATGACCCGCGTGCCGGAGTTCGAGAAGCTCGAGGCGGACCTGATGCGCGGTGACATTGCCGGCGAGGCTCCGAAGCCCGCGGATGCGCCTGCCCAACCCGATGCCGCGGCGGCCGCCGCCAAGGTCGATCCGGCGGCTCCCAAGGCCGTTGCTGCCGGGACTGACGCAACACCGGCGCCCGCCGCCGCAAACGGGGCTGCCAGCCAGACATGAGCGCGCGTGACCGGGACGAGGAGGAGGCCCACATCGAGGCCTCGCGGGCGCCGCTGCTCGATCACCTGATCGAGCTGCGCCAGCGGCTGATCTGGTCGCTGCTGACCTTCGTGGTCGCGTTTGGCATCTGCTATGCCTTCGCCGAGCAGATCTATGGCTTCCTGACACATCCGCTGGCCGAGGCCATGCAGGGCCAGCCCGGGCGGCGCATGATCTTCACGGCGCTCTACGAGACCTTCTTCACGTATCTCAAGGTAGCTGCCTTCGGGGCGCTGTGCCTTTCGTTTCCGATGGTGGCGGTCCAGATGTGGATGTTCGTGGCGCCAGGCCTCTACCGCAACGAGCGGGCGGCTTTCCTGCCGTTCCTGTTCGCAACACCGATCCTGTTCATTGCGGGCGCCTCGCTCGTCTATTTTGGCCTGATGCCGGTGGCGATACGGTTCTTCCTGGGGTTCGAGAGCCCGGGCGGGCCGGGCTCGCTGCCGATCCAGCTCGAGGCGAAGGTGTCGGACTATCTCGACCTGGTCATGACACTGATCTTTGCCTTCGGGTTGAGCTTCCAGTTGCCGGTACTGCTGACCCTGCTGGGGCGGGTGGGGATCGTCAGTTCGGATTTCCTGCGCCGGAACCGGCGCTTTGCGATCGTCATTGCCTTCGTGGTGGCAGCCGTGCTGACGCCGCCGGACGTGATGAGCCAGTTCTCGCTGGCGGTGCCGCTGTGCCTGCTCTACGAGGGGTCGATCTGGAGCGTGCGGCTGATCGAGAAGCGGCGTGAAGACGCGTCCAAAAGCGCGGGCGAGGCGGTTTAGCCCTGTTGTGGCGGGCGGTCCGAGCGGCTAAGAACCGCCCCAACAGCCAGCAGGCAGCCCATGCACGACATACGCTACATCCGCGAGAACCCGACCGGTTTTGATGCCGGCCTCCGCCGCCGGGGCCTTGGCGGCCAGGCGCAGCAGATCCTCGAGCTTGACCAGTCCTGGCGCAGCGCGACCGCGCGCCACCAGGAGCTTCTGTCGGCGCGCAACGACGCCTCGAAGAAGATCGGGCAGGCCAAGGCGAAGAAGGATGAAGCCGAGGCGCAGCGCCTCATGGCCGAGGTGGCGCGGCTGAAGGACGAGATCCCGGCGATGGAACTCAGGGTCCGCGAGAGCGAGGAAGCCCTCAACGAGATCCTCGGCACGCTGCCGAACCTGCCGGCCGCGGATGTGCCCGAGGGCGTGGACGAGACCGCCAACCAGGAAATGCGCCGTTGGGGCACGCCGCGGCAGGTCAACTTTGCCGCGCGCCAGCATTTCGACATCGGCGAGACGCTGGGCCTCATGGATTTCGAGGCGGCGGCGAAGATGTCGGGCGCGCGCTTCGTGATCCTGCGGGGCAAGCTCGCCCGCCTCGAGCGGGCGCTGGCGAATTTCATGCTGGACCTGCACACCGGCACGTTCGGCTACGAGGAAGTGGTGCCGCCCTTCCTCGTGCGCGACCAGGCGATGTACGGGACGGCGCAGCTGCCGAAGTTCCGCGAGGAACAGTTCGGGACGACCAACGGTTTCTGGCTGATCCCGACGTCGGAAGTGCCGCTGACGAACCAGGTGCGCGAGATGATCCTGGATGAGAGCCAGTTGCCGATGCGCTTCACGGCGTGGACGCCCTGTTTCCGCTCGGAAGCCGGTGCGGCCGGCCGCGATACGCGCGGCATGATCCGCATGCACCAGTTCTCGAAGGTCGAGCTTGTCTCGATCGCGACGCCGGAGCAGTCGGCGGCAGAGCACGAACGGATGACGGCCTGCGCCGAGGAAGTGCTCAAGCGCCTCGAACTGCCGCACCGCACGATGGTGCTGTCGACGGGCGACATGGGCTTTGCCGCGCAGCGCACGCATGACATCGAGGTCTGGCTGCCGGGGCAGAATGCCTTTCGCGAGATTTCGAGCTGCTCGAACTGCGGCGACTTCCAGGCGCGGCGCATGAATGCGCGCTTCAAGCCGGCGGACGGAAAGTCGAACCGCTTCGTGCATACGCTGAACGGGTCGGGCCTTGCGGTCGGCCGCACGCTGATTGCCGTCCTTGAGAATTACCAGCAGGCCGACGGATCGATTTCGATCCCTGCGGTGCTGCGGCCCTACATGGGCGGAGAGGAAACCATCAAACCCCATGGCTGACGAGAAGCTCCCGATCCGGATCCTGCTGTCGAATGACGATGGCATCAATGCACCCGGCCTTGCGTCGCTGGAAAAGATTGCGCGATCGCTGTCGGACGATGTCTGGATCGTCGCACCCGAGACCGAGGAAAGCGGCGCCTCGCGCAAGCTGACCCTGACAAGTCCGTTGCGGATCCGCGAGCTGGACAAGAGGCGCTTCGCGGTGCAGGGGACGCCGACGGACTGCGTCCTGCTCGCGATCAACCATATCCTGAAGAACCAGCGGCCGGACCTTGTGCTGTCGGGCGTGAACCGCGGGGCCAACATTGCCGATGACGTGACCTATTCCGGCACCATCGCCGCGGCCATGGAGGGAACGGCGCTGGGCATTCCTTCGATCGCGCTCAGCCAGGCCTACAGCTATGAAGAGGGGCGCGAGGTACGCTGGGACTGCTGCGAGCGGTTTGGTGCGCCCGTCATCCGTCGCCTGCTGGCGGTGAAGTGGGCGCGCGAGGTGCTGATCAACGTGAACTTCCCCGATCGCCGGCCCGACGAGGTCTCGCGGGTCGAGGTGACGTCACAGGGCAAGCGGGACCAGTCGCTGACGAATATCCTCGAGCGGGTCGACGGGCGTGGCGTGCCTTACTTCTGGCTGGGCTTCTCGCGGTTCCTCAGCAACCCGCCGCAGGGCACGGACCTGCGCGCCATCTATGACGGGCGCATCTCGGTGACACCGCTGCACCTGAACCTGACCGAGGAGCGGGCGCGCCAGGCGCTGGTCCCGCAGCTCGACGGCGCGGCGTCGTCGCTGTTCTGACGGCGGCCGGCCCCGATGGTGCCCGATGTGCGCATGATCCAGCTCCTGATGGAGTTGCGTCGCGGCGGCATTTCGGACAGCGAGGTGCTTTCGGCGATCGAGACGACCCCGCGCGAGGCTTTCGTGCCGGAGGTCTTCCGTGATCGCGCCTTCGACAATGTCTCGCTTCCCATCGAGGAAGGCCAGTCGATCAGCCAGCCCTTCCTGATCGCCTTCATGATCCAGGCCCTCGAGCTGAAGCCGGGCCTGCGCGTGCTGGAAGTGGGGACAGGGTCAGGCTACCCGGCGGCGATCCTCTCGAAACTTTCCAAACGCGTTTACACAATCGAAAGACTCGAGGCACTCGCACGACGTGCGCAGGAGCGGCTCAGGAAATTACTCCTTTTTAATGTCGACTACAGAATCGGCGACGGAACGCGCGGATGGCCCGGACAAGCGCCGTTTGACCGCATCATTGTCTGGGGTGCCGTGCCGCAGGCGCCGCCAGCGGACCTGCTCGCTCAACTCCATGTTAAGGGGCAGATGATTATTCCTGTTGATCGTAGTGGCCATGGGCAGGTGCTAGTCCGCACAAGACGGTCGGCACAGGGGTTTCAGAGCACGGATCTTTTGCCCGTAAAGTTCGTGCCGATGCTGGAAGGCGTAGCAAAGCGTGATGGAGCGCCGGGATGATCCGCGCCGTCGCTGCACCGCTCGCGTTTCGGCCGGGAAGACAGTCCGCGTGCTTGTCGCCGCGGTCCTGCTGCTCTCGGCCGGCGCGTGTGCAGCCGTCGACCCGAGCCACTCGTGGCCCGTGTACGGGAAGCCGCGCTTCCAGACAGCTGCAACGACCACCTATCGCGTACAGCCCGGCGACACGCTGACGTCGATCGCGCGTGACTTCGGTGTCTCGCCGGAGGCGATCATGGGTGCGAACCGGCTCGATGACCCGCATTACCTGCGCGTGGGCAAGCGCATCCAGATCCCGCGGAACGGCGGACGGCTGCCGTATCGCCCGTCGCGGCCGCAGATGGCGTCGGCAGGCGGCACAAATGCCTCATCGGCTCCGCGCGACCTCGATGCGCCCTATTCGGGGCCGGTGACCGTCGCGCCTGTGCATGCGCGCATTGTTCCCGTGCTGCCGCGCGGCGACGCGGGTGCGCATGTCGCTGATATGGCTACGGGTGCGCCCGCGAAACCCGCGCGCAGCTTCATGTGGCCCGTGCGCGGGCCGGTGATCGCGCGGTTCGGCGACCTGGGGAGCGGCCAGCGCAATGACGGGATCAACATCGAGGCCGAGCCGGACACGCCGGTGAGGGCTGCCGCCGAGGGCGAGGTGGTCTATGCCGGCAATGAGTTGCGCAGCTATGGAAACCTGCTGCTGATCCGCCACGCGAGCGGCTACATCACGGCCTATGCGCACAATGAGCGTTTGCTCGTCAAGAAGGCCGACCGCGTGCAGCGCGGGCAGAAGATCGCAACGGTTGGCGCCTCCGGGGTCGTTTCCAAGCCGCAGCTGCATTTCGAGATCCGCCGCGGCGGCAAGGCGGTGGATCCGTCCCCCTATCTCGTGACGGAGACCGCGAGCCGCTGACCGCGCTCGCCTGCAAGATCCTCGATGAACTGCCAGGCAACGCGGCCGGAGCGGCTGCCGCGGGTCATTGACCACTCGATCGCGCGGCGCTTCAGTTCCGCCTCGGGCACGTTGAGCGCGAAGTGGCGGGCATAGGCCTCGACCATCGCGAGGAAGTCCTGCTGCGTGATGTTGTGGAACCCGAGCCAGAGGCCGAAACGGTCGGAGAGCGAGACCTTTTCCTCGATCGCCTCGCCGGGATGGATCGCCGAGGCGCGCTCGTTGTCGATCATCTCCTGCGGCATCAGGTGCCGGCGGTTCGAGGTGGCATAGAACAGCACATTGGGCGGGCGCCCGGCGATGCCGCCATCGAGCAGCGTCTTGAGTGCCCGGTAGGTGCTGTCGCCGCTGTCGAAGGAAAGGTCATCGCAGAAGAGGATCGCCTGCACGGGTGCGTCGGCGAGCGCGGCGAGCAGGTGGCCCATCGTGGCGACCTCATCGCGATGAATCTCGACGAGTTTCAGCGCCTTGTGGCCCTCGGCGCGGACTGCCTCGTGCACGGCCTTCACGAGCGCGCTCTTGCCCGTGCCCCGCGCCCCCCAGAGCAGGGCATTGTTGGCGGGCAGGCCGGCGGCGAAGCGGCGCGTGTTGGCCAGGAGGATGTCGCGCTGTGCGTCGATGCCCCTGAGCAGGCCGATGGGAACGCGCGCCACCTGGCCCACGGGCTTCAGCGCCATCGGGGCCGGGTCCCAAATGAAGGCTTCAGCGGCGGCCCAGTCGGGCGCCGGCGGGGCAGGCGGGGCCATCCGCTCGAGCGCGGCGGCAATCCGGACGAGGAGGTCTTGGTCGCTGCCGGTGGTCATGGGGTCTGCGCCTCGGGCTGTGATCGGGAGGGTGCCTTGCGTCGGACGGGACATTATCCGCCTGCGCTTGCCCAAGACAATCCGACGGCTTTTTCCGGCTTTTGGGGTTCATCCGAGGGGGAGGGGTGTGACCATTTCTGCGCGTTGTTGCATTGGTGCCGTTGAAAGCTATAGTCCCGGCCCTCATGTCCTTCGTCAGATCAAACAGTTAACGGCACGGCCCTTCCATGTTCATTACGCCCGCCTATGCCCAGGGAGCCACGGGTTCCTCGGGGCTCGCCGATGCGTTCGCGTCCATCGGCTGGATCCTGCTTGTCATTCCGATCATGTATTTCCTCGTCATCAGGCCCGAACAGCAGCGCCGCAGGGCGCATGCGGCCATGGTGGACAATGTCCGCCGGGGCGATGTGGTGGTGACGGCGGGCGGGATCGTGGGCAAGGTGGTCAAGGTGCTCGAGGGCAACGAGATCATGGTCGAGATCGCCGAAGAGGTTCGCGTGAAGGTGGTCAAGCAAACGCTGCTTGATGTCCGCACGAAGACGGAAGCCACGGGCGATGCGTCCGCGAAGGCCGAAGACAAGAAATAACCATCGAAGGACCGGAGGCGGGCTTCAATCATGCTGCAGATGCAACCCTGGAAGATCGTCACGATCCTTCTGATATGCGTTTTCGGGTTCTTCACGGCCCTCCCCAATTTCCTGCCCGCCGACATGCGCGATTCGATCAAGAAGACCGCCGGGTTCCTGCCGTCGAAGCCGATCACGTACGGCCTTGACCTGCAGGGCGGCGTCTATGTCCTGTTCGAGGCGCAGATCGAGGTCGCGGTGAAGGACCGGCTGCAGGATACGCTCGAGGAGGTCCGGCGTGGCTTGCGCAAGGAAAAGATCATCTATTCGGGCCTGTCCACCACCGACAATTCGGTCCGGGTGCAGATCACGGAGCCTGCGTCCATTGAAGCCGCACGCACCTTCCTGAAGGGGCTGTCGAACCCGGTGGCGGGTGGCGTAGCCGGCGTCACGTCGAGCGAGTTCGATGTGACGATATCGGATACAGGCAATGCCGAACTGAAGATGACCCCGGCCGGCGTCGAGCAGTTGCGCGCGAACGCCATGGCGCAGAGCCAGGAAATCCTGCGCAAGCGCATCGATCCGGACGGCACGCGGGAAATGACGATCCAGCCGCAGGGCGAACGGCGGATCATCGTGCAGGTGCCGGGTGCCACGGATCCGCAGGACATCATCAAGCGCGGCAGCGCGACGGCGAAGCTGACGTTCCACATGGTGGACGATACGGTCTCGCTGGCCGACATGCAGGCGGGCCGCATTCCGCCGGGCACGAAGCTGCTCAAGGAAAAAATCGGCCGCGGCGCGGGTGCGCGCGAGGTTCCCATCGTCATCAAGGAACGCGCTGTCATCACGGGTGACATGCTCAACCGGGCGCAGGGCACGTTCAGTTCCGAAACGTCGTTGCCCATCATCCAGTTCGAGTTCAACGCGCAGGGTGCGCGGCGCTTTGCGGACGTGACGCGTGACAATGTGGGGCGGCGCTTTGCGGCGGTCCTGGACGGGGCCGTGATCACGGCGCCGAATATCCGCGGGCCGATCCTGGGCGGATCGGGAATCATCGAGGGCGACTTCACCATCGAGGAGGCCAACGAGACGGCGGTGCTGCTGAACTCGGGTGCGCTCGTCGTGCCGCTGAAGGCCGAGGACCAGCGCCTTGTGGGTGCGGAGCTTGGTGCCGAATCGGTCCAGGCCGGCCTCTATTCGGCGCTGGCGGGGCTTGTGCTCGTCGTCGGGTTCATGCTGCTGCAGTACCGGCTGTTCGGCGTGTTCGCAAACGTGGCCCTCGTGTTCAACATCGTGCTCCTGCTCGGCCTCATGACGGCGGTGGGTGCGACCTTGACCCTTCCCGGCATTGCCGCCTTCGTGCTGACCATGGGCATGGCGGTGGACGCGAACGTGCTCATCTACGAGCGCATCCGCGAGGAGCAGCGAAACGGCAAGACGATCATGGCGGCCATCGACGCCGGGTTCTCGCGTGCGATGACGACCGTCATCGACTCGAACCTGACGACGATCCTGGCCGGCCTGATCCTGCTGCAGGTGGGTTCGGGCCCGGTCAGGGGCTTTGCCGTGGCACTGGTCCTTGGCATCCTCACATCGATGTTCACGGCCATCTACGTCACGCGCCTGCAGGTCTGGTGGTGGCTCAAGGCCAAGCGGCGGACGTTCATCCCGGTCTAGCGACTGCTGGTTGCGCAAACCGCGGGTGGCCCGGGGCCATGTGCGAACCCCATGGCAATGAACCCAGTCACGACGGGGTTAATAACGCCGCCCAAGATTGACTTGGCGCCAGCGTGTATTGTTTCACTTGCCGCAATCGAGTCGGACGGGGACGCTGCCTGTCGCCGGCCCAAACTTTAGGGGAGTTCTTTGCCGTGGCCAATTTGCTGACCAACCTGCGCAACACGATCATTGCCGGCTTCGTGCTGGCCTTCGTGGTGCTGTTCATCTTCCTGCTCGTGGGGCAGTACTCCATTACGGCCGTCCTGAGCGGGACGCTGTTCTGGCAGTTCGTGTTCCGCTGGTTGCACGTGCTGGCCGGCATCCTGTGGATCGGGCTGCTCTACTATTTCAACTTCGTCCAGATCCCGACGATGCCCAAGATCCCCGACGAGCAGAAGCCGGCTGTGTCGAAGTTCATCGCCCCGGAGGCGCTCTGGTACTTCCGCTGGGCGGCCATGGTGACGATCGCCACGGGCCTCATCCTGGCATGGCTCAATGACTACCTCGTGGGCGCGATCACGCTGGGCGCGACCGACGGCTTTGCGACCCCGTCGACGACGCTGATCGGCATCGGCATGTGGCTGGGCACGATCATGTGGTTCAATGTCTGGTTCGTGATCTGGCCGAACCAGCAGAAGGCCCTGAACATCGACAACAAGTTCCCGGACCTGAGCAAGGACCAGCGCGCCGCCCATGGCCGCACGGCCATGCTGTTCTCGCGCACCAACTTCATGCTCTCGGTGCCGATGCTGTTTGCCATGGTCGGGATGCAGAACCTCGGCTAAGGCTGATCGGGACACAACCCAAGGGGTCGCGCCTTCCCGGGCGCGGCCCCTTTTTCACGGAACTGCGATGCCTGACGAGACGCTGAGCGAGGACCTTGAGGTCCTGGATCCCGACCTGCACGTGGCGTCGTTCTTCGTGCCGGCGGGGCGGCGGGAGGATGTGCTGGCGCTGATGCGCCTGTCGGTCGAGCTTGCGCGTGTGGCCTACCAGGTCAGGGAGCCGATGATCGCGCAGATCCGCTATGCCTGGTGGCGCGAGCAGGTGGCAGCCCTGTTCGAGGGGCGGGCGGTGGCCTCACCCGTGGTGCAGGCGCTTGTCCCGGCGGCCAGCCGTCACAGTCTCCCGCGGGCGGTGTTCGATGCGATGGTCGATGCCCACGGGCTTGAGTGCGAGACGATCCCGTTTTCGGACATGGCACAGTTCGAGGCCCATGCGCGCGAGACCCGTGGCGGGCTTCTGCGGCTCATGGCGCGGGTCCTCGGTGCAGATGCCAGGGCCGATGCGGCCTGCGACGCGGCGGGAATTGCATCCGGGGCTGCGCTGCAGTTGCGGTCGTTCGATTACTGGCGGCGGCACCGGCGTCTCCGGCTTCCCCTCACACCGTTCATCAGCCAGGGGCTGAACGAGGAGGATGTCTTCGCGGGCGCCGGTGTCGAGGCCGTGGGGCGCATGTTCGACGAGGTGCGCGGGCGTATCCGCATGGCGCTCGACGAGGTCAACCAGGCGCGCTTTCCCCGAGCAGCCATGCCAGCGCTTGCGCTGGCGACGCTCGCGCGACCGGTGGTGTCGCGGGGGGATGATCCTGTTGCGGTGCGGGTGGTGTCGCCAGCCGGGCGCGTGGCGCGGCTGGCGCTGGCGAACCTCATGTGGCGCGCCTGAGGCCCCGATTCAGCTCGGGTGATAGCTGACCGCGAGCGCCTGGAGGGCTGCGATCTCGTTGCGGAAGGTGCGGTCGAGCTTCACGAACTGGCCGCGGGCCAGCGGGCTTGAGACCGCGACCTCGATGCCGTGCCGGGAGCGGGTAAGGAAGCCCGCTGCAGACCAGCTGCCGTCATGGCCTGCATGCGTCTTGACGCAGATCTCGCGGCCATCGTCCTCGTCGATGAGGAACTCGCGGGTCGAGCCGTTGTCTTCCTGTCTGGAGCAGATGATCATTTTCTTTGTCCCATGATGTCCTGACTGTCCCACCAGCCGCGGGAGCCTGTTGTTTTTGTTGGCTCCCGCGGAAAGTCGTCATGCCCGTCTAGCTGCAGCCCGTCGTGGTGCCGCAGCTGTCGCATTTGAGGCAGGTGCCGTTGCGCACCAGCGTGAAGTTCCCGCAGTTGCCGCAGGCGTCACCCTCGTAGCCCTTGATGCGGGCTTCCTGGATCTTGCGGACCCGCGTCGATGACGCCGAGATCTGTACCTCGCGCTCGACCACCTCGATGGCGTGGGCCACCGGGTTGTTGCGCGTTGCCTCGAGGGCGATCTCGCTTGTCGCCGTCATCAGCATGGTCTCCACCTTCAGCGCCTGGCCGCCATCGAGGACGACAAGCTGCTGCGGAATCTGGCCACGCACGAGGCCGGCCGAAACGATCTTCGAGGCGCTGGGCGCGTTCGGGGCGGGGCGCTTGCTCTCGCCGTCGCCGCCGCCGATCTCGGAGTCGTCGCCGCCGGGAACCACGTGGGCGAGGTCGTGGCGACCCAGATAGGATACGGCCAGCTCGCGGAAGATGTAGTCGAGCACCGAGGTCGCGTTCTTGATCGAGTCGTTGCCGGTGACGATGCCGGCGGGCTCGAAGCGCGTGAAGGTGAAGGCCTCCACGTATTCGTCCAGCGGCACGCCGTATTGCAGGCCGATCGAGATCGCGATGGCGAAATTGTTCATCAGGCTGCGGAAGGCGGCGCCTTCCTTGTGCATGTCGATGAAGATCTCGCCCAGGCGGCCGTCGTCGTATTCGCCCGTGCGCAGGTAGACCTTGTGGCCGCCCACCGTTGCCTTCTGGGTGTAGCCCTTGCGGCGCTGGGGCAGCTTCTCGCGCTCGTGCTTGGCGATCTCGATGACGCGCTCCACGATGCGCTCGGCCACGGCCTGTGCGCGCGCGTTCTGGGACATCTCCGGCAGCTGGTCGAGGAGGTCGTCCTGGTCGTCTTCGGTGGCCAGGATGCTCGATGTCAGCGGCTGGGAGAGCTTGGAGCCATCGCGGTAGAGCGCGTTGGCCTTCAGCGCCAGCTTCCATGACTTCATGTACGCGTCGGCGCAATCCTGGACCGTCGCGTTGTTGGGCATGTTGATCGTCTTGGAGATCGCGCCCGAGATGAAGGGCTGGGCGGCGGCCAGCATCAGGATGTGGCTGTCGACCGACAATGCGCGCTTGCCGGTCTTGCCGCACGGGTTGGCACAATCGAAGACGGGCAGGTGCTCGGCCTTGATGTGGGGTGCCCCTTCGAGGGTCATCGCACCGCAGCAGTACATGTTCGCGGCTTCGATCTCGGCCTTCGAGAATCCGAGTTCGGCGAGGACGTCGAGGTCCTGGTTGTCCAGCTTCTCGGCCGGGATGCCCAGGGTTTCGGTGCAGAACCTGTCGCCCAGCGTCCAGCGGTTGAACACGAAGCGGATGTCGAAGGCGGTCGCAAGCGCTGTCTCGACGGCGGCAAGCTCCTTCTCGGAGAAGCCCTTGAGGCGCAGCCACTCGTGGTTCACGCCGGGCGAACCCTTCAGGGTGCCGTGGCCGACGGCGTAGTTGATGATCGCCTCGATCTGCTGCGGTCGGTAGCCGAGCACGCGCAGGGCCTCGGGAACGGACTGGTTGATGATCTTGAAGTAGCCGCCACCGGCCAGCTTCTTGAACTTCACCAGCGCGAAGTCAGGCTCGATGCCCGTCGTGTCGCAATCCATGACAAGGCCGATCGTGCCCGTCGGGGCAATCACGGTCGTCTGGGCGTTGCGATAGCCGTGGGCGGCGCCGAGCTGCAGCGCCTCGTCCCAGGAACCGCGGGCGCGGTCCACCAGGCCTTCAAAGCCCGTGGCCGGCATGTCGATTGCGTTGAGGGGGACGGGCTTGATGGCCAGCTTCTCGTAGCCATCGACGGCGCCGTGGGCGGCGCGGCGATGGTTGCGCATGACGCGCAGCATGTGGTCGCTGTTGCGGGCGTAGCCCTGGAAGGCGCCGAGTTCCTTGGCCATGGCAGCAGACGTCGCGTAGGAGGCGCCCGTCATGAGTGCGGCGAGCGCGCCGGCGACGGCGCGGCCTTCGCGGCTGTCATAGCCGATGCCCGAGGACATCAGCAGGCCGCCGATATTGGCGTAGCCGAGGCCAAGCGTGCGGTACTCGTAGGAGAGCTGCGCGATTTCCTTCGAGGGGAACTGTGCCATCATCACCGAGACTTCCAGCGTGACGGTCCACAGGCGCACGGCGTGCTCGTAGGCGACCACGTCGAACACCTTGGTGCCGTCCGGCATGTCCTTGCGGAAGGACAGCAGGTTCAGCGAGGCAAGGTTGCAGGCCGTGTCGTCAAGGAACATGTATTCCGAGCACGGGTTCGAGGCGCGGATCGGGCCTGACTCGGGGCAGGTGTGCCAGTCGTTGATGGTGGTGTGGTACTGCAGGCCCGGATCGGCGCACTGCCAGGCGGCTTCGGCGATCTTGTCCCAGAGCGCGCGGGCCTTGACCGTCTTGTGCAGCTTGCCGTCGGTGCGGCGCATGAGCTTCCAGTCGCCGTCGGCTTCGACCGCGCGCAGGAACTCGTCGTTGACGCGCACCGAGTTGTTCGAGTTCTGGCCCGAGACCGTGTAGTAGGCCTCGCCGTCCCAGTCGGTGTCGAGGACCGGGATGTGCATCGAGGTGTAGCCCTGGCGGGCGAACTGGATCGCGCGCTGGATGGCATTGTCGGTGATGCTGGCCTTGCGGGCGGCCTTGATCTCGCGCTTCAGGGCGGGGTTCTGGGCCGGGTCGAAGCAGGCGTCGCCGTCGGCGCTGCAGTTCACGCAGGCCTTGATGACCGCGTTGAGGTGCCTGTTCAGGAGGCGCGTGCCGGTGACGAGGGCCGCCACCTTGTGTTCCTCGGTGACCTTCCAGTCGATGAAGGCCTCGACGTCCGGGTGGTCGACATCGACGATCACCATCTTGGCGGCGCGGCGCGTGGTGCCGCCCGACTTGATGGCGCCCGCCGCGCGGTCACCGATCTTCAGGAAGCTCATCAGGCCCGACGACTTGCCGCCGCCCGAGAGCCTTTCGTTGGCGCCGCGCAGGGCCGAGAAGTTCGAGCCCGTACCCGAGCCGTACTTGAAGAGGCGCGCCTCGCGGACCCAGAGGTCCATGATGCCGCCCTCGTTCACGAGGTCGTCCTTGATGCCCTGGATGAAACAGGCGTGGGGCTGGGGGTGTTCATAGGCGCTGTCGGACTGGACGAGCTTGCCGGTCCAGTGGTCGACATAGTGATGGCCCTGGGCGGGACCGTCGATGCCATAGGCCCAGTGCAGGCCGGTGTTGAACCATTGCGGGCTGTTGGGTGCAGCCATCTGCATGGCCAGCATGTAGCGCATCTCGTCGAAGTAGGCGCGCGCGTCCTTCTCGCTGTCGAAGTAGCCGCCTTTCCAGCCCCAGTAAGTCCATGTACCCGCAAGGCGATCGAACACCTGGCGTGCGCTCGTCTCGCCGCTCATGCGGGCTTCGGGTACCAGCGATGCAAGGGCGTCCTCGTCCGGAACCTGGCGCCAAAGCCATTCGGGGACCTTGTCCTCGCGAACGGGCTTCAGGCGCGCGGCCACGCCAGCCTTGCGAAAGTATTTCTGGGCAAGAACGTCAGAGGCAACCTGTGACCAGCGTTCAGGGACCTCGATGTTGTCCTGCTTGAACACGACCGAGCCGTCCGGGTTGCGGATTTCGCTGGTGGTGGTGCGAAATGTAATTCCTTCGTATGCGGATTTGCCTTCAACGGTGAAGCAGCGGTCGATACGCATTGGCTGACGCCCCTTGGTTTAGTTGCCTTCGTGCCCAACAATCCCCTGCGGCGGCCGATTTTTTCTTGGTTTTCCGGGAGATATTCGTCCCGGGTGTCGTTGCACCGACGCCGTGCTCAGGGACTGTTATGTAGTACCCAGATCTTGTTCCGGGCAATACATTTTGTGTTAAGCGACGTGGCGACCAACTATATTTTGTGGCTGATCCTGTGGAGAGGTCCGGGAAACCACTGTGGGGAAATCCACACGCCCGGTTCGCATCTTCGGATGTGGTGCCGGTGCCACGCCCCGGGGACCGGCCGGCGCTGTGGCCGGAGGCCGGGGATCCATCCGAGAATCAACCCGACTATCAAATCGTGCCACGGGCCGGGCTCTGTGGAGAACGGGGCGGCGGCGCTCCGAAATGGCCTGCGGGCGCAGTTTCGCGCCGAGGCTTGGCGATTCGGCTGTGGAAATGTTGCGGACCCCGGAGAAGGGCCTATTTCAGCTTGCCCGCGGCCCTGAGGATGAAGCCGAGGACCTGCGCCACGGCGCGGTAGAGCTGCTCGGGTATTTCCTGCTCGAGCTCGAGGGTCGAGAGGGCTGCGGCGAGCGCCGGGTCCTTCTGCAGGGGGACGCCGTGGGCCTTGGCGACCTCGACGATGCGGTCGCTGACATGGCCGCGGCCCGTCGCGACGACGCGCGGGGTGTGGCCCGGCTGGTAGTCGAGGGCAACCGCGATGGAGGGGGGCTTTGGCTTGCTGTCGGCGGTCTCTGTCATGCGTTGGCGTCCCACATGCCCCCGGTCCCATCGGGCTGCGCGGGCGGGGCGCCGCCGTGGAAGACGATCTCGGCGTCAAGCGCGTCGGCACCGAGGCACTGGCGCAGAACGGATTGACCCTCGCTGAGGAGTTGCGCCGTCTCCGGGCGCTCTGCCCAGAGGCTTACCCATGTCTTTTCGGTGCCGAGCAGGGCGATCTGGGCGTGGATGGGGCCGAGGGGCTCGATGTCCAGCGACAGGCGAGCGCGCCAGACGGTTTCATTCCTGCCGCGGCTGGACTTGCGGGCCTGCCGGTCGATCTCGAAGCGCACGAGCGACTGTCCGAGCGGTGTCGAGAGCGGGAGGTCGAAGTTCCAGTGGCCCTGTGTCGTGTTCGATATGTGCGCGGGCGCCTGGTCGGCGCGCTGGAGCTGGGAGGCAACGTCGAGCAGGCGTGTCTGCGTCAGTGCAGCCTCGGTCCGCTGCAGCAGCGTGCGGGCGACGAGCGCTTCACTGGGGTCCGAGGGCCACTGCGTGGCGCCGGACACCGGTGCGCTCGGCATCGCCTTGCGATAGGCGGACACGGCGCTATTGGCGAGCATCGCATCGGTGTCGGCTTGCGGGGCGGCCGGCAGCGCCTGGCGCTGCGCGCGGAGGCGCTGGGTGCTTTCCTCAGGTGTGGCGCCGGCCTGCTGGGCGAGGAGAAGCGAGACCAGTGCGTCGGCGATGCCGGCGGGTCGCTGGGGTATTGCCGATGGTGCAGGGCTTGCCTGCGGCAAGAGCGCGGCGGCGAGGGGGGTGGCGCCGGCGACGAGCTGCGGATCGGTGGAGGTCAGGGGTGCCGCTTGACGCTGCGGATCGGCAAGCGTGGGCCTCGACGAGGCTTGCGGCACGCCGGCAGGCCCGGAAGGCGGTGGTGTGGTGCCCGGCGCGAGGCCTGGCGATGGTGCCGGCGTGGTGGCAAGCGGTGCGGACGGTTGTGGCGTCGCTGCGGATGGCACTGTCACCGGTGCGGGCGGCGTTGCGGCGGCTGGCTGGTTTCCTTGTGCGGGGTTTGCGGTTGCCGGCTGCGGGGCGGATGCGGGTTGCCAGGCCTTGAGGCTTGCCTCGAGGCGCTGCAGTGCGTCGGCCAGCGGCGCGAGATTCGAGGCTGCGGGGTCGCCAGCCACAACCGGCGTCGTGCCGGGGCTTGCGGGCAGCGGGCTTGCCTGCGGCGCGGCGGACGCAGGACGTGACAGCCCGGCCTGCACGACGGGCCGCGCAAGGACCAGGACGCGCGTGATGTCGGCGCGGACCTCGGCGGGAACGCGGGCGAGGGCCTCGGGCTTCGACAGGTCAGCGATGAGTTGCCCCAGGCTGTCCTGCGACCTTGCCAGGGCGGTCAGGGTGGACAGGAGGGTTCGTGCGGCCGTATCCGTTCCGGCAGGTTTGGCCGCTTCAGGGCGTGCGGCCTGCGAGGCGAGCGCCATCGCCGCGAGCTTGAGTGCCAGATCGCGCTGCATGGTGGCATCGGCGACGTCGACGGGGATCGCCGGCAATGGGCTGGACGTGATCTCCATGGGCCTGTCCGGACTGATGCTGCCGACGTGTAGAGTAGCCGGGTTTCGCTTAAGCAGGCCTTAATCCTGTCGCTTTCGGCAAGGCATTGTGTGTGGTAAGGAGAAACATGAGCGAAAAGCCACTTCCCACGACATTCCAGCTGATGGGACTTGATCCCGCAACGCGCGACGATCCGTATCCGCTGCTCGAGGACCTGCAGTCCCGCTGTCCGGTGCACAAGGATACGGTGAGCAACCAGTTCATCCTGACGCGCTATGATGACGTCAAGTCGATCGTGAATGACCGCACGCTGTGGCGACATCCCTCGCGCGCGCGGCCGGATTCCATGTTCCACCAATTCGTCAACCGGACGGAACAGCGTGGCCCGCGCGAGGGCGAGTCGATCCTGTTCATGGACGATCCCGACCATGCGCGCGTCCGACAGCCGCTGACCAAGGCCTTCTACAAGCGGGCGGCGCGCATGCGGGGCGATGTCGACGCGATCGTCGACGATGTCCTCAAGGGCCTCGAGGGGCGTCGGCAGTTCGACGTCATCGACGACTTCGGCATTCCCATCCCGATCCTTGTCATTGCCAAGGTGCTGGGCGTCGAGCCCGGGCGCCTGCAGGAATTCCGCGAATGGTCGGAAGGCATCATCCTGGCGCTGCACGTCATGCGCTCGGATGCGCA
>JAGWXR010000156.1 GCA_018969785.1 Alphaproteobacteria bacterium
CCTGTGGCGAAGGACCTTGTCGTGCCCTTCGCGGCACCAGTCGACAGCGGGTCTTCCTACTATCTCGTGCATCGCCGCGCGGACGGCAACCGGCCCGAGGTGAAGGCCTTTGTCGACTGGCTCACGCGCGAGATGAACGCCTTCCGGTCGAAGTATCGCAGCGTGCCGAAGCCCGGCACCCGCGGCCTTGACTGAATGATGTGTTGAGGCTTCATTCCGCCTGTCACCCAAGGATCATGCTGATGCGTCGCCTTACCTTCTGTGCCCTTGCCCTGCTTTCGCTGTCGGCCTGCGTCGCCGACGATGCCGGTGCGCCTTCCGGTGGAGCCCCGCTTGCCGGCGTGCAGGATGCGGCTGCGCTACAGGCGTGGGAGCAGTGGAAGGCGGACGAGAACGCCGCATGGTCTACGAAGGAGTTCGCCATCCTGAAGATCGACGATGCCGTCTACCTGAACGAGGGACAGGGTGCTGTGCTGAAGACGCGGGCTGATGGGCGGAAGTCTTACCGGTGGGAGATGGGCGGCAAGCCGCGTGGCGCGGTGCTGTCAATCCGACATGAAGGCGGCAAGGCCATCGTCGTGAAGGGAAAGAAGCGCGAAACATTCAGCCTCGATGCCATGCAGCGCGTGAATGTCGCCGAAGGCATCGATATCCGCTTCGGGCTCACGCAGGTGGCGCCGGGGGTGAACGGGCTCAGGGTCATGGTCTACAACCAGGCGCATCCTGAGGCGAAGGCGTTCAAGGGGCTCAGCCATTTCCCTTATGACGGGCGTGCGGTTGTCGAGGCGAAGGTGGAGCTGGCACCAAGCGCCGAGGCCGTCGACTTCCAGACCTCGCGCGGCTGGCTGAAGCGCATCAATCGCGTCGCCACGGCCTCGTTCACGCTCCATGGCAAGCCCGTGAAGCTTGGTCTCTATAGCGACGACACGGACCCGAAGAAGGTCAAGCGGCTGTCGGCCTTCTTCCATGACGAGCTCAGTGGCGGGGAAACCTATGGCGTGGGGCGGTATCTCGATGTCGATGTGAATGGTGTCCCCGATACGATGACCATCGACTTCAACCGCGCCTATAACCCCAATTGCGCGCGCTCACCGCACTATAACTGCCCGGTGGCGGTGGAGAAGATCCCCGTTGCCCTGCGCGCGGGGGAGATGGCGCCGCCGAAGCACTGAGGGTATCCTCGCTGTTGTCCCGACTGAGCGGGGTCCCGGATCGCTCGCTTGCGCTCGCGTCCGGGATGACGGTGGTGGAGTGGCGGAGAGGAACTCCCTCCCGGTCGCGTTCCGCGACCGTACTCCCTCGCAAGCGAGGGAGAGACGTGCGTTTCCTCCTCACGCAGTGAGGAGGTGTCGGCAGCAGCGCCAGCTGCTGCTGACGGAGGCGTTTCTTGATGCAGCTCGAGCGGGGCGTTGTTCAGGTCGGGGACTGGAAGAATGCGTCGATGTCCATCGAGCCGTGGGGGACACCGATGATGATCACGATGCCTCGTTCCACGACATAGAAGACGAGGTGTGAGCCCTCGCGGTAGCTGCGATAGCCCTGACCGATGTCTTCGCGCATTCGGCCTGCATCCGGGTTCTTTGCGAGCCACTCGAACCGTCTTGCGAGCGCGGCCAGATAAACGGTGGCCTGCCTGTCACCCCATTCAGCCAGCGTGTAGTCGGCAATCTGATCCAGGTCCCGCAGCGCCCTCGGCGTAAGCCGAAAGGAACTCAAGCCTTTGCGCTCCGCGCTGCACGCTTCCTTGCGCGCTTCAGGACGTCATCGACAGACAATTCGACAAACTTCCCCTCGCGCGCCTGAGCCGCACCTTCGGCCAGGTGGTCCTGCAGGGCCTTGAGGCGATTTCCGCGATCCTCAAGTTCGCGCAGCGCGGCGCGGACAACCTCGCTTGCGGATGCATAGCGCCCGCTCGCGATCTGGCGCTTCACAAACTTTTCCCAATGGGGCCCCAGCGTGAGGGATGTGTTGGCCATCTCCTGCTCCTTTATATTCTTTTTGAATATACGGTGCCGGTCGGATGGTTCAAGATGTTTCTGCGACCTTTTTGCGGATGGCGGCGAGGAAGGTGTCGGCGAATTCGTTGAGCTTGGCGGCGCCGACGCCGTGGACTTCGGCGAACTCGTTGGGGGTTGCCGGCTTGCGGGCGGCCATGTCGATGAGGGTTCGGTCGGGGAAGATCGCGTAGGCAGGGACGCGGCGCTCGCGGGCGAGGATGAGGCGCAGCTGCTTCAGCGCGTCGAGGAGCGTGGCGTCGGTGTCGGGCAAGGCTTCGATGGCGGCAGCGGCGCGGGACTTGCGCTCGGCACGCTTGGTGCGCGATGGCGGGCGGCACTCGAAGCGGGCGGCGCCGCGCAGGAGGTCCCTGCCCTTGCCTGCAATCGTCAGGCCACCGAAGCCTGCGATGTCGAGGGCGAGGAAATCTGCCGCCACGAGCTGGCGGATCATCTGCTGCCAGTCTTCGCGCTTGCGGTCCTTGCCGGCCGCGTAGGTCGCAAGCCGGTCGTGGGAAAGACGCGCGATGCGCTCGCTGCTGGCACCGGTCAGGACATCAATGATGTGGCCGGCGCCAAAACGTTCGCCGGTGGCGCGGATGGTGTCGATGATGAGCCTGGCCTCGGTCGTGGCATCGATGAGTGCTGCGGGTGAAAGGCACGCATCGCAGTTGCCACAGGCTTGCGCCTTCTCCCCGAAATAGCCGAGCAGGATCTGGCGGCGGCAGCTGACGGCCTCGCAGTAGCCGACGAGCGCGCCGAGGCGCTGGTGCTCGCGGCGCTTGCGGTCCTCGCCGGCATCTTCCTGGTCAATGAACTGGCGACGCATGCGGATGTCCTGCAGGCCGAAGAGCATGAAGGCCTCGGCCTTGGCGCCGTCGCGGCCGGCGCGCCCGAACTCCTGGTAATAGGCCTCGACGCTGCCTGGCAGGTCGGCATGGAAGACGAAGCGCACGTCGGGCTTGTCGATGCCCATGCCGAAGGCGATGGTTGCCGCCATCACGACGCCCTTCTCGGTCATGAAGATGTTCTGGTTGGCCTCGCGCACGTCCTTGTCCATGCCGGCGTGATAGGCGAGCGCCCGGATGCCCTGGCTTGCGAGCGCCTCGGCGGCCTCTTCGGTGCGCTTGCGCGAGAGGCAGTAGACGATGCCGCTCCGGCCGCGGCGCGCGGCAACGTAGTCCAGCATCTGGCGTTTCCAGTCGCGCTTGGGTTCAACGGCGAGGCTGATGTTGGGGCGGTCGAAGCCCAGCACGAAGAGTTCGACGTCGGAGGCAAAGAGGCGGGCTGCGATGTCGGCGCGGGTGACCTCGTCGGCGGTCGCGGTGAGCGCGGCGATCGGCACGCCGGGGAAGCGCTCGCGCAGGCCGGCGAGCGCCTCGTATTCGGGACGGAAGGCGGGGCCCCACTGCGAGATGCAATGGGCCTCGTCGATGGCGATCAGGCGCACGTCGAGCCTTGCGAGGGCCTCGAGCATGCGCTCGGTCATCAGCCGCTCGGGGGCCATATAGAGAAGTCGCGTGTGGCCGGAGGCTGCGCGTCGCCAGGCATCGACATTGTCCTCGCGCGACTGGGCCGAGTTGATCGCATCTGCGGGGACACCGGCGAGGCGCAGGGCCTGGACCTGGTCCTGCATGAGGGCAACGAGCGGCGAGACGACGATCGTCAGGCCGCCCTGCACGAGGGCGGGCACCTGGAAGCAGAGCGACTTGCCCGAACCTGTCGGCATCACGGCAAGCACGTTGCGGCCCGCGAGCAGCGCATCGATCACCGGCAGCTGGCCGGGGCGGAAGTCGTCGTAGCCGAAGACGTCCTTGAGGACCTGGCGCTTCCGGTCGGCGGTCTTGGCGAGGGGGGGCATGGGGCGCGCGGCCTCAGGGATCGGGGCTCGGATGGCGAGGCGATAGCAGCCGCGGGGGGCAAACCCCACCGGGGGAGGTGCTCGGGGCTGGGGAGAACCCGGCTTGCGGTGCAGCAAGCAACAGCCGGAATTGTTGCTGCGGCGCAACGCAGATTTCGTTAACTGCCCTTTTCGGCCTCTCGAGCGTCATTTCCTTGCGCCAGATGAACCATGTCGTTCAATAGATTGCCTGATCTATATTGCACCGCAGCAACAGCTCTGGTAAGCGGGTTACCTTTACGTCATCCGCAAGACCGGGGGTCCCAT
>JAGWXR010000157.1 GCA_018969785.1 Alphaproteobacteria bacterium
GAGCGTGCGCTGCATTCCCCACTGCGCGCGCATGGCGTCCGTCATCTCGCGCGGCGTCACCGAGATGCTGCCCTTGTCGAGCTTCACGTCGATACCCTCGAGGACGCGCAGCGACAACTCGCCCTTCGGGCCCTTGACCTTCACGTCACGGTCCTTGACCGTGGCCGTCACACCCTGCGGCAGCGAAACTGCCTTCTTTCCAATTCGTGACATACGCCTGTTTCCTTCGCCTCTCCCGTGCCCTGCTCGCCCCGTGTCCTAGAACACGTGGCACAGGACTTCGCCGCCGACGTTCTGTTCGCGGGCGAGCGCGTCCGTCATGACGCCCTTGGGCGTCGACAAAATCGAAATGCCGAGCCCGTTGCGCACGGGCTTGAGGTCCTTGATCGCCGAGTAGACGCGCCGGCCGGGCGTCGACACGCGACGGATCTCGTTGATCACGGGCTTGCCGTCGAAATACTTCAGCTCGATCTCGAACTCGGGCTTGGAGGCCGCGTGCGTTACCTCGGCGTAGCCGCGGATGTAGCCTTCGGACGCCAGCACATCGAGAACGTTGCGACGCAGCTTCGAAGCCGGTGTCGAGACCTTCTCCTGGCCGCGCATCTGGGCATTCCGGATGCGGGTGAGCATATCACCAACGGGATCGTTGATTGCCATGTTCGTTCAGTCCCCTTACCAGCTCGACTTGACCATGCCCGGGATCAGGCCATACGAGGCCAGTTCCCGCAGCTTCACGCGGCACATCTTCAGCTTGCGATAGTTGCCCCGCGAGCGCCCCGTCAGTTCGCAACGATTGCGAATGCGCGTCGGTGCCGAGTTGCGCGGCAGCTCGGCGAGCTTGAGGCGCGCTGCAAAACGCTCTTCCGGCGCAAGCGCCATGTCGTTTGCGATCGACTTCAGCTTCTCGCGCTTGCCGGCGAAGCGCTTCACGAGCCTGATGCGCCGGTTGTTCTTTTCGGTCGAACTCTTCTTTGCCATGTCTTCCTACTTCCGATTCATCATTTCGCGAAGGGGACCTGGAAGCCCGCGAGCAGAGCCCGTGCTTCCTCGTCCGTCTTGGCCGTTGTGCAGATGGTGATGTCCATGCCCCACACTGCGTCGATCTTGTCGTAGTCGATCTCGGTGAACACGATGTGCTCCTTGAGACCCATCGAATAGTTGCCGCGACCGTCGAAGCTCTTGGGTGACACGCCGCGGAAGTCGCGAACGCGGGGCAGCGCGACAGTGACCAGGCGGTCGAGGAACTCGTACATGCGTTCCTTGCGAAGGGTGACCTTCGCGCCGAGCGGCATGTTCTCGCGGACCTTGAAGTTCGAGATGGCGACGCGGGCCTTGGTGATCACCGGCTTCTGGCCCGAGATCAGGGTGAGGTCGCGCACGGCCGACTGGATCTTCTTGGTGTCGGCGGTCGTCTCGCCCACGCCCATGTTGATCACGATCTTGTCGAGCTTCGGTATCTGCATGTGGTTGGCGTACTTGAACTGGTCCATCAGCGCCTTGCGGATGACCTCGTCATAGCGCTTGCGGGCGCGCGGGACGTATTTCTCGCCCTCGCCCAGCTTGATCGCCTTGGCGCGGGTCGCGTCCGACTGGCCGCTCGCCGCAGCGCCCTCGGGGACGCCGTCGCCCTTCTTGCCCTTCTTCTCGCCCTTGGCCTTCACGGCCTTCGCCTCGTCACCGCCGGCAGCTGCCTTCGGGGCCTTCTTGGGCTTGGTTTCCTTGTTGTCTTCAGACATCGATCACTTCCCCGGACTTCTTGGCGTAACGGACCTTGCGGCCGTCCTGCAGGGTCTTGAACCCGATGCGCGTGGCTTCACCCGACTTCGGGTCGACATGCGCGATGTTGGACACGTGGACGGGCGCTTCCTTGGTGACGATGCCACCCTGGGTGCGGGCCGTCTGCTTGGTGTGGCGCTTGACCATGTTCACGCCGGAAATGATCACGCGGTCCTCGTCGGGGAGGACCTTGAGGATCTGCCCGACCACCGGCTTCTTCTTGCCATCCTGGCCCTTGCGGGGACGCTGCTCGCCCGCAATGACCATGACCCGGTCGCCCTTCTTGAACTTCGATGCCATGACTAGAGAACCTCCGGCGCCAGGGAGACGATCTTCATGTGGTTGCGCGCACGCAGTTCGCGCGTCACAGGTCCGAAGATGCGCGTGCCAACCGGCTCGCCCTGGTTGTTGATGAGTACCGCCGCATTGCGGTCGAAACGGATGCAGGAACCATCGGGGCGGCGCACTTCCTTGGCAGTGCGAACGACGACGGCCTTCATGACGTCACCCTTCTTCACCTTGCCGCGCGGAATGGCTTCCTTGATGGACACGACGATGATGTCGCCCACAGAAGCATAGCGGCGCTGCGCGCCACCGAGCACCTTGATGCACATGACGCGCCGCGCACCCGAATTGTCGGCGACGTCAAGATTTGTTGTCATCTGGATCATGGCAAGCTGCCCTTGTCTCTCAAGCCTTGGCCGACGGCACGTCGTAGATCACTTCCCACCGCTTCAGGCGGGACATGGGCCTGCATTCCTGTATGCGGACCGTGTCGCCAGCCTTGAACCGGCCCTGCTCGTCGTGGGCGTGGTAGCGCTTGGACTGGCGGATGGTCTTGCCCAGCATCGGATGGGTGAAGCGGCGCTCCACCTTGACCACCACGGTCTTGGCGTTCTTGTCGCTCACGACAGTGCCCTGGAGAATTCTTTTCGGCATCGGTTCGTTCCTGCCCTCAGGCCTTTTTCGGGGTCCGGGCCTTTTCGCCCAGGATCGTGTTGATACGCGCGATCGACCGGCGCACGGAGCGGATGCGCGCCGTCTTCTCGAGCTGGCCGGTCGCCTTCTGGAAGCGCATGTTGAACTGCTCCTTGCGGAGCTTGACCAGCTCGTCATTGAGCTGGTCGACGTTCATGTTGCGGTATTCGATTGCCTGCGATTTCATGGTTCACCTAATCGGTATGGCCGAGGCGGGTGACGAACTTGGTGCGGATCGGCAACTTCGCCGCCGCCAGCGACAGCGCCTCGCGCGCAACGTCCGACTTCACGCCATCCAACTCGAAAAGGATGCGGCCGGGCTTCACGCGACAGGCCCAGTACTCCGGGGCTCCCTTGCCCGAGCCCATGCGGACTTCCGCGGGCTTCTTGGAGACCGGGATATCCGGGAACATGCGGATCCACACGCGACCCTGACGCTTCATCGCGCGGGTGATCGCACGACGGGCGGCTTCGATCTGGCGCGCGGTGATGCGCTCCGGCTCGAGGGCCTTGAGGCCGAACTCGCCGTAGTCGAGCGTGGTCGCCGACGTGGCCTTGCCGTGGATGCGGCCCTTGAATTGCTTGCGGAACTTTGTCCGTTTCGGTTGCAGCATTTTCTTTCAGTCCGGTTCCCTGTTGGCCTCGGTCTATTCGGCCGGCGCCGGGGCTGGCGTGGGCGTCGAAGGACGCTTGCCGCCAGCGGGCTCGTTCGATTCATTCAGGCGCTTGTCCTGCGCCATCGGGTCATGCTCCAGGATTTCACCCTTGAAGACCCAAACCTTGACGCCGCAGGTGCCGTAGGCCGTCTTGGCCGTGGCAACGGCGAAATCGACGTCGGCGCGCAGCGTGTGCAGCGGCACGCGACCCTCGCGATACCATTCCACGCGGGCGATTTCGGCGCCGCCGAGACGACCGCCGCAGTTGATGCGGATGCCGAGCGCGCCGAGCTTGAGGGCCGACTGCACCGCGCGCTTCATGGCGCGGCGGAAGGAGACGCGGCGCTCGAGCTGCTGGGCGATGCTCTCGGCGATCAGGTGGGCGTCGACCTCGGGCTTGCGGATCTCGACGATGTTGAGGTGCACTTCGCTCTTGGTGAACTTGCCCAGATCGGCCTTGAGCTTCTCGATGTCGGCGCCCTTCTTGCCGATCACGACGCCCGGTCGGGCCGAGTGGATTGTGACGCGGCACTTCTTGTGGGGACGCTCGATGATGATGCGCGCGACGCCGGCCTGCTTGAGCTTGTCGAGCAGGAACTCGCGGATCTTGAGGTCCTCGTGCAGGAGCTGGCCGTACTCGCGGCGGTCCGCAAACCAGCGCGAATCCCACGTGCGATTGATGCCCAGCCTGAGGCCGACGGGATTTACTTTCTGACCCATTAGGCTGCTTCCTTCTTCGCCGC
>JAGWXR010000158.1 GCA_018969785.1 Alphaproteobacteria bacterium
AAGCGCCGCCGTCCCGCCTTCGAGCGTCGCGATGCGTTCCTCGAGCACGGCCTGCGTCGGGTTGCCGATGCGCGTATAGATGTTGCCCACGTCCTTGAGTCCGAACAGCGCAGCCGCATGGTCGGCGTCGTCGAACACGAACGAGGTCGTCTGGTAGATGGGCGTCACCCGCGCGCCTGTCACGGCATCGGGCGCCGCGCCGGCGTGCACGGACAGCGTGTTGAAGCCGTACTCGGCCATCTTCGACTGGATGTTCATGGCGGGTCCTCGCGAGCGGTGAAGCGCGGCGCGTGATTCGCACCGCGCCGCCAACTCAACCCAATTCTGACCTAAAGCGCGAGTACTCAATTTTCGGGCAGCGATCCATGATGACGACAAGGCCGGCCGCGCGGCCGCGCGCGGCAGCAGCCTCGTTGACGACGCCGAGCTGCATCCACACGCTTTTTGCGCCGATCGCGATCGCCTCGTCCACGACCGGGCCCGCGGCCTGCGAATTGCGGAACACATCGACCATGTCGACGCGCTCGGGGATCTCGGCAAGGCTGGCATGCACGCGCTCGCCCAGCAGCGTCTGCCCCGCCAGCCCTGGATTGACCGGGATCACCCTGTGCCCCTTGCGCTGGAGGAAGGCCATGACCTCGTGGGAATCCCGCGCCGGGTTCGCCGACGCGCCCACCAGCGCGATCACGCGCGCTTCCTTCAGTGTCTCGACGATCACCCGGTCTTCGCCGTCCGTCATGAAAGCCTCCCTCCCGGACCCGAAGGTCCTGAAAATCCCGCGCGATCCCTTTACGTCTTCTCAAGGTAAAGGCCAGTTCATGACCATGACGCCCCGGAAAACCGCAGAAATCCGGCGCGCCGCCCCGGCGGGTTTACGTTACCGCAGAAGGTTTGGCGCATCATGCCCCTCGCGTCAAAGCAAGGGGGATCCCGATGGCGAAGCAGTTGATCATGTGGGTGGTGACACTGGGGCTCGGCGTGTTCGGCATGGTCTCGACCGTCATGTCGGCGCAGCAGATCGACGCCTGGCAGCAGCAGGACCGTCACGGCCTCTGAGCACGAAACCGCAGAATTCCGCAGCGTAACAAGAGTTAACGGTTACGCATGGAGAAACACTGTTGCGCAGAAGCTGCAAGTCCGCGCAACATTCTTTGTTAGCATGCGCAGCAGAGGGTGGTCGCTCCGATTCTCCACAGGGTCGCAGCCGCCAGGGAGGGGCTGAAAGCGTGCTGTACGAATTCTACCAGCGCCAGATGGACATGATGCTGCCCATGCGCACCATGGTGCATGCGATGCAGGCCACCATGGGCTGGCCGCACCGCCAGCCCGCCACGCGCACCTGGCGGCGCGTCTCGGCCACGCTCGAGCTCATCGACCATCTCACCCTCAGCCACGACCGGCCCGACTACGGCATCGACCACGTGATCGTCGACGGCAGGGCCGTCGACGTGAGCGAGGAACCGGTCACCGCGACAGCCTTCGGCACGATGCTGCGCTTCCGCCGCCACGACGGGGCCGACCTGCCGAAGGTCCTGATCGTCGCTCCGCTCTCAGGCCACTTCTCGACCCTGCTGCGCAACACCATCCAGACGATGCTGCAGCATCACGACGTCTACGTCACCGACTGGCACAATGCCCGCGAGATCCCGCCCAGCGATGGCCGCTTCGGCTTTTCCGACTATATCGATACGGTGATTTCATTCCTCGAATACATGGGGCCGGGCGGCCATGTGGTGGCCGTCTGCCAGCCCTGCGTCCAGGTGCTCGCGGCCGTCGCCGTGATGGCCGACACGGGTCATCCCTGCACGCCGAAGACCATGACCCTCATGGGCGGGCCCATCGACGCGCGCCGCTCGCCCACCGTGGTCAACACGCTGGCCTTCGAGCGACCGCTGGCATGGTTCGAGCGCAACCTCATCACCAAGGTACCCTCGCGCTATCGCGGTGCAGGCCGGCGCGTCTACCCGGGCTTCATCCAGATCGGCGCCTTCATGCGCATGAACCTCGAGCGCCACGTGCGGGCCCATCGGGAGCTGTTCTCGCTCATGGCGGGCAACGATCGCGACGCCGTCATGGCGATCAAGGACTTCTACGACGAGTACTTTGCCGTGCTCGACATCCCGGCCGAGTTCTACCTCGAGACCGTCGACATCGTCTTCCAGCGCGCGCTCCTGGCAAAGGGTGAGCTCGTCCATGACGGCCGCCCCGTCGACCCGGGAAAAATCAGGGACACGGTGCTGCTCACCGTGGAGGGTGAGCGCGACGATGTCTGCGGCCTCGGCCAGACCGCCGCCGCCCACGACCTGTGCACCGGCATCAGTGACACCCGCAAGCATCACCACCTCCAGCGCCATGTCGGCCACTATGGCATCTTCAGCGGCCGCCGCTGGGAAACAGAAATCTACCCCATCCTGTCCGCCATGATCGCCCGCACCTGATCCGCGAGACTCTCCCCTGTCAAAAAACGGGCCCGTCATGGCCGCGTCGCGCGGCATGACGAGAGTGTATCGTGAATGACGGGTGCGGTTTGGGTAGGATAAGCGGAAGCGTCTTGGTGGTTTGGTTTTGAACCACCAAGACCACCAAGCCACCCATGCCCCTCCACTAAATCAACAGCCCGTCATGGCCGCGTCGCGCGGCAGCGCGAACCGGCCACCCAGGGATCGCATACGCCACCGCCACTGCCGCTCACCCTCACACCGCCGCACACACCTCCACCTCATCCAGCCGCAGCGGGCGGTAGAGGTGGGGGAAGAGGGCGCCGCCGCGTGAGGGTTCCCAGCGCAGCTCCGCGCCCAACTGCGCAACCGACGCGCGCAGGATCACGATGTCGGGTTCAGCAGAAAAGTACTTTACGCGCGTGCCCTCGACCTGCGCGCGCGCCGACAGGTGGATGAACCCGTCGCGCAGGTCATCCGCCGACCCGGCAAACACGCCGGCTTCGCGGAAGGCCTGCCACTCGCGCGCCCGCAGGATCTTGTAGACCCAGGCCTGTTCGCTTGGCTCCAAGCCCGTTGCCCCTCAGGCCGCCAGGGCCTGTTCGAGGTCGGCGATGATGTCGCTCACGTCCTCGATGCCGACCGAGATGCGAACGACCTCCGGACCCGCACCCGCCATCAGCTTCTGGTCATCCGACAGCTGCCGATGCGTGGTCGACGCCGGGTGGATGATCAGCGTGCGCGTGTCGCCCACATTCGCCAGGTGCGAGGCAAGCTTCACGTTGTTGACCAGCGACACGCCGGCGTCATAGCCACCCGCAAGGCCGAACGTGAACACCGCCCCCGCACCTTTCGGGCAATAGGTCTGCGCCAGCCCATGGCACGGATCATCGGCAAGGTTGGCATAGGACACCCACTCCACCATCGAATGGCGCTTCAGGAACTGCGCCACCGCCCGCGCGTTCTCGCAGTGCCGCTGCATGCGCAGGGGCAGTGTCTCGATGCCGGTCAGGATCATGAAGGCGTTGAAGGGCGAGATCGCCGGGCCGAAGTCCCGCATGCCCAGCACCCGGCAGGCCGTGGCAAACGCCATGTCCCCGAAAGTCTCGTGCAGCCGCATCCCGTTATAGGACGGGCAGGGCTCCGACAGCACAGGATAGCGCTTGGTGCGCGACCAGTCGAAACTGCCGCCATCGACGATGATGCCACCCATCGAGTTGCCGTGTCCGCCCAGGAACTTGGTCATCGAGTGCACGACGATGTCCGCGCCCCACTCGATCGGTCGCGTCAGGTAGGGCGTGGCCAGCGTGTTGTCGACGATCAGGGGCACGCCGCATTCGCGCGCGATCGCACTGACGGCCTCGATGTCAGTCACGGTGCCGCCCGGGTTGGCGATGCTCTCGCAGAAGAAGGCCTTGGTCTTGGGCGTGCATTGCTGGCGGAAGCTGTCCGGATTGCGCGCATCGGCCCAGCGCACGTTCCAGCCGAAGCTGCGGAAGGCATGCGTGAACTGGTTGATCGAGCCGCCATAGAGCTGGCGCGCTGCCACGAACTCGTCGCCCGGCTGCAGCAGGGCATGGAACACGAGGAACTGCGCCGCATGGCCCGAGGCCGTGGCAAGCGCCGCCGTCCCGCCTTCGAGCGTCGCGATGCGTTCCTCGAGCACGGCCTGCGTCGGGTTGCCGATGCGCGTATAGATGTT
>JAGWXR010000159.1 GCA_018969785.1 Alphaproteobacteria bacterium
CGACGTGACCTACGGCACCAACAACGAATATGGCTTCGACTACCTGCGCGACAACATGAAGTACACCCGCGCCCAGATGGTCCAGCGCGGCCACAACTTCGCGATCGTCGACGAGGTCGACTCGATCCTGATCGACGAGGCCCGCACGCCCCTCATCATCTCGGGGCCGACGGAAGACCAGTCCGATCTCTACAGGATCATCGACGCCGCCATGCCGGACCTCAAGCCCGAGCACTACGAGCTTGACGAGAAGCAGCGCACCGTCACGTTGACCGAGGAAGGCAACGAGATGATGGAGCAGTGGCTCGCCCGCAATGGCGCCCTGACCGACGGCAACCTCTACGACATCGCCAACATCTCGCTGGTCCACCATGTCAGCCAGGCGCTGAAGGCGCACAAGCTCTTCCAGCGCGACAAGGACTACCTCGTCAAGGACAACAAGGTCGTCATCGTCGATGAGTTCACGGGCCGCATGATGGAAGGCCGCCGCTATTCGGAAGGCCTGCACCAGGCGCTCGAGGCCAAGGAGCGCGTCGCCATCCAGCCCGAGAACGTGACGCTGGCCTCGATCACCTTCCAGAACTACTTCCGCCTCTATGGCAAGCTGGCCGGCATGACCGGCACGGCATCGACCGAGGCCGACGAGTTCCACGAGATCTACAAGCTCAACGTCATCGAGATCCCGACCAACGTGCCCGTGGCCCGCGTCGACGAGGATGACGAGATCTACCGGACGATCGACGAGAAGAACAACGCCATCGTCGAAACCATCAAGGAATGCGTCGAGCGCCAGCAGCCGGTGCTCGTGGGCACGGTATCGATCGAGAAGTCCGAAGCACTGTCGGCTATCCTGAAGAAGCAGAAGATCAGGCACAACGTGCTGAACGCGCGCTACCACGAGACCGAGGCGCAGATCATCTCGCAGGCCGGCGTGCCAGGCGCCGTCACGATCGCCACCAACATGGCCGGCCGCGGCACCGACATCCAGCTGGGCGGCAACGCCGAGATGCGCATCGGCGTCGAGACCCTCGGCATCGAGGACGAAGAAGAAAAGCGCAAGGTCATCGAGCGCATCCGCGCCGAGGTGGCGCAAGCCAAGCAGAAGGTGCTCGCTGCCGGCGGCCTCTACGTGCTCGGCACCGAACGCCACGAGAGCCGGCGCATCGACAACCAGCTGCGTGGCCGCTCCGGTCGCCAGGGCGACCCCGGCCACTCCAAGTTCTTCCTGAGCCTCCACGACGACCTGATGCGCATCTTCGGGCAGGACAAGCTCGACGTCTACCTGCAGCGCCTCGGCCTGAAGGAAGGCGAAGCCATCTCCCACAGCATGGTCAACTCGGCCGTCGCAAAGTCTCAGAGCCGTGTCGAGGCCCGCAACTTCGACATCCGCAAGAACCTGCTGAAGTTCGACAACGTGATGAACGACCAGCGCAAGACGATCTTCGAGCAGCGGCTCGATTTCATCGGCGCTGAAAGCGTCCACGACACGGTCGTCGGCATGCGCCACCAGCTGATCGAGGACCTCGTGAAGGTCTGCGTGCCGGAGGGCAGCTATGCCGACCAGTGGCGCACGGCCGACCTCGAGAAGGACGTGCAGAAATATTTCGGCCTTGAACTGCCCATCGTCGCCTGGGGCAAGGAAGAAGGCATCGCCGAAGAGGAACTCATCGCCCGCATCACCAAGGCCGCCGACGCCCGCGGCGCGGAACGCTTCGCCGGCGCACCGCACGAAGCCATTGACCAGGTCGAGCGCGCGGTCCTGCTGCAGACGATGGACCACGAATGGCGCGAGCACCTCATCACGCTCGACCACCTGCGCCAGACGATCGGCCTGCGCGGCTATGGCCAGCGCGACCCGCTGAACGAGTACAAGACCGAGGCGTTCCTGCTGTTCGAGGGCCTGCTCTCGCGCATCCGCCAGGAGGTCACGCGCCAGCTCATGCATGTCTCGATCCAGTTCGAGGCCCCGCCCGAGCTCGAGCAGATGCCCCTGCCCCAGATGCGCGCGCTGCACGTCAACCCCGACACCGGCGAGAACGAGTTCGACGAGCCCGACGCCGGCCGCAGGCCCGCGCAGAACGCCCCGCGCATGGCAGGCCGCCCGGTCCCCGTGAGCCCGACAGACCCCTCGACCTGGGGCAAGGTCCAGCGCAACGCCCCCTGCCCCTGCGGCTCGGGCAAGAAATTCAAGCAGTGCCACGGCGCCATCTGAATTTCGGTGACAGTGCACTGAACGGGCGCCACCCCCATCCGTCGCGCTGACGCGCGACACCTCCCCCCGCAAGCGGGGGAAGGGCAATGGCATTGAGTGCAACCTCCACCCTTATAGCCCTTCTCCCGCGACAGCGGGGGAAGGTGTCACGCCGCGCCAGCGGCGTGACGGATGGGGGCCCGCGCCCTCGATTGCATCCCCGGCGCAATCCTGCTGCAATGGCCGCACCGCAACCCGCGAGCCCCCCGATGACCCAGCCCACGCCCTTCCGCATCGAGATCCAGCAAGCCACCATCAACCGCATCATGGAGCGCGTGCGCGCCTTCGAGTGGCCCGACGCGCCCGAGGGCGGCGGGTGGGCCTATGGCGCCGAACTGGCCAGCATGAAGGCAATCGTGGAGCACTGGCTCCATGGCTATGACTGGTACCGCGAGCAGGACGCACTCAACCGCTGGCCGCAGTTCAAGGCCCGCGTGCGCGACATCGACATCCACTTCATCCATGTCCGCTCGAACAGCGACAGGCGCCGCCCCCTCATCATCACCCATGGCTGGCCGGGATCGATCCTCGAGTTCATGAACATCATCGAGCCCCTCGCCTTCCCGGAAAAGCATGCAGGCCAGGCCAGCGACGCCTTCGACCTCGTGATCCCCTCGCTGCCCGGCTATGGCTTTTCGGGCAAGCCCGCAAAGCCCATCAGCCCGCGAACGGTCGCAGGCTATTTCGACGAACTCATGGTCGGCACGCTCGGCTACACGAACTACATCGCGCAGGGCGGCGACTGGGGCTCGTCCGTGTCCGGATGGCTCGGCTACGACCACCCCCAATGCCGCGCCGTGCACCTGAACATGTTTGGCTGGCGTTCGCCGGGCGTGGAGCCTGAGACCGACGAGGAGAAGCAGGCCGCCCGCCAGGCCGAAATGCTCTTCAACCTCGAAGGCGCCTATTTCCGCGAACAGTCGACCAAGCCGCTCACCCTGTCCTATCCCGTGATGGACTCGCCCGTGGGCATGGCCGCCTGGATCATCGAGAAGTTCCACGGCTGGTCCGACCTCGACGGCGGCCGGCTCGAATCCGTCTACACGAAGGACCAGCTCATCACCAACGTGATGATCTATCTCGTCACGCGCACCTTTGGCACGTCGACCTGGCTCTATCGCGGCCTGTTCGAGGACACGAGCGGCAAGCCCGTGCCGCCGAAGTCACGCATCGAGAAGCCCGTCGGCATCGCCCGCTTCCCCAAGGACCTCATCCCCTTCCCGCCCCGCTCGCTGGTCGAGCGCCACATGAACGTGGCGCGCTGGACCGAGTTCGGGCGCGGCGGCCACTTCGCCGCCATGGAACGCCCGCAGGACCTCATCGAGGACATCCGCGCCTTCGCCCGGACGCTCGAAAAATAACGGCGCCCGCAAACAACCACTCCCAATCCATTCCTCCCGTCATGGCCGGGTGCGCGGCAGCGCAACCCGGCCACCCAGATCATCCGCCAGCCGCGCCACCTCCCGCGCAGCGCCTGACCATCGGACACCGGGCGCGCTGCAGTGAGCCCGTTCCCCACGCCCCCTGGGTGGCCGGTTCGCACGGCCGCGCGACCGGCCATGACGAGCTTATAAAGGGACATGATGAAAGCAGCGGTTCGGCCCCCATGGCAACCCACCCACGCCCGCCTCTTCCCCCTTTGGGGGAAGTCCTCACGCCGCGCCAGCGGCGTGAGGGAAGGGGGACGCTCTACCCTGTCCCCACCAGGGCGGACGGGACGCCCGCGCTCCCATGCACAAATTTTGTCGCCGGCGCTCTCGCGCCGGCGAACAGGAGGAAAGAGGCTAAAATGTCCTCGCCACACGAAACCCGCCGATGTCGTAGCGGATCGTGGGATGGCCCCTGAGGCGGACCGCCGAGCGGAGGTACTGTGG
>JAGWXR010000016.1 GCA_018969785.1 Alphaproteobacteria bacterium
GCCCCTGGACGCGCGAGGAACGCGAGCACCAACTCGTACGCCGCGGCCGCTACGTGGAATTCAACCTTCTCCACGACCGCGGAACGCAGTTCGGGCTGAAGACTGGCGGAAATGTGGAAGCCATCCTCATGTCGATGCCGCCGGAAGTCCGCTGGCCTTGATTGGCAACCGCCAAGCCATTATCGCTAGGCCTGTCCCGCGCCTGTCCGAAAGGTTGATCATGTCGACACGCCTGGCCCTCGCCTTCGCCCTTCTGGCCATTTTCGCGCTCGCCCCTGCCCGCGCGGATGCCGCAAAGCCCGCCCAGAAGGCATCGATCGAGGACTTCTATGGCGACTGGCAGGGAACAGCCACCGCCACCAGCGAGACAGACGAGGACTTTCCGACATCGAGGCGTGACATCGCCGTGACCATCGCCAGGTCCGACATTGGCGGCTTCCTGCTGAGCTGGTCGACGCTGCAGCGCCAGAAGGGAAACCCGAACGCACCGCTCGAGGTGATGAAGTCGACAACCGTCGAATTCGTGCCCGCCCCGACACCCAACACCTGGAAATCCAAGGCTGAAGTTGATCCCTACAGCGGCGGCGTCCTCTACTGGGCACGCCTCGACGGCACCGGCCTCGTGATCTCGAGCTTCACGATCAATGCCGATGGAAAGCCCGAACTCCAGACCTACCGGCGCAGCCTGAACGGCAAGGCCATGCGCCTCGACTTCTCGAACGTGACCGACGGCAAGCTGGTACGCTCGGTCAAGGGATCACTGCGCCGCCTGCGCACCCGCTAGGGTTCGATCCGGACAAGCACCGCCGTCGCATCGTCGCTCTTCTTCATGCGCGGATACGCCTTGCCGAGCGGATCGGCGTTCTCGATGCGCCGCAACTGTTCGCCAAGCGCCTTCAGGCCGATGGTCTGCGCGGTCGCAACAAGATCCCGGTCATCGAAGACGCCATAATCCTCGACCAGCGCATAGAACCCGTCGGTCGCAAGAAGCGCGATCGCAGGTCCATCGAGCGCAAGCGAGGAACAGAGCAGGTTGTCGGCCACGCGCGCGTCGGCTCCCAGGAGCCAGTAGCCATGGGGCATGTTCACGAGTTCGCGCGCCCGGCGCAATTCCTCGGCAACGGTCTGGCGCTGCGCATCGATCCCGATCCCCTTGCCTGCCGCGACCATCTTTTGCGCCAGGCGTGCCTCGAAGGACCCGCGCGACGGCGTCGTGCCGAAATTGTGGACGCAATCATCGCCCGTCTCCACCAGGATGCGGCTGTCCCCGACATAGGCAATGTCCATCCGCCCGGGCACGACGGTGACAAGGCTCAGCGTCGTCCACGGAAGCTCGTGGCGCCCTGCCGGAGGTCGCGCACGCTTCGCCTCGAACGCCTGCGTGATGCCCTCGGCAACACCACGCACGAGGCTTGCAGGCTCGCCGGCCGGCGCGGCAAGCAGAAGGTCACGCGCCAGGTGCGCAACCCAGGCGGCATCGCTGCGCCCGGGCATAAGCGGCGTATCGGTCAGGCTGGTCACGCCATCAAGCACGAAGGCAATCGACGCCGTCGAACCCATGGCGTCATCATTCTCGCGATCCGCGGAGCCGGGTAGGCTCAGGGCATCCAGCAGCTCAATCTTTGCCAAGCGAATTCCTCCGGAAATGGTTCAGGTGACGCCGCGCCCGTCGACGACATGACGCAGCCGCTCCTGCACGAGGCGCAGGTCATCGGGAAAATCGGCATCAACCCACCATGTCTCGACCTCATGGAGGACCTGCCCCACCCCGGGCCCCTCGGGCACGCCGGCGCGCAGCACATCGGCGCCATCAACGCCAAGCACCGGACGAACCCAGGCAAGCGCGTCTCGGTGCACGCCACGCCAGGCGGCATCATCGACCGGGGTGCCAGACCGCGCCCACGCCAGCAGGACCTGGCGGCAGACCTGCGCCTGTCCGTGGCGATAGAGCAACCGGCGCAGCGTCCGCGCGTCGGGTGCATCGTCAATCAGGCGACCATGCTTGAAAAGGCCAAGCAGGTCCGCCCGGTCATCATTGGACAGCCTCCAGCGCGACGCAACCTGCCGCGCCACCTCATCACCCGACATGATGGCACCGAGCCGAAGGATCGCATCCGCCCGGAAGTCATTGGCGATGTCGATCTCGCAGAGCCGGGAAAGCATGTCGATGTCGGTGTCGCCGGGGACAATCTCGTCGAGGACATGGATGTCGCGCATCGACCGCATCGCATGGACGGGCCGTCGCGCACGGAGCAGCTTGGTCATCTCCTTCTGGATCCGCTCGCCAGAGAGGGCGCGGATCTTGCCGCGCCCGTCGCGGGCCGCACGCAGCGCCACCGCATCGATCTCGCCGCGGCCATACCAGGCATGGATGCGAAACAGCCGCAGGATCCGCAGGTGATCCTCCGCGATCCGCATGTCGGCATCGCCGATGAACCGGACAAGTCCCGCCTTCAGGTCCGCCACGCCATGGTGATAGTCGAAGATCTGCCCCTCGATATCGGCATAGAGCGCATTGATCGTGAAGTCGCGCCGCGCGGCGTCTTCTTCCCAAGCGGTGGTGAAGGCAACGGTCGCCCGCCGCCCGTCCGTCGACACGTCCCGCCGCAGCGTCGTGACCTCGTAGGGCCGGGAATTCAGGATCACCGTCAGCGTCCCGTGTTCCGCACCCGTGTCGATCGCCTTCATCCCGCACGCTCTGACCGCTTGCGCAACGGCGTCAGGTGTCAGCGGCGTGGCAATATCGATGTCATCGACACCAAGGCCAAGCAGCGAATTGCGCACGCACCCCCCGACCAGACGCGCCACGCCAAGCGCATCCATGACCGCGCGCACATCCGGGGACGCAAGCCACGACTGGCCGGCAATGGAGGGTTTGGCATTCATGGTCTAGCGCAGGAGCCGCTTGTGCATGTTGACGAGTATACCGGCCGTCGCCCCCCAGATATAGTGACGCCCGAAGGGAATGGCATGATACCGCCGCTCGGCGCCCTGCCAGGTTCCGGAATGTGTCTCATGGTTCCGCTCGTCCATCAGGAACGCAAGCGGCACCTCGAAGACCTCGGCAACTTCCTCCGGATCGACCGTCAGCGCGAACCCCTCGCGCACCAGCCCGATGAAGGGCTGGATGCGAAAGCCCGTGCCAGTTTCGTAGGAATCAAGTTCGGCGAGGATCTCGACGTGATCGCGCAAGAGGCCGATCTCCTCCTCCGTCTCGCGCAGGGCCGCCTCGACGGCAGGCTCGACATCGTCATTGAGCCGGCCGCCCGGAAAGCTCACCTGGCCCGCATGGCGCGCAAGATGGTCTGCCCGGCGCGTGAACAGGACTTGGAGAAGCGGTTGGCGGACCACGACAGGCACCAGCACCGCCGCCGGCTTGAGCGGCCGACCGCTCGCCTCGCGGCGCACATGCGGGTTCAGGCTGTGGTCGCCCTGTCCCGTGCTGGCCGGAGGCTGCTGCACCAGCCGCCGGCAAAGCAGCCGCAACTCATCTTCGGTCATGGATCCGCCTTGCCGAGCGGGAAAAAGACCCCGCGGCTCGTCACGCCAAGCTCGGCGCCGGCAGGCGTCTGCCGCGTCTCGGCCATCGACACAAGCTCGTAGAACACCGCACGCGACACCAGGGCATCAAGCCGTCCCCGTACCCGCAGGTAGGGCCGCGGCGTGAAATCGGCGGGATCCGTATGGACTGTCAGCGGATGTTCGGCATCCGCAACGACGCTGTCGCCGACATTGGTGGAAAACGCGAGCTCCTGCGCATCGCCCGATCCCCGGGCATCAACACGCACGGCGATGAAAGGTGCATCATCGACCCGGATGCCCACCTTTTCGACAGGGGTAACCAGATAATGCTTACCGTCGACGTCACGCCGCAGGATGGTTGAGAAAAGCCGAACGAGCCCGGGCCGCCCAATGGGTGTGCCAAGATAGAACCACGTCCCGTCGACCCCGATACGGATATCGAGATCGCCGCAAAACGGCGGGTTCCACTGCTCAACCGGGGGCAACTTGCGCGTGTGAGCTGCCTCGGCCTGGATTTCCGCAAGGCCGCGCAGGACGTCCGGCGCCGGAGCGCCCCAATGCAGGGGATCGTGTTTGATGTCGGACATGGCGGACAAGGGTTTCGCTGATCAGGGCAGGCCGGGTCAAACATTAACACCTCAACCTTGCCCACGTTCAACATAAGCCGACGGAATGTTCTGTCGGTTAGGACAAATTGGTTATAACAGGACCGATGGCTGCGTTCGCGCCCCTTGAAGGCAGGCCCGGACACAGCCAGCATCGCCTGCATCCTCTTGCCCCACAAAGGGAAAGCCAGTCGTGTCACCCAACCTGCCAGCGCTGGACAGCTCCGAGTCCATCGTCCGCGAAGTCGAGAACGCCGTCGCCCGCCTCGCCGCCGTGCGCGAGGCCATCGGCCACGTGATCTTCGGCCAGCGCGAGGCCGTCGACCAGTCGCTGATCACCATGCTGGCCGGCGGACATGGCCTCCTGATCGGCGTGCCAGGGCTGGCCAAGACCCGTCTCGTCGAAACCCTTGGCATCGTGCTCGGCCTCGCCACCAAGCGCATCCAGTTCACGCCCGACCTCATGCCCGCCGACATTCTCGGCTCCGAGGTCCTCGAGGAGGACGAGAACGGCAAGCGCCGCTTCCGCTTCATCCGGGGCCCCGTTTTCGCGCAGCTCCTCATGGCCGACGAAATCAACCGCGCCAGCCCCCGCACGCAATCCGCGCTGCTGCAGGCCATGCAGGAGCGCCACGTGACGGTCGCCGGCATGCGCTACGACCTACCCCACCCCTTCCACGTGCTCGCGACACAGAACCCGCTCGAGCAGGAAGGAACCTATCCCCTGCCGGAAGCCCAGCTCGACCGCTTCCTGCTGCAGATCAATATCGGCTATCCCGACCTCGAGGCCGAGAAGCGCGTGCTCCTGTCGACGACCGGCGTCACCGACGATCATGCCAAGGAAGTGATCCGCGCCCAGGACCTGATGTTCTTCCAGCGGCTCGTGCGCGCCATTCCCGTCGGCGAGAAAGTGCTCGACGCGATCCTCGCCATCGTGCGCAGCGCCCGCCCCGAGGAAGGTGGCGCCGAGGACATCCGCGCCCACGTCGCCTGGGGCCCGGGGCCTCGCGCCAGCCAGGCGTTCTCGCTTGCCGTGCGCGCCCGCGCCCTCATCGAAGGCCGCTTCGCCCCTTCCGTCGATGACGTCGTCGCCCTCGCCCAGCCGATCCTGCGCCACCGCATGGCGCTGACCTTTGCGGCACGCGCCGACGGCGTCACGATGTCCGATGTGATCAGCAGGCTGACGCGACCCTACCTTTGAGCAAGAAAGATCCTCGACAGGACCACACCACGGGAACAGGGCCGTTGAAACCGCAACCCGGATCCGCATGGGGCGCAAGGCTCGGCGAGTGGCTGCAGGGCAAGGGCCCCGCGACCAGCCTTCGCTCGGATGCCGAAAGGCTGAGCGCGCGCCTGCCCCCGCTCCTCGTGCAGGCCAACCGCGTGGCCGCAACCGTCGCACAGGGCGAACATGGACGCCGTCGCGTGGGCCAGGGCGATGCCTTCTGGCAGTTCCGCCGCTACCGCAACGAAGACCCGTCAATGGCCATCGACTGGCGCCAGTCGGCCAAGTCGCAGCACCTCTTTGTGCGCGAGCGCGAGTGGTCGGCCGCCGCCAGCATCTGGATCTGGCGCGATGCATCGGCATCCATGCAGTACCGTTCGCACGTGGCCACGACCAGCAAGGTCGAGCGCGCGACGGTGCTCGCACTTGCCTTTGCCTGCCTGCTTGTCCGCGGCGGCGAGCGCGTGGGGGAACTCGGTGGCGAACAGCCCGCGACCACAGGCAAGCAGGCCATTGACCGCCTCGCAATGGGATGGACGCGCCGCATGAGCGTCACCCAGAAGCAGCCACCGCGCGTGTCCCTGCCCCGCTTTTCGCAGCTGATCCTGATCAGTGACTGGCTCTCGCCACCCGAGCCCGTGCTCGAACTCCTGCGCCACTATGGCTCGATGGGTGTCCGCGGACACCTGATCCAGGTCCTCGACCCCGCCGAGGAAGACCTGCCCTTCAACGGACGGACCGAGTTCGAGGACGTCGAGAGCAGCCTCAAGATGCTCGCGCGCCGCGCCGAGGCCCTGAAGGGTGCCTACCGGGACCGGCTGACCGGCCTGCAGATGACGCTGTCGCAGGCCTGCCGTCGCCAGGACTGGACCTTTGCCACGCACCGCACGGATCGCCCGCCGCAGGGCGCATTGCTCGCAGCCTACGAGGCGCTCTCCTCCCAGCGCACGATAGGGACAGGCTAGCACCATGCTGTCGCTCGGCCCGCTCGCCTTCGGCGCACCCTGGGTCCTGCTGGGCCTGGCCGTGCTGCCCGTGATCTGGTGGCTGCTGCGGGTGACACCGCCGGCCCCGCGGCGTGTTCCCTTTCCGGCCGTACGCCTCCTTCTCGGCCTGCCCCAGGGCGAGGAAACACCGGCCCGCACGCCACTCTGGCTGCTCGCGCTTCGCATGCTGATCGCCGCACTCGTGATCCTCGCGCTGGCCGATCCCTATCTCAACCCGCAGATCGCAAACCAGAAAAAGAGCGCGGTTGTCATCGTCGTGGACAACGGCTGGGCCGCAGCCGCGCGCTGGGACGATCGCGTCGGCTCCATGCAGGGCATCGCCGCCGAGGCAGAGCGCGACAATCGCCCGCTTGTCGTGGTCCCGACCGCGCCTGGCGACCTGAAGGTACGCATCACCAAGCTGTCCGGCGCCGAGGCGCAGGGCGCGGTCAAGGCAATTGCACCCCAGCCCTACGGGGTTGACCGCCTGGCAGCGATAAGGCCGCTCGCCGACATCGCCTTCGAGGGGCGCCCCGACATCATCTGGCTGTCCGACGGCCTTGATGGCCGCAATCTCGGCGAGTTCATCTCAGGCCTGAGGGCCATCGGCGACCTTCGCATCCTGACCGACGGCAGGACGAACACGCCGCTGGCGCTCGCACAGCCCCGCGTCGAAGGCAGCGCCCTGGCGTTCCGCGTCATCAGGGGGTCAGCCGACGTGGCGATCACCGGCACGCTCAAGGCATCCGGATCGAACGGGCGCTTCCTCGCATCGCGGGAGTTCACGCTCAAGCCCGGCGAGACCGAGACACGCGTGCTGATGGAGCTTGCCACCGAACTGCGCAACGACCTGGCCCGCGTCGAGATCGTCAATCGCATGTCGGCAGGCAGCACCGTCCTCATCGACGAGCGCTGGCGACGACGGCCCGTGGGTCTTGTCTCGGGCCAGTCGGTCGATTCCGACCAGCCTCTCCTGTCGGACGTGTTCTACCTCGACCGCGCCCTGCAGCCCTATGCCGAGATCCACCAGGGACCCGTGGCAAACCTCATCCAGTCGGGCCTGTCGGTCCTCATGCTGGCCGATGTCGGGCAACTCGTCGGTGACGACCACAGGCGGGTAACCGACTGGGTCGAGCGTGGCGGCGTTCTCGTGCGCTTCGCAGGCCCCCGGATGGCTGCAAGGACCGACGACCTGATCCCCGGCAGGCTGCGCACCGGCGGCCGCCTCCTCGGTTCCGCGATGTCATGGGAGAAACCCCAGTCCCTGGCCGCGTGGCCCGAGGGCAGCCCCTTCCAGGGCCTCCCGGTCGCGCCGGAAGTCACCGTCTCGCGCCAGGTCCTGACCGATCCCAGCGCCGGCACCGACCAGCGGACCTGGGCACAACTCACCGACGGCACGCCGCTCGTCACCGCAATCCCGCAGGGCAAGGGATGGCTGGTGCTCTTTCACGTGACGGCGAACACGGGCTGGTCGAACCTTCCGCTTTCGGGCGTCTTCGTCGACATGCTCCGGCGCACGATCGCACTCTCCGTCGGTGTCTCGGGATCACCCTCGACAGCCGCAGCAAGCGGCCTGCTCTCGCCGGTTGAAACGCTCGATGGCTTCGGCAGGCTGGGACCGTCGGCAACATCCGCGCTGCCGGTCAGGGCTGCCGACCTCGACAGCCTCGAGGCCAGCCCCAGGCATCCGCCGGGCTTTTATGGCGACGCGGGAAGCAGGCGCGCCTTCAACCTCTTCAAGCCCGACGCACGCCTGCAGCAGATGCCGGCCTTGCCCAAGGACTTGCGCACCGCCGAGTTCGGGCTGAACCAGGCGACCGAGCTAAAGTATGACATCATGATCTTCGCGCTCCTGCTGGCGCTTGGAGATCTTGTGATCGGCTATTTCCTGCGCGGCCTTCTGCCCATGCCCTCCTTCCGGGCACGAGGGATCACATCAGTCCTGCTCATCGGCGTGGCCCTCACCTTCGCCGCTGGCAGCGCCATGGCCGATGACGCCATGGCGCTCAAGGCATCGCTGCAGTTCCGCCTCGCCTATGTGCAGACCGGCGATCCCCAGGTCGACGCCATGAGCAAGGCGGGCTTGAAGGGGCTCACGCGCGTCCTCACCGAGCGGACGGCCGTCGAACCGGGCGAGCCGATGGCGGTTGATGTCGAGACCGATGAACTCGCCTTCTTCCCGCTGCTCTATTGGCCCATCGCGCCAACACAGACCCAGCTCTCGGCTGGCGCGCTCGCCAAGGTCGACGCCTTCATGCGCAACGGAGGCACGATCCTGTTCGACACGCGCGACCAGGGCACGGGGCTTCCCATGGGAACCACCGCGGCACCGCAGGGCACCGCCATCCTCAGGCGGCTGCTCGCAGGGCTCGACATCCCCCTGCTCGAGCCGCTGACGCAGGAACACATTGTCTCGCGCACGTTTTACCTGCTCGCAGACTACCCGGGCCGCTGGGCATCCGGCCGCGTGTGGGTCGAAAGCCGCCAGAAGGCTGCCGACGGATCGTCCGTCACAAGCACGGGAGACGGCGTCTCTCCCATCATCGTGGGCGGTGCGGACTGGGCGGCCGCATGGGCCGAGGACGCACAGGGTCGCCCCATCGCGGCGGTCGTGCCGGGCGGCGAACGCCAGCGCGAGCTGGCGATGCGCTTCGGCGTGAACCTCGTGATGTATGCACTGACCGGCAACTACAAGGCCGACCTTGTTCACGTGCCGCACATCCTCGAGCGCCTGGGGAAGGAAAACGATGGCAATTGACATCGTCTTTGCCCCGCATGTGTCCGACCTGGTGCTGCTGGTCCTGACGGCGCTCGCCGTCGCCTTGCTGGGCGCGGGCGCGCTCCTGCGGGCGCCGGGCATCCTGTGGCGCACCATCGCAACCGCAGGCGCCCTCCTGATCCTGGCAAACCCCTCCATCGTCGAAGAGGAACGCAAGAGCCTCCCCGACGTCGCCGTCATCGTGGCCGACCAGTCACAGAGCCAGGCGATCGGCAACCGCTCACGCCTCGTCACAGACACCGTGGCGAAGATGAAGGAAAGGCTCTCCGCAACCGAAGGCCTGGAGGTCCGCGTCATCACCGTGACGGGGGCCCAGATGAAGGCCGCGGACGGGGGCACCGCCCTCTTCGAGCCGATGAAGGAGGCACTCGCCGACGTGCCGCCCGACCGGATCGCAGGCGCGGTGCTCGTGACGGACGGACAGGTCCACGATGTGCCGCCGTCAAGCGCGGACCGGCTCGGCTATCCCGTCCACGCATTGCTCACAGGCAAGCCCGACGAGCGTGACCGCAAGCTGACAGTCGTGCAGGCGCCCCGGTTCGGCATCGTCAGCGAGCCCATGAAATACACGATCCGGGTCGACGACTTTGGCACTTCGGACGCAACGCCCGCAAACGTGGAAGTGCGGATCGACGGCAAGCCCGTCACGACCGTGACCGCCCGCGCCGGCGAGGAGACGGTGATCGAACTCAAGCTCCCGCATGGCGGCGAGAACGTCGTCGAGTTCGGCGTCGACAAGGGCCCCGGCGAGCTGACGCTTCTCAACAACCGCGCCGCCATCATGACCACGGGCGTTCGTGACCAGCTCAAGGTGCTCCTGGTATCGGGCGAACCACATGCCGGCGAACGGACGCTGCGCAACCTGCTGAAGGCCGATCCCTCGGTCTCGCTGGTGCACTTCACGATTCTGCGCCCGCCCGAGAAGCAGGACGGCACGCCCGTCAGCGAGATGTCGCTGATCGCCTTCCCCACCCGCGAGCTGTTCGACGAGAAGCTCAGCGAGTTCAACCTGATCATCTTCGACCGTTACCAGCGCCGGGGCATCCTGCCCTTGGCCTACTACGAGAACATCGCCCGTTATGTCCGCAACGGCGGCGCCCTGCTCGTGACCTCCGGTCCCGAATACGCCTCGCCGATGAGCCTCTACCAGTCACCCGTCTCCGCGGTGCTGCCGGCCGAACCGCTCGAACAGGTGATCGAGCAGGGCTTCAAGCCACGCCTGACCGACGAAGGCCTGAAGCACCCCGTCTCTTCAGGCCTGCCGGGCGCCAACAGCCCGGGGAACAGTCCGACATGGGGACGCTGGTTCCGCGTGGTGCAGTCGTCGGTGATCAATGGCCAGACACTCATGAGCGGCGCCGCCGACCAGCCGCTGCTTGTCCTGAACCGCGTCGACAAGGGTCGCGTGGCGCTGCTGCTGTCGGACCATGCGTGGCTGTGGACCCGCGGATTTGAAGGCGGCGGACCGCAGGCCGAACTCCTGCGCCGCCTCGCGCACTGGCTCATGCAGGAACCCGACCTCGAGGAAGAAAGGTTGCGAGGCGCCATCATCGGCAATCGCCTGGGCATTACGCGTCGCACCATGTCGGACAAGGCCTCACGGGTCGAAGTAACGTTTCCATCGGGCCTCAAGGAGAACGTGACCCTGACGCCGGCGGAAGGCGGTGTCTTCACCGGCACGCTGAAGGCCGAGGAACTGGGTCTCTACAGGCTGAAGGATGCAAGCCTGTCGGCCGTCGCCGCCGCGGGCCCCCTCAACCCGAAGGAACTTTCCGACGTCCGGGCAACCCGGAGCCTCCTGGCGCCCTTCATAACGGCCAACCGCGGCGGCATCAGCTGGATTGAAGGGGACGGCCTCCCGGACATCCGTCGCACGCGCCCCGGCCGCAATGCCGCCGGAAGCGGCTGGATCGGGATGCAGGCAAACAACGCCTACGCCGTCAGCGCGACGCGCCAGACGCCGCTGTTCCACCCGGCACTCGCTCTACTGGTTGTCGTGGGAGGCCTGCTGGCCGGCTGGCGGCGCGAGGGCCGTTAGCCCGGCTCCCGCGGCATAGACCTTCGCCGAGACGCCAAACTTCCGGATCTCGCCCGAAACACCCTCAAGCGCACCCGGCACAAGCTCAAGCCCCAGCACCCGCGAACGATCGACCGGCCCCGGCAGCGTGATGCGCCCGTAGGGCTGGATGCGCGAGAACCCGGCGCGCCCGTAATAGGCCTCGTCCCCCACAAGCACCACGATCCTGTGACCCAGCGTGCGGGCAAGCGCAAGGCTCGCCTGCATGAGCTGCAGCGCATGACCCTGTCCCTGCAGGTCCGGCCGCACGGCAATCGGTCCCAGCATCAGCGCCGCGACGCCGCCGATGCCCACCGGCCAGTAGCGGACCGTGCCCGCCACCACACCATTGAGCTCCAGCACATGTCCAAGCGCGCGCACGGGCTCCACCCCCTCGCGCAGGCGATAGGCGCTCTTGGCATGCCTGCCGGGGCCAAAGGCCTGCGCAACCAGCGCGTCGACGGCTGCCGCATCGCCGTCCCTCTCGGGCCTGATGGTCGCAACGCTCATTTGCCGGTTCCGTTCTTCAGTTCCGTGATGACCTTGGCAAGCTCTTCCTGCTTCTCCAGCATACGCAGCAGCAGTTCGGACTGCAGGTGGTCAATCTTCTCGTGCAGCGCCATGATCTCGAGCTCTGCCTTCAGGTTGACCTCATAGTCATGCAGTGCGGCGGCCCTGTCCTTGGCCGACTGCCGGTTCTGCGCCATCATGATGATCGGTGCCTGCAGCGCAGCCAGCATCGACAGAAGCAGGTTCAGGAAGATGAACGGATAGGGGTCGAACGCCCCCGTGATCAGGACCACCGTGTTGATCAGGGCCCACGCGACAAGCACCACGACAAAGATGCTGATGAACGTCCACGAGCCACCGAATTCGGCCACCCGGTCGGCAAGCCAATCGCCGAAGGTTTCACCCTCGGTGCTCTCCTTCGACATGTCGCGCGAGACGACGGTCCGATCCGTCATGTGCTTGAGGACCTTGCGCTCGCTGTCCGACTGGGCCGCACCGCCGAGGCCAAGCATGTCCTCGATGCGCTTTACCCAGGCTTGCATCTGCATGGCGTCTGCTCCCCGTTCAGGAATATGGCAAAGGCAATAGCGCCGCCCGGTCCAAAAAACAAATCGAAAGGGGGGCTGGAATCAATGCAGGGCGCTCGCTAACGTGTTCACCATCACGAGCAAACGCGGGAGAATCCAGTATGGGCATGCTTGACGGCAAGGTTGTCCTTGTCACCGGCGGCGCCAACGGCATTGGCAAGGAATGCGCGCTTCTGGCGGCGAGCGAAGGCGCAAGCGTCGTGGTGAACGACCTCGGCGGTGGCGTGGCTGGCGGCGACGAAGGCTCGGCCGGCCCGGCCGAAATGGTCGCCCGCGAGATCATCGCGGCCGGCGGCAAGGCCGTCTCGAACTCCGATTCGATCACGAACCGTGCCGGCGTGCGCCGCATGATCGAGCAGGCCCGGGACACCTTCAAGGGCCTCCACGCCGTCATCAACCCGGCCGGTATCCTCAGGGACACGATGTTCCACAAGATGTCGGACGACGACTGGGACATGGTCATCGATGTCCACCTGAATGGCGCCTACAATGTCTGCCGCGCCTCGATCGAGCTTTTCCGCGAGCAGCAGGACGGCGCCTACGTCCTCTTCACTTCCACGAGCGGCATCATCGGCAACATCGGCCAGGCAAACTACGCCGCAGCGAAGATGGGCGTCGCCGGACTCTCGCGCATCATCGCCATGGAAGGCGCGCCCAAGAACGTCCGCTCGAACATCATTGCCCCCTTCGCCTGGTCACGGATGATCGCCACCATCCCTGTCAAGGACGAAGCCTCGGCCAAACGGGTGGAACGCATGCGCAACCACATGCGCGCCGACCAGGTCGCCAAGCTTGCCATCGCGCTTGTCGCCCCGCAATCGAGGGACGTGACGGGCCAGGTCTTCGTCGCGCGCGGAAACGAGGTCTTCCTCATGTCCCAGTCAAGGCCCGTTCGCGGCATGACGCGCATGGAAGGCTGGACACCCGAGACGATCTGCAACCACGCCTTCCCCGCCATGAAGCCGATGATGTACGACACGGGCGCAACCACGTCTGTCTTCGGTTGGGATCCCGTTTGAACAGGCCCTTCACCCTCGTCGCCACGGCACAGGAACGGGTGCACTTCGGCGCATCCGTCCGTGACGCACTTGGTGCCGAGGTCGACAGGCTCGGCGCCAGGCGGGTCTTCATCGCCGCCTCGCGCACGCTGCGACGCGAGACAGGTGCCATCTCGCTCATCGCTGGCGCCCTCGGGCCACGCTGTGTTGCCATTTTCGACGGCATCACCGAACACGCCGGCATGGCCAGCGTCATGGCTGCCCTCGACGAAGCAAGGCGCAGCCGCGCCGACCTGCTGGTCAGCTGCGGCGGCGGCTCGATCATCGACGCACTGAAGATCGTGCAATTGGGTCTTGCGTGGAACGCAACATCCACCGAAGCCCTGCGCGCTGCCGCCACCTCGACCATGGCACCACCCAACCCCTGGACCCGGCAGGTCGCGATCCCGACAACCCTCTCCGGCGCCGAGACAACACCCGCCGGCGGTGGCACCGACGAGACGCGCGGCGTAAAGATGGGCTTCAGCGCGCGCATGCTCGTACCGGTAAGCGTGATCTACGATCCCGCGATCGGCGCGCTGACACCCGAGTGGCTGTGGCTCTCCAGCGCCCTGCGCGGCATCGATCATTGCTGCGAGGGCATCATCTCGAGGCAGGCAAACCTGCATGCCGACGCAAGCCTGCTCCAGGCGCTCTCGCTCTTTGCAGCCTCCTTGCGCCGGACAAGGACGGTGCCCGGCGACCCCGACGCGCGCCTGCAGTCCCAGGTCGCAGCCCACCTTGCCTGCTCCGGCTGCTTCATGACCGGATCCGGCGCCAGCCATGGCATCGGCTACGTGCTCGGCGGCAGGTATGGCGTGCACCACGGCCATGCCAGCTGCACCATCCTGCCCCATGTCCTGCGCTGGAATGAACCTGTCACCGGCGAACGCCAGGACCGCATCAGCCACGCCCTCGGCAGGCCAGGCATGCCAGCCGGCGACGCCGTCGCTGAACTGATAAGCGACCTCGGCCTGCCCGCACGCCTGCGCGATGTCGGCATCCGCGAGGACCAGTTGCAGGCCATTGCCGAGGAATGCGCACGCCACCCTGTCGTGCTCGCAAACCCGCGCGCGATCACCTCGCCCGCCGATGTCAGGCAGATCCTCGACGCCGCCTGGTGACCGTCACCACGCCGCATCCCGTGGCTTGCCCCCAAGCACCTCGTTGAGCCGCCGCCGCGTCCCCCCGGTCGTACCCTTGGGCAGGTCATCGGGAGAAAAGAACCGCGCCTCAGCAATCTCAAGCACGCGCGCACGGCCTTCCACGGGTTCGAAATCGCGGACGACGAAGAAGCCGATATGGTCGGACTTGTTCTCGGTCAGGCTGAGATAGACCCCGAAGAATTCGGGCTCGCCGCGCGCTGCAACCAGGGCCTCCTCGCGCAACTCCCTCATGGCCGCCTGGGCCATCGTCTCGCGCGCATCCACTGCTCCGCCCGGGAAGTGCCAGCCCGGCGCATAGGTATGCCTCACGAGCAGGACATGCCCATGGCTGTCGAACGCAGCCGTCCGCACGCCAAGCGTCAGCGGCCAGCGCCCGGCGCGTGACAGGCGCCGGATCCGGTTCACAACATACGTCGCCGCCCCCACGGACCGGCCAATCAGGCGTGACATGACGGCCTCTGAATGAATTCGTTCATCCCGGATAAACGCTGTTCGGTAAACCGTCCCTAACCCGGGAACCCTAGTCTCGACAACTGGTTTTGCAGCAGGGAAGAAGCATGCACGCAAGCGCAACCAACGCCGGGGCAAGAACGCTGTTCGACAGGGCACGCCGCGTGCTCGCAGGCCAAGAGGAGCCAGCCCCGCCACAGGACGAGCCCGTTGATATCAGGTTCGGCATCGAACGCGTGCTGCGCAACGCACGCAAGCCCCAGACCGTACCAAGGACCGTCGAGGAAGCCGCTGCGCGGGCGGTCTCAGCCGTCGAGGGAACGCTGGTGGCGATCGACACGATCAACGAGTACCTCATGGAAGCGCTTGACCTGACGACGGAAGCACTGAAGACGCCCGACCCGGCCAAGCGCGCCATGATCGCCGACCGCTACGAGGAACTGCGCTCGAGCATCGACACGGTCGCGGCAGGCGCAAGCTTCCAGGGTGTCAACCTGATCGACAGCGGCCGCGACGCCCTCGAGATCAGGCTGCCGTCCGCCGGTGAGCCGCGCCATGCGATAAGCCATATCACGCTGGTGGCAGGCGAACGCGGCCTGTCGATCAAGTCCCCCGCCGAACTCTTCGCGTCCGAGGACGAAATCGACGCCGCCCGCCAGACCCTCATCGCCGCGAGGCTGCGCCTCGACCGTGCCACCGAAACTTTCCTGAACCAGGCCAGCATGCTGGCGCCGCATCTCGGGCTGGTCGAGGCCGACTGACGCCACCCTTCTCTTTGCCGCCGGACTTGCGTAAACCTGCGTGCGCGCGCAACGCAGGAGGCTCCGCATGACCGGCACGCAGGCCAACGCCGACCAGATCGCCTACTGGAACGGCGTTGCGGGAGAAAAATGGGTCACCGCCCAGGACCGCCTCGACACGATGCTGTCACCGATATCAAGCCGCCTCCTGCAAGCCCTCGCGGCTGCACGTGGCGAGCGCATTCTCGACATCGGCTGCGGTTGCGGCGAAACAACGATCGAGATCGCGGCATCAGGCGCAACACCCGTCGGCATCGATGTTTCAAGGCCGATGCTGGAACGCGCCCGCAATCGGGCCCCCGGCATTGATTTCCTCCTGGCCGATGCCGCCACACACCCCTTCAGCCCGGATCATGACGCCCTGTTCTCCCGTTTCGGCGTCATGTTCTTCGACAATCCCGACAAGGCCTTCGTGAACCTGCGCAAGGCGCTGAAGCCAGGCGGACGCCTCGTCTTCGCCTGCTGGCGCGACTGGCGCGAGAACGAATGGGTCAGCATCCCCGTGTCGGCCGTACGGCACCTTCTGCCACCCCAGCCGCAGCTGGGCCCCGAGGACCCAGGCCCCTTCTCCTTCGCAGACCTGGCGCGTGTGCGTCGCATCCTCGCGGGGGCAGGCTTCGATGCCATCACGGCAACCCCGTACGATGCCGGCATGGTCATGGGCAGCAACCTCGCGGATGCCGTGCGCCATCTCGCGGAAATCGGACCTGTGTCGCGCATGCTCGCCGACGCACCACCCGCCGAACGGGCGCGCGCGCTCGAGTCGCTCGAGGCAAGGCTCAGTTCACGCACGTCAGCCCTGCCCCTCACCCTCGGCGGCGCCGTCTGGATCATCTCGGCAAGGACATGAACGCCATGACACAGCAGGAATTCGCGCAACTCCTCGCCCGCTTCTCCGACGCCGCAACCCGGGGCGATGGAAAGGCCTTTTCCGCCTGCTTCACGGAGGAGGCTGTCTACCACGACTACATCTACGGCCCCCACAAGGGGCGCGAAGCCATTGCCGACATGCTGGAAAACCTCTTCCATCGCGATGCCACGGACTACCACTGGCAGATGTTCGATCCTGTCTGCAACGGCCAGACCGCTTATGCGTGGTCCCTCTCCCGCTTCACCTCGACCGTGCCCGAATTCCAGGGACGCAAGGTCGTGATCGACGGCATGAGCCGCTTCCGCCTCGAAAACGGCCTGATTGCCGAATACTGGGAAAGCGTGAACGGCGGCGTCGCCATGGTACAACTTGGCGTCAGCGCACCGCGCATCGAACGCGTCCTGCTGAAATGGGCCTCCTGGCTCAAGGACCGTGACGTGGTCCGCAGGTATCTCGCCGGTAAATGAGCGCGGCATCCTTAACCCGCCATTAGCAAGTCATCGTTGCGCGCTTCAACGATCCTTAAGCCGCCATTGCGATAATCCGCTCCTCCAGACAGACATCTGCGCGTCATCGCGCGGGGCAACGCGGCGGCGCTATCCATGTTCCAGATCGGCGGAATCATCTTCGTCTTCGCGACCGTGTTCGGCGGCTACGTCATGGCTGGTGGCAAGTTCGGGGTCATTCTCCACTCGCTGCCCTACGAAGCCACGATGATCCTCGGCGCCGCTATTGGCGCCCTTCTCATTTCCTCGACCGGCACCTCGCTCAAGGCGACCCTTGGATCCGCCGGCAAGATCATGTCGGGTGCAAAGTGGAAGCAGCAGGACTACATCGATCTTCTCTGCCTGCTGTTCACGCTGACCAAGACGATGAAGTCGAAGGGCATGATCGCCCTCGAACAGCACATCGACAAGCCGGAAGAGTCCTCGATCTTCAAGAACTACCCCCGCATCCTGAAGGACCACTTCGCCACCGACTTCATCTGCGATACCATCCGCATGATGACCATGAGCCTTGAAGACCCGCACCAGGTCGAGACCGCCATGGAGAAGCAGCTTGAGAAGCATCATCACGAAGCGCTAACCGGCGCCAACGCCTTCCAGAGCATGGCCGACGGCCTGCCGGCACTTGGCATCGTCGCTGCGGTTCTGGGCGTCATCAAGACGATGGGTTCCATCACCGAACCGCCGGAGATCCTCGGCGGCATGATCGGTGGCGCCCTTGTGGGGACCTTCCTCGGCGTGTTCATCGCCTATGGCTTCGTGGCGCCAATGGCCACGCGCATCAAGGCCGCCGTCGACGAGGAAGGCCTGTTCTATCACGTGATCCGCGACGTCCTCGTGGCCCACCTCCACGGCAACGCTGCGCAGGTATCGGTCGAAATCGGCCGCGGCAGCGTCCCCAGCCACTTCCAGCCGTCCTTTGCCGAACTGGAAACAGCCCTGAGCGCAGCCCCCAAGGCCTAGCGCTGTCGCTCCTCCCAGAGGCTCACGCAGTAGGTCGCAAGCCCTCCGCAGCACATGGCCAGCGGTATGAGCCACTCAAGGCGCATGTCAACGCCGGTCACCACCGCGATTGTCACGATCATGCCCGCCGACTGGCGCAAGGACATCGCACGCTCCCCATCCCCTCGCGCATAATCTAGCAACCAGCCGCGCCCGCCCCGAGCGAACCCCACATTTACGATGAAGCCGACCCGCCGGCAGCCCTGCCAGGACCGACAGCGACACATTGGCCCACTTGCGCGGCGCGCAATGTTCTTGTATTGTTCTTTTTGTCCTCCAGGGGCCTCCCCTGCTGCAACTTGAAATGTGAAAACCCAACCGCGCCGCGGCCTCAGTCCGTGTCGAAGCGGATCCCCTGCGCCAGCGGCAGCTGGTTCGAGTAGTTCACCGTCGCCGTCTGGCGGCGCATATAGGCTTTCCAGGAATCCGATCCGGACTCACGGCCGCCGCCCGTTTCCTTTTCGCCGCCGAACGCGCCGCCGATTTCCGCGCCGCTGGGCCCAATGTTGACATTGGCAATGCCGCAGTCGCTGCCGGAGGCAGCAAGGAACCGCTCGGCCTCCTGCAGGTCGCGCGTGAACACGCACGATGACAGGCCCTGCGCCACGTCATTCTGCAGCCGCAGCGCCTCGTCGAAATCGCGATAGGTCATGACATGCAGGATAGGCGCGAAAGTCTCGTGCTTCACCACCTCCGTCTGGCCCGGCATCTCGACAAGCGCCGGCTGGACGTAGAACGCATCCGGGAACTTGTCCGCAAGCACACGCGCACCACCCGTGACCAGGCCTCCTTGCGCCCGCGCAGCCCCAAGCGCGGCCTGCATTGCATCGAAAGCGGCCTTGTCGATCAGCGGACCGACCAGCGTGCCGTCCTCAAGCGGGTTCCCGATGCGGATGGCGCCATAGATGGTCTTCAGGCGCTTCACAAGCGCCCCGGCAATACTCTCGTGCACGAAGGCCCGCCGCAGGGTCGTGCACCTCTGCCCCGCCGTTCCCACGGCCGCAAAGGTGATCGCACGTTCGGCAAGCTTCAGGTCAGCCGACGGCGTCACGATCATCGCATTGTTTCCACCAAGCTCCAGGATCGTGCGACCCAGCCGCGCCGCAACGACCGGCGCAAGCTGCTTGCCCATGCGGGTCGAACCCGTTGCCGAAACAAGCGGGATACGCCCGTCGGCAGCAATCTGCTCGCCAAGGCTGCGCCCGCCCTGGATCACCTGCGACAGGCCCGCAGGCGCATCGCCGAACCGCGCCACCGCGCGCTCGAAAAGCTTCTGCGTGGCCAGGGCCGTCAGCGGTGTCTTCTCCGACGGCTTCCAGATCACGCTGTCACCACAGACGATCGCCAGCGCCGCATTCCACGCCCACACCGCAACCGGGAAATTGAAGGCGCTGATGACGCCGACAGGTCCCAGCGGATGCCAGGTCTCCATCATCCGGTGCCCCGGACGCTCGGAAGCAATGGTCAGGCCATAGAGCTGGCGCGACAGGCCGACGGCGAAGTCGCAGATGTCGATCATCTCCTGGACCTCGCCCAGACCCTCCTGGACGATCTTGCCTGCCTCATGCGTCACAAGCCGGCCCAGCGCCTGCTTGTTGGCACGCAACTCCTCGCCGAACAGGCGGATCAGTTCGCCGCGTCGCGGCGCAGGCACGTCACGCCAGGCATGGAAGGCCTTCACGCTCGCCGCAATCCGGGCATCGGCCTCGGCCGCCGTGTCGCTGCTGAGCCGTCCAAGCACGGCCCCATCGATGGGCGAGCGCGAGACCAGGTCTCCCTGCGCGATCTCGGCCTCCGCAATGCCAAGCGCCTTGAGTGTTGCAGCCGTCATGCTCGTTCCTCCAGCAACTTGTCTAGGTCTTCTTCAGGGCAGCCGCCCGCAGGCCCGACAGCGTGGCCGTCGGCGAAATCTGGTCCGGATCCGTGATGATGTCGATCAGCGCAGGCCCCCCCGAGGCAACAGCCGCCTCGAACGCATCCTTGAATTCCGCCGTCTTGCGAACCGTGGCACCAAAACAGCCAAATGCACGCGCATAGGCCGCAAAGTCCGGGTTCTTGAGGTCCGTACCGATCGTCCGCGCCGGATACTCGCGTTCCTGGTGCATGCGGATCGTGCCATAGGTCCCGTTGTTGAAGACAAGGAACACAACGTTCAGCCCATACTGTGCCGCCGTCGCCAGTTCCTGCCCGTTCATCAGGAAACAGCCGTCGCCCGAGCATGAGATCACCAGGCGCGAAGGATGCACGGCCTTCGCCGCAATCGCCGCCGGCACCCCATAGCCCATCGCCCCGCTCGTGGGCGCAAGCTGCGTATGGAACTGCCGGTGCAGGTGGAAACGATGCAGCCACCCTGCATAGTTGCCGGCGCCGTTTGTCAGGATCGCATCGACTGGCAGCCGCTCGTTCAGCCAGGCAAAGATCTCCGACGCATTGACATCACCCTTGACGGTGATGGGCCGCGTGAAGGCCTCGTAGTCGGCGCGCGCCGCCGCAGCCCACGCTGACCACGGCGCCGCCGCAGGCACGGGCAGCGCTGCCGCCGCCGCACCGAAGGCCGCCATGCCCGACGCGATGCCAAGCTCGGCCTGGTAGACCCGGTTCAGTTCCTCCGCCGCCGGATAGACATGCACCAGCCGCTGCTGCGGGACCGGCGCCTTGAGGCGCGTATAACCCTGCGTCGTCATCTCGCCAAGCCGGGGGCCCACGGCAACGATCACGTCAGCCTCGGCGATCCGGGCGCCAAGCTTCGGATCGATCCCGATCCCCACGTCTCCGACATAGAGCCTGTGACGATTGTCGATGCGGTCCTTGCCGCGAAACGAGGTTGCGACAGGCAGGTTCCACCGCTCGAGGAAAACGCGCATGGCATCGCATGCGTCGTCCGTCCAGCCGCCACCGCCAATCAGCACCAGCGGCCGCTGTGCCGAGGACAGGATCTGCGCAAGGCGTGCCATGTCCTCGGGCCGGGGCGCGGCCTCGATGCGCTGGTAGCGCTGCACATCCTGCGCCTCCATGCGCTCGGTGAGCATGTCCTCCGGCAGCGCCAGCGCGACGGGACCCGGCCGCCCATTGACCGCCGTATGGAACGCGCGCGAGACGAACTCGGGCACGCGGTCGGCTGTCGGGATTTCAGCCACCCACTTGGTGACCTGCCCCAGCATCCGGCGATAATCGATCTCCTGGAAGGCCTCGCGCTCCATCTGGTCGCGTGCGACCTGCCCGATGAACAGGATCATCGGCGTTGAATCCTGGAACGCCGTGTGCAGCCCGATGCTGGCATGCGTGGCCCCGGGTCCTCGGGTGACAAAGCAGATGCCGGGCCGTCCCGTCAGCTTTCCATAAGCCTCGGCCATGTTCGCAGCCCCCGCCTCATGGCGGCAGGTGATGAAGCGCAGGCCACCCTGCACGTCATGCAGCGCATCCAGCACGGCGAGGTAGCTCTCGCCGGGCACGCCGAAGGCAAGTTCAACGCCATGGATCTTCAGCTGGTCGACGAGGATCTGTCCGCCCGTGCGAAGATTCGACATGTCTGCCTAGTGCCCCGTATCTGCGTAATAGCGTCCAAAGCGGTTGTCGAGGAAGCTGCCGAGTTCGGCCTGCTCCTGCCGCACGAAACCCTTCGAAGGCAGCTTGCCCTGCACCATCATGTCGACCATCGCGCAGATGCCTGCCGCCGTCGTGATCTGGATCGCACTCATGAGCTGGCCGTCGATTTCGTGGGCATAGATCTTTCGCGCGAAGCTCTCCTGCGTCAACTGCCCCCGCATTTGACCCGAGACCGTGACGAATACAAGCACCACGTCCTGGTAGGTGATGGGGATGGCAGCCTCGAGCACGTCCTTCAGGATCTCGCGCCGCTGACCAAGGCGCAGGTCCCTGACCAGCGTCTTGATGATGTCGCGGTGCCCCGGATAGCGCACCGTCTTGTAGTTCAGGTTTTCGACCCGCCCCTCGAGCGTCTCGCACAGTGTCCCGAGCCCGCCTGAGGTGTTGAATGCCTCGTAGTCGATGCCGTCCAGCGAGAAATGCTCCATCTCCTCCAGCGCCGGCATCTCGCGCAGCTTGCCATCGACGATGGCCTCGCACGGATTGCAGTACTCGTTGATCAGGCCGTCCGTCGACCAGGTCAGGTTGTACTTCAGCGCATTGGTCGGATACTCGGGCAGCGCCCCCACGCGCATCTGCACGTCCCGCAGGGACTCGAACTTCCGGGTCATGTCATGCGCGGCTATCGAGATGAACCCCGGCGCAAGCCCGCACTGCGGAACAAATGCCGTGTCGGCACCCTTGGCCAGTGCCTTGACGATGCGCGTGCTCTCGACGTCTTCGGTCAGGTCGAAGTAGTGCGCCCGGCAGTCCTTCGCCGCACCCGCAATCACGGGCGTCAGGTGATAGGGCATCGCCGAGACGACGACATCATGCCCCTGGATCGCGCCGCGAAGGGCGGCTGCATCGGACACGTCGAGCACCTCGGTGCGCGTGTTCTTCGTCGGCAGCCGCTTCAGGCTGTCCGCGTCACGATCCGCGACGGTCAGCTGATAGTCGCCCGTGCTGCCGAGCATCGCCGTGATCGCGCTGCCGATCTTGCCCCCGCCCAGAAGAATGAGTTTGACCATCGCTGCCTCCCTGAAAATGCGCGCCTTTCGGGGATTCTAGGCAGAAAATCCGCCGATCTGTAGCCTCAAAACCGACGAATCTTGGTGGAATGTCAACCAGATCAACGGCATTATCATCCAATATGACGGACACCATCGACCAGAACCTGATCACCCTCCTGCGCGCGAACGCCCGCGAGCCCGTGGCCGTGCTCGCCCGCAAGCTCGACCTCGCCCGCTCGACGGTCCAGGAACGCATCGAACGCCTCGAGCGCAGGGGCGTGATCGCCGGCTACACGATCCGCGAGGGCGCAGGCCACGCCGACCGCCAGATCCTCGCCCATGTCATGATCAGCGTCGATCCGAAGATGTCGGCCTCGGTGACCGCGGACCTGAAGAAGATGCCCGAGGTCCGCACCCTCGCCGCCGTCAGCGGCACCTACGACCTGATGGCGGAGCTGGGCGCCGACTCCACCGCACGCATTGACGCGGTTCTCGACGCCATAGGCCACCTCAAGGGCGTCCAGAAGACGATGTCATCAATCATCCTGAGCGTGAAGTTCGACCGCTGACCTGCGGCCGCCTCAGTGCTTCCCGCCCGCGGTTGTCCCGAGCACCTCGACATGGAAGCCGGCATCGCGCACGGCCTGGCAGATCGCCTCTGCATGCTCCCCGTCGCGCGTCTCGACGCTGACCCGCAGCTCGGCATCCTTCGCCGGCATGTCGGTCAGCATCCGGTTATGCGAGACCTCGATGATGTTTCCCCCGGCATTGCCCACCAGCGTCGCCACACGCGCCAGCACGCCAGGCCTGTCCTCGATTGCAATGGACAAGGTCAGGATGCGGCCCTCGCGCTGCAGCTCGCGCATGATGACATTGGACAGGAGGCGCGGATCGATGTTTCCCCCGCATAGCACAAGGCCGATACGCCGCCCGCGAAACACTTCGGGATACTGCAGCAGCGCCGCAAACCCGGCAGCACCCGCGCCCTCAACCACGGTCTTCTCGATGGACAGCAGCATCGCGATCGCCCGCTCGATCATGTCTTCCGACACGAGCAGCACCTCGTCCAGCAGGCGGCTGCAGATCTCGACCGTCTTCGCACCGACATTCTTGACGGCAATACCCTCGGCGATCGTCTGTCCGCCGATCGGATGGGCCTGCTTCTTGAGGGCATTGAACATCGACGGGAACAGGCGTGTCTCGACCCC
>JAGWXR010000160.1 GCA_018969785.1 Alphaproteobacteria bacterium
GCACATGGTCGCCCATCCTTAAGAAATACATCGCGCTCGCCCACCTGCAGCGGCCCTATTTTGAAGCAGGCACGCCTGTCACCATGGAGGTGACGGTCGAGCATCATCGCAAGCAGGCCCCGGCAAGGGTCGTGAAGCTGCCGTTCTACGAACCGGCCTGGAAGAAGAAATAGCCCATGTCAGTCAACACATACGACGCGATTGTCATCGGCGCCGGTCACAACGGACTGATTGCGGGGGCCTATCTCGCGCGCGCCGGCAAGAAAGTGGCAATCCTGGAGCGGCGCGAGATCGTCGGCGGCGCTGCGGTGACCGAGGAGATCTTTCCGGGCTACCGGTTCAGCGAGTTCTCCTATGTGGTCAGCCTGCTGAGGCCCGAGATCATTCGCGACCTCGAATTGCCCCGGCACGGATTGAAGATCCTGCCGTTGCCGAGCACCGTCACACCGATGGACAACGGCGACTACCTCGCGGCCTGGGCCGACCATGAGCCCACAAGGCGCGAGATCTGCCGGCATTCAGCGCGTGATGCAGAGGCCTTCGACGAATACAGCCGCGTCATGGCGCGGGCGGCCAAGGCCATCAAGCCCGTGCTCTCGCTTGTGCCGCCTGATCCCACATCCATGTCCATCCGCGACATGCTCGGGCTCCTGAAACTGGGAAAATACGCAAAGAGCCTCAGCGAGAAGGAACTCTACCGGATCGCGAAACTCGTTACGCAGTCATCCGCCGACCTGCTCGACGAGTGGTTCGAATTCGATCCGCTGAAGGGAACCAAGTCCGCGAGCGGCATCATCGGAACCTTCCTCGGTCCGCACTCGCCGGGCACGGCCTATGTGCTGCTCCACCATTACATGGGTGAAATCGACGGCGCTTTCCGCGCGTGGGGTTTTGCCAAGAACGGGACGGGCGGCGTCACGGCAGCGATTGCAGCCTCGGCCCGGGCGCTCGGTGCCGAAATCCGGACGAATGCTGCCGTGAAGCAGGTCATCGTGAAGGGGGGCAGGGCCGCAGGCGTGGCGCTGGAGAACGGCGACGAGCTGCGCGCCAAGGTCGTGCTGTCGGCCGCCGATCCGAAGAGGACCTTCCTGAACTTCGTCGAGAGCCGCCATTTCCCGGACGAGTTTGTCACGCAGATCCGGAACTTCCGCGTGCGCGGATCATCCGGCAAGGTCAACATCGCCCTCAGCGGGCTGCCCGAGTTTACGTGCCTGCCGGGAGAATCACCGCTCCACCGCGGTGCGATCTCGATCAGCCCGTCGATCGACTACATCGAGCGCGCCTATGACGAAGCGAAGTATGGCCAGTTCTCGAAGAACCCCTACATCGACATGATCATCCCTTCGATGATCGACCGCGACATGGCCCCGCCGGGACACCACGTCATGTCCTGCTTTGTCCAGTACGCGCCCTATGACATCGAGGGCGGCTGGGACGACCAGAAGCGAGAGGCGTTCGGCGAGACCGTCATCAACACCATCGAGCGCTACGCACCCAACATCCGGCGCATCATCGTGGGCAAGCAGGTCATTACCCCCAAGGACATCGAACGCATCGCGGGGATAACGGGCGGCAACATCTTCCACGGCGAGCTGCTGCTGCACCAGCTCTTCTTCCTGCGACCGGCACCCCAGTGGGCGGACTTCCGCACGCCGCTGCCGGGCTACTATTTCGGCGCCTCGGGCGCCCACCCGGGAGGCGGCGTGATGGGCGCCGCCGGCAAGCTGGCGGCACACGAGGTTCTGAGGGATTGGCGCTGATGGCTCACGACATCATTGTCATCGGCGCGGGCCTCAACGGCCTTGTCGCGGCAAACTATCTGGCGAAGGCGGGAAAGCGCGTGCTCGTGCTGGAGCGGCGCGCCATGGCCGGCGGGCAGGCCGTCACCGAGCCGCTGGGAAGCGGCTTTGGCGTTGATGCCCTCCATGCGGGCGGCCAGTTGCGGCCCGACATCATCAAGGACCTGGGCCTCGCGATGCCGCCGACGACGAGCGAGCCGCTCGTGTCGCTGCTGCCCGGCGGGCAGCAACTGAGGCTGACGGCCGACGCAGACGAGCGCACGATCGGGTCCATCGCACGCCTGTCGAAGCAGGATGCAGCACGCTGGCCCGATTTCGTGGCCTTCATGCAGGAGGCTGCAGGCTTTCTCGACGCAGCATACCGAACGCCCATGCCGCGACTGCCCCATGTATCCCTTTCCCAAGGCCTCCCGCTTGCAAAGCTGGCCCTGAACCTGCGGCGCCTCGGGCCACGCGACATGTTCCGCGTGATCCGCGCGCTTCCGATGTCGGCCCTGGAACTGACCGAGGAATGGTTCGAAACCGATGCCGTGCGTGCCGCGGTGTCGGCCGTGGCCGTCCATGGCGCCACTTTGGGTCCCATGTCGGCAGGCAGCGGCTACACGCTGATGCATAACTGGCTGAACCGCGGCGGGCTGGGACACAGGCGGGTCGAAGGCGGTATCGGACGATTGGCCGAAGCGCTTGTCACGGCACTTGAGGCGCGCGGCGGCGAAATCCGCCTCTCCACCGACGTCAAGGGCATCCTCGTGGACAACATGGCGGTCCGCGGCGTCAGGCTGGCGGGCGGCGAGGTCATTGCCGGGTCCATGGTCGTCTCAGCCGCGGACCCGCGCCATACGCTGCTGGGCCTCGTCGGGGCGCCGGAGCTCCCGCCACACTTTGTCTGGCAGATGCAGTCGATCAAGATGCGCGGATCGGTAGCCAAGGTCCACCTGCTGACCGACGGCAATCACGGGCTGCCGGCCGGCACGCTGGTGATCGCGCCAAGTGTTCGCCATATCGAGCGTGCCTATGATGCCGCGAAGTATGGACGGATGTCGCAGGCGCCGTATCTCGAGATCACGACAAGCGGACCGGTTGTCTCGCTGCACTACCAGTACGCACCCTATGCGCTGCGTGAGCAGGACTGGAGCCAGGAGCGCACGGTTCTCGAGCGCAGTGCCGTCGATGCAGCGGTCGGCGTCTCGCCGTCGCTGAGGGAATCCATTCGCGAAGTCGTGTCGCTGACGCCGCTCGATCTCGAGCGGACATATGGTCTCACCGAGGGCGACCTGAACCATGGCCAGCTCATTCTCGACCAGATGTTCTTCATGCGCCCGCTTCCCGGCTGGTCATCCCACGCGACGCCCGTCGAGGGACTTTACCTCTGCGGCAATGGCGTTCATGGCGGCGGCGGCATCAGCGGGGCCAGCGGCCGCAATGCGGCGCGCGCGATCCTGAAAGGCTAGGTCGCGGGCGATCCCTGTTTACTCACGGCTTCGGCGAAGCCTGGCTGAGCACGGCCCTGAGTGCCTCAGGATAAAGCCGGTGCTCGGCCTCTAGGATCCGGGCGCTCAGGCTCTCTTCGGTGTCGCCGGGAAGCACCGGCACGACGGCCTGCGCGATCGAAGGACCGGCATCGAGGTCGGGAACCACATGATGCACCGTGCACCCGGAGACACTCACGCCGGCGGCCAGCGCCTGCGCCTGCGGCTTGAGGCCCCTGAATGCAGGCAGCAGGGAGGGATGGATGTTGATGAGGCGTCCTTCCCAGCGGCGCACAAAGCCCGCCGTCAGGATCCGCATGAAACCCGCAAGGCAGACGAACTCGATCCCGGCCGTCGTCAGGACCCGATGTATCTCGGCATCGAATGCCTCCCGGTCACGACCGAAGCGGGCCTGGTCCACGACAGCCGTGGCAACCCCCTGAGCCGCAGCCGCTGCAAGGCCCCCGGCATCCGGGCGGCTCGACAGCACGAGGGCGATCTGCCCGGGATAGTCATCGGCGCGCGCGGCTTTGATCAGGGCCTGCATGTTGCTGCCACGGCCCGAGATGAGGATGCCGACGCGCTTGCGGGTCATCAGACGGTCTCAGAGCGCCATGCGCCCCGTGTACCGCACCCGTGGCTCGCCCTTGCCGGCAACAAGCCGGCCGAGCGTGAAGACCTGCTCGCCAGCCTCGCCGAGGATTCGGCGCGCCGCATCAGCGGCCGGGGCAGGCACGATGGCAATCATGCCGATGCCGCAGTTGAACGTGCGCAGCATTTCGCGCTCTTCGACGCC
>JAGWXR010000161.1 GCA_018969785.1 Alphaproteobacteria bacterium
GACATGGACCTTCCTTCCTGGTGTTGATGCTCACCCTGCCTGGTTGAGCGGGCCGTGGTCGAGGCGGGGCAGCACGTGGCGGGCGAAGAGGTCGCATTCTGCCGCGTGCGGATAGCCCGAGAGGATGAAGGCCTCAATGCCGAGCGCGCGGTAGGCGTTGAGCTTCTTCAGCACCTGGTCCGGATTGCCGACGATGGCCGCACCGCAGCCCGAGCGGGCGCGGCCGATGCCGGTCCAGAGGTTCTCCTCGGCAAAGCCTTCGTCGTCGGCGGCCTCGCGGATTTCGGCCTGGCGGCGCACGCCGACGGAGGCGTGGTCGAGCGAACGCTTGCGGATGGCCTCGCCTGCCCCGTCATCGAGGCGCGACAGAAGGCGGCGGGCGGCGGCGCGGGCCTCGGCTTCGGTCTCGCGCACGATCACGTGGACACGATAACCGAATTTCAGCGTGCGGCCGCGCCGGGCTGCGCGGGCGGTCATGTCGGCGATGATGGACTTCACCTCGTCCATGCGGTCGGGCCACATCAGGTAGACGTCGGCCGCCTCGGCGGCGGCCTCGCGCGCGTCTTCTGACAGGCCGCCGAAATAGAGTGGCGGGCAGCGGCCGGAGACGGTGCGGATGCCGGGCGGGTCGAGGTCGAAGCGGTAGTGCTGGCCCTCGAGCTTCAGGCGCTCGCCGTTCAGCGAGGCCTTGAGGAGCTTCATGATCTCGACCGTGCGGCCATAGCGCGGGGCGGAGGCGAGCACCTCGCCGGGCATCTCGCTCGAAATGATGTTGATGGTCAGCCTGCCCTCGAGCATGCGGTCGAGGGTGGCGAGCTGGCGGGCCAGCTGCGGGGGCCAGACCTCGCCGCAGCGCACGGCGACGAGCAGGCGCATGCGCTTGAGCTGCGGGGCGATGGCGGCGGCGAAGGCGACTGTATCAATCCCGAGCGTGTAGCCCGAGGGCAAGAGGATGTTGTCGAAGCCGCCCTTCTCGGCGGTGAGCACGATGTTGCGGCAGTGCTCGTAGCTGGCGCGCAGGCTGGGATCGGGGACGCCGAGGAACTCGTAATCGTCGTCGCAGAGGGCCGAGAACCAGGAGACTTCGCAGGGCTTCATGGCATGGGCACTCCCCTTGCGGCGACGACGAGCGAATACCACTCGGCGCGGGACAGGTCGATCTTCAGGGCGTCGGTTGCCGCCGCGATGCGCTGGGGGTTCTGTGTCCCCAGAATCGGGATGGGGCGCGCGGGGTGGCGCAGCACGAAGGCAAGCGCCACGGCGCTGCGGGTCGTGCCATGGGAGGCTGCCAGCTCGTCGAGCCTTGCATTGACCCGGCGGGTTGCCGGGTCGGCGGCGTCGACGCCGTCGGTGAGCTTGCCGCCACCCAGCGGCGACCAGGCAAGCGGGGTCATGCGGGCCTCCATCGCGAGGTCCAGCACGCCGTCGAAGGCGGGCTCGACCGCCAGGGCCGAGAACTCGGGCTGCAGGGTTGCCAGCGGGAAGCCGAGATGGTGCTGCAGGAGGCGCGTCTGGCCGGTCGTGTAATTCGAGACGCCAGCCTCGCGGATCTTGCCTGCCTCGCGCAGGCGGGTGAGCGCGCCGGCCAGCTCCTCCGGGTGCGTCAGCACGTCGGGGCGGTGGACCTGGAAGAGGTCGATCACGTCGGTACGCAGGCGCTTCAGTGACGCCTCGCACGAACGGGTCACGGCCTCGGCACTGGAGTCATAGGGGATGCCCGGGATGATGCCGAACTTGGTCGCGAGCACCATGCGCCCGCGCAGGCCCGGGGTCTGGCTGAGGACGCGGCCGAGCAGGTCCTCCGATTCGCCGAAGGCCTGCCCGCCCCAGTCGAGGCCGTAGACGGCGGCCACGTCGATCAGGTTCATGCCGGCGGCCAGGGCTGCCTCGATACGGGTGCGGGCGGCGGGCACGTCATTGCCCACGAAGCGCCAGAGGCCATAGGCGATGGGGCCCACCGTGAGGCCGGACTGGCCGAGGGGGCGGAGGCTTGCGTGCGTGCTCATGCTTTCCGTTCTTGTGCGTGTCATGTATTTGACGCGGAAAGCATGCGGCAGACAAGGGCGGGATGGCCCCTTGCGGAGGATGGGACTTGAGGAAAATTCGTTATGGCCTGATCGGCACAGGGATGATGGGCTATGAGCACATCAACAACCTGAAGCTCATGCCCGAGGCCGAGATCGCCGGGATGACCGATCCGGAGCCGAACTCGATCCTGTTGGCGCAGGCGTTCCTGGGCGATGGCCTGCGGGAGAGCGTGAAGGTCTATCCCGACCGGCAGGCCATGCTGGCCGATCCTTCGATCGATGCGGTGCTGATCTCGTCGCCGAACTTCACCCATGCGGCGATCCTGCGTGACGTGCTGAAGACCGACAAGCATGTGCTGTGCGAGAAGCCGCTCGCCACCACACTGGACGACGTGCGCGACATCCGCGCGCGTGCGCGGGGACACAAAGGCGTGTTCTGGGTCGGCATGGAGTACCGCTACATGCCGCCAGCCGCGCGGTTCATCGCCGACGTGCACGCCGGGCGCATCGGCAGGCTGCAGATGCTGGCCATCCGCGAGCACCGCTTCCCGTTCCTGAAGAAGGTTGGCGACTGGAACCGCTTCTCGGAGAACACCGGGGGCACGATGGTGGAGAAGTGCTGCCATTTCTTCGACCTGATGCGGCTCATCATCCGGGCAAGGCCCGTGCGCGTGTTCTGTTCCGGGGCGATGGATGTGAACCACCTCGACGAGCACTATGGCGGGCGGGTTCCCGACATCATCGACAATTCCTATACGATCGTGGAGTTCGACAATGGCGTGCGGGCGATGCTGGACCTGTGCATGTTCGCCGAGGGATCGAAGAACCAGGAAGAGATCGCGGCGGTCGGCGATACGGGCAAGCTTGAGGTCTTCATTCCCGACGGGAACCTGGTCTTCAGCCCGCGTTCGCCGCGCGGGCCGGTGAGCGAGCATGTCGCGGTTGACGAGACGGCGCTCAAGGCCGGCACGCATCACGGGGCGAGCTATTACCAGCACCAGGCGTTCCTGCGGGCGGTGACAGGCAAGGGCCCGGTGGATGTCACGGCCGAGGACGGCTACGAGGCTGTGCTCATGGGCATGGCGGCGGAGATCTCGGCACGCGAGAAGCGGTCGGTGGCGATGGCGGAGCTTGCGGGCTGAGGCGCCCTTCCGGTCAGCGTATGTCCTTGTAAAGCTCGGGCCGGAGTGCCCTGAGGCGGAAGATGAGCATGCGGTCGGAGTAGCGCCGGCGCTGGCCGACAACCTGTCCCCGATAATAGACGTCCTCGCTCCAGCCATCGCGGCCGCGTCGGTCGGCCTCGGCTTCGAGCGTGTCGGCAGCCATGGCCAGCGCCTCGTCCCAGAGGGTGGCGAAGTCCTTGTCCTCGCGGCGCCTTGCATAGACCGAGCGGCGCGGCAGGCTGGCGCGCGCGCAGGCCTCGCAGACGCTGACGCCTTCGGACAGGAGGTGGAGAAAGAGGGCTTCCTTCGCTGATCTGTCAGCGGGATCAATGTCTTGCACAGTGTTTGTGCAAGGCTGCGGGGCGGGTGGGACGATGGCCAGTTTTTGGGGTTTCATGGGTGTCTCTTTGTCGGGGAGGGGCCTGCGGCGGCGCCGGGGTTTGGGGCTTCGCGGGCGGGTGAATGATGCCTTGGAACAATACAGGAACATTGGCGGGGTCGTCAATCGTCTGGCCCCGGCTTTTTATAGGTACTCCGGATGGGTGGCGCGCGGCCACGACGGGAAAATAGAGCGGACGGCTCGCCCGCGGCCCCGGGAGCGCGGGCGTCTCGCCCGCTCTTTCATGGGGACAGGGTGGAGAGGGGGATTGAACCACCAAGAGCACCAAGACGCCACTCCTATCCTGCCCCCTCAAAAGCTCGTCATGGCCGGTCGCACGGCAGTGCGAACCGGCCACCCA
>JAGWXR010000162.1 GCA_018969785.1 Alphaproteobacteria bacterium
ACCGGCTACATGCGCGGCGGCCGGGTCGAACGCATTTACCGGGAAGTCCGCGTAAACGCGATCGGCGGCGGCTCGGAAGAGATCATGCGCGACCTCGCCGCCCGCCAGCTCGGTTTATGAATATTAAACCTTTTGTGGCAGGATTCGACCGTTACAAGGACCTTAGGGGGCTCTGGCACTCATGTTCTCTCTGATCATCGGACTTCTGCTCTTCGCAGCCATGGGAGCCATCATGCTGTGGCGACCCGAGTACCTCGCCCGCGTCACGGGCGTTGAACTCTCCACCCCCGAGGCCCGCAGCGAGGCCCGCGCCGTCTACGGCGGCTTTGGGGTGGCGGTGGCGCTCGCGCTCTTCACCGCCCTCGTCTACTCCGACTTCAAGGGCGGCATCATGTACACGACCGGCCTGATGCTGATCGGCATGGCCGCCGGCCGCGGCTACGCCGCCTGGCTCGAGCGTCCGACCTCGCCCCTCATCTGGGGCCTGCTCGCAGGCGAAGCGATCCTCGGCCTGATGATCTTCTTCCGCGTCTGAAGACCCCGCCTCCCGCAGGGAGACAAAGCTTTCTGGTGCGTGTTGCAACAGCGACACGCACCACGCGAACATCCTTCGACCCGTTCGCCTGCCATCAGGCACGTCCAGCGCGCGGTTCAAGCCCCGCGCCCATGGCGCCACGCACACTTGCAATGGCGGATTTCCGCGCAGCGAAAACAGTCCCTTGTGGATCGCTGGCCACGCCGAAGCAGAATCCTCGAATGCAGAACGGTGCGTGGAGATTTGACGCAGCACCTATCCTACAGATTGCAGCCACGCCGCCGTCACGCCTTTGTTGTGTTGAACGACGTTCAATCCCGCGTCATCACTTGAGGCGAGCAAAGATTCGGGGGGATACGGAACTTGTCTCAGTCGGATAATCCATCAGACCGCCGCCGCGAAGACCGCCGCGAAGCCTCGCACGCCCACAAGCGCGCCGAAATCCTCGCCGCCGCCCGCCGCGTCTATGCGCGCGATGGTGCCAAGGGCCTGACCATCCGCGCCGTGGCAACCGAGGCAGGCTACGTGCCGGGCGCGGTCTATTTCTACTTCCACTCCAAGGCCGCGATCCTCTCCGAACTCGCCGTCAGCGAACTCGCGGGCCTCACCCGCCAGCTCAAGGCAACCTCGAGCAAGGACGCCGCCGAACGCGCGGCAGCCGCCGCCGAGGCATTCGCTGCCGCCCACGCGATCTTCAACATGGACCTCGAGAACCAGGGAACAAACCCGGGCTCCGAACGCGTCCTGCTCGGCCGCCTGATCTCGCTGTTCCAGACCGTCAGCGAGCCGCTGCAGCTCGAGGGCCTGCCCCCCGAGCAGGCCCAGGCCCGCGCCCTCGGCCTCTCGTCTGCCGCCATTGGCCTCGCCACGCTCGCCCGCATGGGCAAGCTCGACAAGCTCGGCGTGACCGCCGCCTCGACACTGCGCGAGGTCGCCCACTGCCTGAAGGACGCCCCCGAGCGCAAGGAAGCAACGGGCGGCTAGATCGCAATCCGGACGACCCGGCCCGGCGAAAGACCCAGCCTCGGCCCCACCAGCCATTATTGGCAAGATGGCGATGCTTTTGTACGATCACCCGACGTCTCTCAAGGAGCGAGGGTAACGGGCATGACGCGACTCCTGGCAGCCACACTCATTGGCCTTTGTTTCAACGCGCTGCCAGTTACCGCCGCAATGGCACAGGAGTGCAAGCCGCTCCTTCGCTACGCGCAGATCCCCTTCCAGCAGGATCAGACCAGGCATGTCTTCCTGCCCGTGACGATCGGCGGCCTGCAATCGAGGATGATGCTCGACACCGGCGCCTTCTGGAGCCTCCTGCGCAAGGGCGTGGCAGCGCAATTGGGCCTCGCGCCCAAGCAGAACTACAACCTCATCCTGTTCGACAGCGGCGGGAACAGGATAGACGAGACCGTGATGGTGCCGGAGTTCCGCATCGGCCGGCTCAACTTCGGGAAGGTGGAGTTCTTTGTCTCGAACCTGTGGGCTGCGGCACAACTCAACGAGCGTGCCGGCGTGATCGGTCAGAACCTGCTCACGCAGGTTCACCTCGAAATCGACAACGCCGGCAAGACAGTATCCATTTTCAACCAGGACCACTGCCCCGGTGACGGTGTCTACTGGGCTGATGAAGCGGTCGTCCTGAGATACGACCGGGAGGGATCGCGCCGCACGCAGGCAGGTTCACGCATCAGGCAGGACATCGACAAGAACCAGATCGACGAACCGATCGTGACGGCCGAACTGGCGGGACAACCGGTTCGCCTGCTGCTCGACACCGGGGCCACCTTCACCTCGATCGACTGGGACCACGCACGCAGCGCCTTCGGCATCACGAGGGACACGCCCGGTGTCGAGCCCGCCAGCGAGGCGAACATCGGCAGCGGCGCCAGGGTCAAGACCTATCGCTATGTCTTCCCGGAACTGAAGATCTCCGGCATCCGCTTCGAGAACGTGCCCGTCCTGCTGGGGGACTTCAACCGTTCCGCACATGTCGTCCTGGGCATGAACGAGATGAGCAAGCTGCGCATCTTCTTTGCCTTCAAGGAAGGCGCCATCTACGTCACCGCCGCAGACGCCGGGCGCGCACCAGCCAACTGAAGTTTTATACTGTCCCCGTAACAAGACGACCGCGGCCCCCTCGGGGCTTCAGGCGCGCTCGAACACCGCCGCAATCCCCTGCCCGCCGCCCACGCACATCGTCTCGAGGCCAAGGCGCGCCTTGCGGCGCTGCATCTCGTGCAGCAGCGTCACCGCAATCCGCACGCCCGTGGCGCCGATCGGATGCCCGAGCGATATGCCCGAGCCGTTCACGTTGAGCCGGTCCATCGCCTCGAAGCCCCAGCCCTTGGCGACACCCAGCACCTGGCAGGCGAACGCCTCGTTGAGCTCGACAAGGTCGATGTCTTTCCATGCAAGACCGAGCCGCTTGAAGAGGCGCGCCACGGCTGGCACGGGCCCGAGGCCCATCGTCGCCGGATGACACCCGGCCGCAGCCCATCCTTTGAGGAAGCCCATCGGCTGCAGCCCCAGGTCCGCAAGCCGGTCCTCCGCCACGATAAGGCACGCCGCCGCCGCATCGTTCTGCTGGCTGGCATTGGCTGCCGTCACCACGCCACCCTTCATGATCGGCTTCAGTGCCGCGAGGCTCTCGACCGTCGCGTCAGCACGGATGCCCTCATCCTTCGTCACGAGCAGGGCCTCGCCCTTGCGCTGCGGCACGCTGACGGGATGCACCTCGGCAGCAAACCTGTTTTCAGACCACGCCTGCGCCGCCCGCCGATGGCTCTCGACCGCGAACGCATCCGACGCCTGGCGCGTGATGCCGCATTCGCGCGCCACATTCTCGGCCGTCTCGATCATGCCCGAGATAACCCCGAACCGCTCGACCGGCTGCGAGCGTTCGCGACCCCGCTCCAGCCGGTCATAGAGCTGCACGTTCCCCGCCCGCGACCCGCTGCGCATCGCCGTCGTATAATACTCGATATTGCTCATGCTCTCGACGCCGCCAGCGATCACCACATCGGCTGCACCCGTCTCGACCATCATGGCCGCCGTCGTCAGCGCTTGCAGTCCGCCACCACAGCGCCGGTCAAGCTGCATGCCGGGTACCTCGATGGGCAGGTCCGCCGCCAGCGCCGCCCAGCGCCCGATGCAGGGCGCCTCGCTGTTCGCATAGCTCTGCGCGAAAACGACATCCTCGACCAGCATCGGGTCGATCCCGCTGCGCCGCACGGTTTCCCGCACGACATGCGCCGCAAGCATCTCGGCAGGCAGCTCCTTCAGCGCTCCAAGGAACTTTCCCACCGGCGTTCGCACAGGGGACACGATGGCGGCACGACGGGTCATCAGATCACTCCGCTTTTTTTCAGGTCCTCGACCGTTTCAGGCG
>JAGWXR010000163.1 GCA_018969785.1 Alphaproteobacteria bacterium
GCCAGCCTGATCCGCAACGACCTGGGTTGGCACCCCCGCCTCGCCTACGCCGAAGCCATCAAGGCCATGGCACAGGAATTACGGTGACAGTGCACTCAAGGCACCAACCGTCATCCCGGACGCGAGCGTGAGCTCGCGATCCGGGACCCCGCTTGCGATGTCAAAACCGCGCAAGCACCACCGAACAGATGAAAATTGGCGACCCCGAGACGATTCGAACGTCTGACCCACTGCTTAGAAGGCAGTTGCTCTATCCCCTGAGCTACGGGGCCGTCGCCAGGGCTTGAGGCAGGACCTGTCCTAGTGGGTCCAGTTGCCCTTTCGGCCGTACTTGAAGTTGTCCGCATAGGCCCGGACGATACGCTTGGCCTCCCGGGGCTCGAACACCTGGAAGGGAATATTGTAGCGCTGCGCGAAGGCGACCGCCTCCTCGCGCGTGTCGAAGGTCAGCCTCACCTGCCCCTTGGTGTCGCCCGAACCGGTCCACCCCATGAGCGGATCGATGCGGCGCGCCTCTTCAGGCTCGAACTCGAGCACCCAGTCCTTGGCTTTGGCCTGCCCCGACTGCATGGCATTGCGGGCCGGGCGGTGGATACGGGCGAGCATGCTGTGACCTCAATTCGCAACCCGGACGCGGCGTGCGCCGTCCGGACCAGAAAACCACGTCCTGATTTACGAAACCCTTGCCGGCGGGGCAAGGGATTGGTCGGGGCGGCGTGATTTGAACACGCGACCCTCTGGTCCCAAACCAGATGCGCTACCAGACTGCGCTACGCCCCGACATCAGGGAAGGCGCGTGACATAATCCGAGAACCCTCCCGCCGCAAGCGCCATGGCGCCGCCCGGGCCTTTGTTTCCGGTCGCTCAGGGGGCCGATTGGCCGAAGATCCGGTGCCGCACCCGGTCGCCCGCCCGGATCCCGAGCTTTCGCGACAAGCCGCCATTGATCTCGAGCACACCCCGCGCCACCCCGCCCGAGGGAACGGGCGTAAGGTCGAAGGGCACGGTGTTCTCGGCGATGCGGATGATGCGCCCCTTGGCATCGATGAAGATGATGTCGAGGGGGATATAGGTGTTCTTCATCCAGAAACTGACATCCTGCGGCGGGTCATAGTCGAACAGCATCCCGTGGCCATCCGCCATGCTCTCCCGGAACATGAGGCCCCGGTTGCGGTCGGCCTCGCGGCGCACGACCTCCACCTCGAAGCCATGCGAACCCTTGCCGCTGACGACCACCAGCGCCTCGCGCGGACCAACCGGATTGGGATCCTCGGCCGGGGCCGCCATGGCACCAAGGCCGAAACCCAGGAACAGCATCAGGAAAAGGCTCGTGCGCAGCATGAAAAAAGGCGCCTCCATCAAGGCGCCTTGTCTATCACGAACCGGCAGGGCCCGTCACTCAGGCCGGAAACGAGGCCTGCTCAACCACGCCACGCGCCGCGCCCGTGTCCTGGTAAGGCCGCACCACGCTCGTGCGCTCCGGGATCGGGTGGACCGCTGTCGCCGTCAGGCCCTTGGGGCCCCGTCCTGCTCGAACCAGAACCTTCTGGCCGGGCCTCAGCTCCTTCATGTCATGCTTCCGCAGCAGGTCCATGTGGATGAAGATGTCGCCCTCGGCCTTGGCCGAGATGAGGAAGCCGAAGCCCTTGGGCCGGCTGAACCACTTGCACTCGGCCTCGAAGGCAGGCCCGACCGGATCCTGCAGCAGGATTTCGCGTGCCCGCGGCTCACGCCTCGCGTCCGCAGGGCCCCCACGCACATCAGGCGTGGACGTATCGACGCTCAGGAGGCGCAACGCCTGGAACTTGGAAACGACGCCGTCGCGCGCGGGCTTGCGCGTGACGTCACATTCGACGGTCGCCCCGTCGAGAACGGCCGTGCAGCCAAACGCCTCGACAACCGACCTGTGAAGGAGCACGTCCCCCGTGACTTCCTTCGAAACGATGAACCCGTATCCCTTGGAAACGTTAAACCACTTGACCTTGCCCGTAACCCGAATTCCCCCACATTCCGGCGACGGCGCGATTGTAACTGGTGTGTCCACGATTACCGCTCCTTGCCTTCAAGAACATGCGCGCGCGTCCACTCCGCGAGTGTTCAGCGCGTTATCCATATTCCTTGCACAAATCTGTCATCCTGACTAGGCAAGGCGGGAATCAATTTGAAGTTTTTTTGGTTTGCACCGCACAATGCCAACGGCCTGCGCGCGGGCGTGAACCCTTGTACAAGTCAGCGAAACCCAACACGCGCCTCGAGAAAACCATCATGGAAATGACTGGCGAATACAGGATCGCAGCCCCCCGCGAACAGGTTTGGGCCGCGCTCAACAATCCCGAGATCCTGCGCGAAGCGATCCCCGGCTGCGAGGAGTTGAAAAGCCTCTCGTCCACCGAACTCGAGGCAGCGGCCAAGGCGAAGATCGGTCCCGTCTCGGCGCGCTTCAAGGGCAAGGTCGTGCTGTCGAACCTCAACCCGCCCGAAAGCTATACGCTGACCGGAGAAGGCACGGGAGGCGCCGCAGGCTTCGCAAAAGGCGAGGCACAGGTCACGCTTGTCCCCGAGGGCAACCAGACCATCCTGCGCTACGCGGTGAAGGCCAGCGTCGGCGGCAAGCTCGCGCAGGTCGGCCAGCGCCTCGTCGACGGCGCCGCCCGCAAGATGGCCGACGAGTTCTTCGACCGCTTTGCGGCACTTGCCGGCGGCAAGGTCGAACCTGCAGTGCCTGAAGCCGCGCCGGCAACAGCCGCTCCCGCACAGGACGCGCAGTTCGAGCCCCTGCACTGGGTCCCGATGGCCATCATTGGCGGCGGCATCCTGTTCATGCTGCTGCTTCTCCTGTTGTGACACCGGTTCGCACGGTTGACGCCGGCCCCGGCCGCATGAAACCTTGCCGCCTGAAGTCCTGTTGAGGAACACCCGCGCGCATGACCACGATTACCCTGACTGTCAACGACAAGCCGGTGAAGGGCGACGTCGAAGCGCGCACCCTGCTCGTCCACTTCCTGCGCGAGCAGCTCAAGCTGACCGGCACACATGTCGGCTGCGACACCAGCCAGTGCGGGGCCTGCGTCGTGCATGTCGACGGCCGGGCCGTGAAGGCCTGCACCATGCTGGCCGTCCAGGCCGAGGGCACCAGCGTCACCACGATCGAGGGCCTCGCCCGGGGCGACACGCTTCATCCCGTGCAGGCAGCCTTCCGCGAGCATCATGGCCTGCAGTGCGGCTTCTGCACGCCCGGCATGATCATGACCGCGGTCGACATGATCCGACACACGCCCGACCTCGACGAGAAGGCGATCCGCGCAGGGCTCGAGGGCAATCTCTGCCGCTGCACCGGCTACCAGAACATCGTCAAGGCCATCGAGGCCGCCGCCCGCGAGATGAAGCGCAGCGCCTGATACGCGTCAAGGAAACCCCATGCACAGTTTCGATTACCTGCGCCCGGCAACACTCGAGGAGGCCGCGCGCCTCTTCCGCGAGAACGCCGACGCCAAGTTTCTTGCCGGTGGCCAGACCCTGATCCCGACGCTGAAGCAGAGGCTGGCCCAGCCATCGGCGCTGATCGACCTCACGCGCATTCCGGGCCTCGCCGGCGTGAAGGCGACGGCCACCGGCATCTCGATCGGCGCCGCGACGCGGCACGCCGACGTGGCCAGCGCCCCCGAGATCCGCAAGTCCCTGCCCGCCCTGGCCCGCCTCGCCGACCATATCGGCGATCCGGCGGTGCGCCACATGGGCACGCTGGGCGGCTCGATTGCCAACAACGACCCGGCTGCCGACTATCCGGCCGCGGTGCTGGCACTCGGCGCGACCGTGCACACCACCGCGCGCAGCATCGAGGCCGACGACTTCTTCACCGGCATGTTCGAGACGGCACTGGCCGAGGGCGAGATCATC
>JAGWXR010000017.1 GCA_018969785.1 Alphaproteobacteria bacterium
ATGAAGACCTTCGCGTTGCAGTCCTTGACGATGTAGTCCACTTCGCCCGCTGTCAGGCGCGAGGAAATGCAGGTGAAGTAGAGGCCTGAGCGCTGCGCAGCCCAGCACAGCGGCAGGTAGTGGACATTGTTCTCCATGAAGATCGCGACCGTGTCGCAGACCTCGAGGCCCAGCTTGCGGAAGAGCTGGGCGAACTGGTTCGAGCGGTCCTCCAGTTGGCGGTAGGTTACGGCCTGTCCGGTGCCGGCCATGATGAAAGCCGGCTTGCCGGGCTGGGTTTGGGCATGGATTGACGGATGCATCGGTGACCTGCCAGTTGTGAACCTTATTTGTTTATGTGCTCCGGCGCTTTGCGTCCAGCGTTGCGCATGGATTTCCATGACGCGGGGCTCCCCCTTTTCCGGTGCTTTCTTCCTGCAGCCGTGCTGGTAATGTCGGCTCCGTTCGCCCATCGAGAAGGAAGAAGTCACATGAGCTATAAGGAAATTACCTACGCGGTCGCGGATAACGTAGCGACGCTGACCCTGCATCGTCCGGACAAGCTCAATGCCTTCACGGGCGTGATGATGAGCGAGATGATCGATGCCTTCGACCAGGCCGATGCCGACGATAAGGTCCGCGCTGTCATCGTGACCGGTGCCGGGCGCGCCTTCTGCGCGGGGGCCGACCTTTCGGCCGGGGCCAAGACCTTCGACTATTCGGCCCGCAGCGACCGTCCCGAGAAGGCCGGAGCCGAGACCAATGGGCAGGTTGACTGGAGCAGCGAGGCGGTGCGCGACGGTGGCGGGCGGCTGACGCTGCGCATCTTCGAGAGCAAGAAGCCGGTCATCGGGGCGATCAATGGCCCGGCGGTCGGCGTGGGGGCCACGATGCAGCTGCCGATGGATATCCGCATCGCCAGCGAGACCGCGCGCTTCGGCTTCGTCTTTGCCAGGCGCGGTATCGTGCCGGAGGCCTGCTCGAGCTGGTTCCTGCCGCGGATCGTCGGCATTTCAAAGGCGATGGAGTGGTGCGCCACGGGGCGCGTGTTCGATGCGCAGGAAGCGCTGGCGGGGGGCCTTGTCTCGAGGGTCGTGAAGCCTGAGGAGCTGCTGGGCGCTGCGCAGGCGCTGGCGCGCGAGATTGCCGAGAATACGGCGCCCGTCTCGATTGCGCTGACGCGACAGATGCTGTGGCGCATGCTGGGAGCAGACCATCCGATGGAGGCGCACAAGATCGACAGCCGCGCCATCTATGCGCGCGGGCGGCAGGGCGATGCGCGCGAAGGCGTGGTGTCGTTCCTCGAGAAACGTCCGGCGAATTTCCCGGACCAGGTGTCCAAGGACATGCCCGTCTTCTATCCGTGGTGGAACGAGCGCAAGTACTCGTAGCGCCGACAATCAGGCTTGCGGATGGTCCTCGCGGCGGAAGTGCCAGAGGCCTGTCCGCAGGCGGAAGACGATCCAGATCAGGCTGACGCCCACCGGTATCACCAGAACGGCGTTGAGCACGCCGAAGGCCTGCGCGATTGCCCCGAAGAGCAGCGCGCCGACAGGGGCGCCGGCCATCATCGAGAATTGCTGCATCGACAGCACGCGGCCGAGGAAGGCCGGAGGTGCAGCGGTCTGGATCATGCCGCGCGATTGGGACATCGACGCGCCCGAGCTCAGCCCCCAGAGGAACATCAGAACGGCGAAGACGTTGCGGTTGGGGAAGAGCCAGACACAGGTGAAGACGACAATATGCGTCAGGAACAGGAGCATGATGAACCTGCCCGGGCGCTCCACCGGGCGGCGGCGCGACAGGGCAAAGGATGACAGCGTCATGCCCATGAGGAAGATCGTGAACAGAAGGGACAGCATGGCTGAGCTGCCCTGGAAGATGTCGCGTACCATCAGCGGGATGCCGACGAGGAACATGCCGTTGAACAGCGGGGCGCTGATCGACAGGTAGATGATGAGGGTGCGCAGCCGCTCGTGCTGCCAGACAAGACGGAAGCCATCCATCAGCTCGCCCCTGAGATGGCCCACGAGCGGTCCTTCGCGTGGTCGCTCGACGAAGGGCGTGATGGTCTTCACGCGCGACATCAGCATCGCGGCGAAGGTCATGAGGATCGCCTGCACGCAGAGCAGCGGGACGGCACCGACATAGGATGCCAGCGCGGCGATCAGGGTGCCGATGACCTGGCCGCCAAAGGTCGTGGCCACGGTCTGGACAGAGGCGCGGGCGAGGTCGGGACCATGAGGCACGACGTGGGAGAGCATTGCGTCACGCGCCGGCGTGGCGAAGGCCGTGATCGCGCTCAGCACGAAGATGACGGCGGTGGCGGTCAGCAGGGTGAGCGTGCCTGTCGCCACCAGGAGGGCGAGCAGGACGGGCATCATGGCCATGAACACGAGCAGGCGCGGCAGGTAGGCCTTCAGGTCGCGCCCGTCGGCGACGGCGCCCGCAAGCAGGATGAGGAAGAGAAAGGGCAGGTTTGCAAAAGTCTGTGCGAGGCCGACATTGATCTGGCTTTCCTTGAGTTCCTGCGTGATGAGCCAGGGAAACAGGACGGCCAGCATGCCGCCGGCGGCGAACTGGATGCCTTGGGCAAGCAGATAGCGGTTGAGGCCTGCGTGCGTGGAAGTGCTCACCCGGATCTGCCTTCGTCGAGAGGGACGGCACGGATGTTCAGCAGTTGCGTGCGCGTGACGAGCAGTGCGAGGATGATGGCCATCGTGATCGACGGGAACAGGGTTGCGTGGCGGGCTCCGAGGATCTCGACGGCGAGGCCTGCAAGGATCGCGCCGATGGCCGTGCCGCCGGTGAAGCCCAGCTGGAAGACCGACATCACCCGGGCGCGCAGGGCGGCGGGGGCGTGTTCCTGCACGGCGGTGCGCGACATCGAGATCATGACCCCGGCGCCGAGGCCCCAGGTAAAGATGAGCCCGTAGAGGACGAAGAGCGGTGCCTTGATGCTGAGCAGCGCGAGGACGGTTGCGCCGGTGGAGACTGCCGCCACGATGAGCCGTCCGCGGTGCACGATGTTACCGATGCGGCCGATGGCAAAGGAGGACACGATCGTGCCGCCCCAGAAGCAGACCTGCATGGTCGAGATCTGCTGCACGTCGCCGCCGAATTCCTCGCGCAGGATGACCGGCAGCACGACGAGGAACGAGCCGATGAAGAGCGTTCCGATCGCGAGGGTCAGCACCGTCACGGGAAAGAGGGCGGGCGAGGCAGCAACCGCGCCGAGGCCGGCCCTGATGCGCTGCCATTGCGAACCGGCCTCCTGTTGGCCGGTCACGCGGGCGTGGGTTTCGCGTGGCAGGCGCGAGGTGGCCCACAGGCCGATACCCTGGGCGATGACCTGCGAGAAGATGATGGCCTGCGGGCCTGTCAGGGCTGCGAAGCGCGCGATGAGCATGCCTGCGATCTGGGCGAGGAACTGGATCCCCACCATGGTCGTGACCGCCTTCTGCAGGCTGCTGCCATTGCCTTCGGTCAGCACGTCGGCGAGTGTCGCCTCGCGTGCCGGCAGGATGAAGGCCGTGACAAGGCCGATGGCGAGGCCGTAGGCAATCAGCCACTCATAGGCAAGCGCGTCCATCGAGAGGATGATCACGAGCACAAGCGGGGGGAGCGCGGCGGCGGCGTGGCAGAGCATCAGCAGCCGGCGACGGTCCATCCTGTCGGCCAGCGCGCCGCCCACCAGCATGAAGGCGGCCGAGAGGATCGTCAGGGAGGTCTGCGCCAGCCCCACCTGATTCGCGGGCGCGTGCAGGACGGTGGTCACCAGGTAGGTAAACATCACGATCTGGACACCGATGGCGAAAAACCACGTGGCTGTTCCCGCGAGGTACCAGGTGTAAGGCGTGCCCGCGGCGGCTTTTTGGTCCTGCATTGCCCTGTTCTTCGTGTCCCGCGCGAACCGATAGCAGGTGTGACGCGCGTCCCCAAGTGTACGTTGGACACTTTCATGGTGTGAAACGGTCATGGTATTCGTGGGGCTGCGATGATTTGTGCCGCGTCGCAGCATCGGGGCCGCTGCGGACCTCGAGCTGTCGTGCGCGGTTGCCAGAGATGCCGGATGCCATGCCTCCCGAAGTGAATGTCATCAGCTTTGTCCTGGGGTTCGCCTCGCTGCTGCTCGTGGTGAGCCTGCTCGTTCCCATGTCGAAGCGCGTGCAGGTCCCCTTCACGGTGCTGCTCGCCCTCGCTGGCATTGGCCTTGGGTTCGTGCAGACGGCGGCGGGTCATGCCGGTGGCTTCGGCAGCGCACTTGTCAATGCGATCGGGGCCTTGACGATCCCGGCCGAGGCGTTCCTCTATGTCTTCCTGCCGCCGCTGCTTTTTGCCGGCGGGTTGACGGTCGACGTGCGGCGCCTGTTCGACGATATCGCGCCGGTGCTGATGCTGGCCATCGTGGCCGTGCTGGCGTGCATGGTGGCGGTCGGGTTCTCGCTGCACTGGGTGTCGGGGATGGACCTGGTCCTGTGCCTGATCATCGGCGCGCTGGTGGCCACCACCGACACCGCGGCGGTGCTCGGGATCTTCCGTGACATCGGGGCGCCGAGCCGGCTGTCGGTCATCGTCGAGGGCGAGAGCCTGTTCAATGACGCCGCCGCCATCGCGCTGTTCGTCGTGCTGCTTGCGGTGTTTACCGGGGCCGGAGAACCGAGCTTCCTGTCGGGCACGCTGGAGTTCGTGAAGGGTTTCGTTGGCGGGCTGCTGCTGGGTTATGTGATGGCGCTGGTTGCGGGCTTCATGATCAGCCAGTGGCGCGGGGCGGCGGTGACCGAGATCACGCTGTCGGTCGCCTTCACCTACCTGACCTTCGTCCTGGGGCAGGCCTATTTCGAGGTCTCGGGCATCATTGCGGTCGTCACGGCAGCGATGGTGTTTGCCTCGAATGTGCGCACGCGGCTTTCGCCGGGCACTTGGGAGACACTGCTTGTCACGTGGCGGCAGCTCGAGTTCTGGGCCACATCGCTGATCTTCGTCCTGGCGTCGATGCTGGCGCCGCGCATGTTCAGCGCCATGGAATGGACGGACGGGCTTGCGATCGCGACCGTCTTCGTCGTGGCGCTGGTGGCGCGGGCCGGCGTGCTGTGGGGGGCGCTGCCGTCACTGTCGTGGTTCGGGCTGTCGCAGCCGATCAGCCATGCCTACAAGCTGGTGCTGTGCTGGGGCAGCCTCAGGGGGGCGGTTACGGTGGCGCTGGCACTGCTGGCGGCGACCGATATCAGCGAGGGTTTCGAAGGGGGCGGGTTCTCGCCCGAGGCGCGTTTCATCTTCGTCGTCGGCCTTGGCTATGTGTTTGCGACGCTGTTCATCTCGGCGCCGACGCTGCGGCCGCTGATGAAGGCGCTGAAGCTCGACAAGCTTTCGGCCGAGGAGCGGCTCGTGCGCGACCGGGTGATGTCGCTGTCGCGCAGCCGCGTGCGCGAGGGGCTGGTGCGTGTCGCCGAGACGCTGGGGCTGCGCGAGGCGCTGGCACCGGCGGTGCCCGGGCATGCCGCGGCCGGTGCGGGCGAGGCACCGCTCAAGCGTGATGACCTCGTGCGGGCGGGGCTGATCGTGGTGGCGAACCGCGAGACCGAGCTTGGCCTTGAATACCTGCAGCGCGGCCTTGTCGGTCGTACCGTCGCCGAGCGCCTGAGGGCCGATGCGAGCCGGGTTCTCGACGGCGTGCGGCAGACGGGGCAGGCGGGTTACCTGGCTGCCGCCATTGGCGGGCAGAAGCACGGCTGGCAGTTCCGGCTGGCGCTGTGGCTGCAGCGGCGGTTGCGCGTGCACTGGCTGCTGTCGGAAGAGGTCGCCAACCGGTTCGAACTGCTGCTGGTCAAGCAGCTGGTGCTGCGCGAACTCCTTGTGTTCTGCGACGGCCAGCTTGCCGAGCTGATCGGGAACAATGCGGCACTGAGCGTGCGCGAGGCGATCGAGGGGCGGCTTGCGGCCGCGAGCAGTGCGATCGAGACCCTGGACCTGCAGTATCCCGATTTCACCAAGGCGATGCGGTCACGCTACCTCGAGCGGCTGGCCATCGGACTGGAGGAGGCCGAGTATCGGGGACAGGTCGAGCAGTCGCTGATCTCGGATGAGGTCTATGAGAGCCTCGAGGAGGACCGCACGGCCCGGCGCAAGGCTGCCGAGGCGCGCCCGCCGCTGGACCTCGGGCTCAGGCTGACAGAAATGCTTGCGAAGGTGCCTATCCTCGCCGGCCTGCAGGAGACGCAGATCGCCGAGCTGGCGCGGGCGCTGACGCCCGAGATGTTTCCGCCCGGCGAGCGCATCATCAGCGCCGGCGAGCGTGGTGACCGGATGTACTTCATCGCCTCCGGCCTGGTCGAGGTGAGGGTGGGGCCGGAACCCGTGCGCCTGAAGGCGGGCGATTTCGTCGGCGAGATGGCGCTGCTGACGGACAGGCCACGCAGTGCGGACGTTGTTTCGGCGGGCTACACGAACCTGCTTGTGCTGAAGCGCGGGGATTTCGACGCGCTGCTCAAGGCCCATCCGGGCCTGCGCGACCAGATCACGGCAACGGCGCGGCAGCGGGAAAGCGACAACCGCCACATGCCCGGCTGACGGCCATCAGCCGCCAGCGAGGTTGCCGGCGAGTTCGGCGGCGCACTGCATGGTCGACTTCCCGGCCACGTCGCGGCGGGCGCTGACCTCGAGATCGACGAAGGCATCCTCGATGGCTGTGCCAAGCCCACCGGCCTTCTCGGCGCGCATGGCGATGTCCTTGGCAAGCGCCCGGCAGGGATCGACCTGTCCATACATCGCATAGAGCGGGCCGAGCAGGATGAGCTGCAGGACCACGATCAGGAAAGCGATGGAACGCATGGCAGGGCCTCTCTTGTCAGGCGGGTCTTCTAGGGGCGCGTCGGGTCGCGGTCGACGCCGGTCGTGTCGCCACGGTTTCCGGACGTGTTGCAGGAGCCATAGCCGGCCTTCCAGCCTGCGCGGTAGGCGTCGCTGCTCTTCCACTCGGTCTCGTCACGCACGGGACTGGAGGGCGGGGCCCCCTGCGCGCGGGCGGTGCCGGTGGCGCAGCCGTCGCCGAAGCCGGCGTTGTACATCGGGTCCCCTTCGTATTTCGAGGTGGTGCAGGCGGCGAGCGCCAGCGGTGCGATTGTTGCCAGGGCGATCAGGCTGAGGCGCATGGAAGGTTTCCCCTTGTCCGAAACTGGCCAAGAGTTAACGCTTTCTGTGCTGCAGGCGTCAAGGCGGCGGTTACCAAGTCCAAAGCCGGCATTAAGGATTTCCGGGCATAATCCGCCTTCGTTTTGACCGTTACCGCCTCCGGACGACGTGACGCCGTGCACTCCACGCTGGAAAAGCTTGTCAGCCTTGCCCGTGACCGCACCCCCGCGGGGCGGACGGTCCTGTTCGACCGCGTGGCGGGCCTTCTGCTCGAGAGCGAGGAAGAACTTCCTGCAGGTGCGACCGCGCTGATCGACCAGATCCTGACCGGGCTGCTGCACGAGGTCGAGGCGGACGTGCGCAAGAAGCTTGCCTGCCGCATTGCCATGCTTGATTCCGCGCCACGCGAGCTCATCCGTGCGCTGGCTGCCGACGAGATCGAGATTGCCGAGCCGATCCTTGTCCAGTCGCCGGTCCTGTCGACCACGGATCTCCTCGAGGTGATCGACGCGCGTTCGCCTGCGCATCGTGAGGCCGTCGCACGCCGTGCCAAGGTTCCAGAGGAAGTCGTTTCGGCACTTGTCCGGCTGAAGGAGCCGCAGGTCCTCAGAAGCCTCCTGTCAAATGCCGGTGCCTCGATTCCGCGCAACATCTTCAACGACCTCGTGGCGATCGCCGAAGGCATGGAGCAGATCCGCATGCCGCTCGTCTCGCGCGACGAGATGCCAAAGGACCTTGCCTACCAGATGTTCTGGTATGTCTCGGCGGCGATGCGCCAGTCGATCCTGAAACGCTTTCCGATCGCGCCGCGCGAGCTGGACGTGATCATGGCGGAGCTGGTTGCCGAGCGCGGCGCCAAGCGCGTCCGGTCGTTCCCGCCGCAGCCGGCCTGGACCTCGGGCGAGGTGCAGGCGCTGGTCGCCAAGGTGCGCAGCGGCGATGTCGAGGGCTTTACCAAAGGGCTTTCGGCGGTGACGGGTGTCGATCCCGCGACGGCGCGGCGCATCGTGCGGGATGCCGGCGGTGAGCCGCTGGCGGTCGCATGCAAGGCCATGGGCGCCGACAGGGTGCAATTCACCTCAATCGTCGTCCAGGTCGACAGGCTCGTCTCGGGCGCTGCCCGGCCACCGGCCTTCCTCGCGGATGTCGCGCGCACCTACGACTCTGTCACGGCGCAGGCGGCAAAGGCCATGCTGAAGGTCTGGAGCCTGCATTCCGCGCCGCAGGCCGCCTGAATTTCCGCCAGACACGCCTGAGACAATTCAGCCCGCTTTACTTCGGCGGCCAAAGGGCTTAGTTCCACACCGCAACTCGCTTCCCCCCATGCGCCTGACAGAGAAAGGGAACGACTTGCAGCTCCAGGAAGCCCTGACCTTTGACGACGTCCTGCTGGTTCCCGGCGCCTCCGAGGTCCTGCCGGGACAGGCCGACACCCGCACCAAGCTGACCCGCACCATCGAGCTGGCCGTGCCGCTTCTTTCGGCGGCGATGGATACCGTGACCGAAGCCCGGCTTGCCATCGCGATGGCCCAGGCCGGCGGGATGGGCGTGGTCCACCGCAACATGACGCCCGAGGAGCAGGCCTCGCATGTGCGGCAGGTAAAGAAGTTCGAAAGCGGCATCGTCTTCAACCCGATCACGATCGCGCCCGACGCAACCCTGGCCGAGGCGCGCAGCATCCGCGAGACGCACCGCATCTCGGGCATCCCGGTGGTGGAACCCTCGAGCGGGAAGCTGGTCGGCATCCTGACCAACCGCGACGTGCGCTTTGCGACCGACCTGCGCCAGCCCGTCTCGCAGCTGATGACGCGCGAGCGGCTGGTCACGGTGCGCCAGAACATCGGCATGGACGAAGCCAAGCGCCTGCTGCACCAGCACCGCATCGAAAAGCTGCTGGTCGTCGATGACCAGTTCCGCTGCGTCGGCCTCATCACGGTCAAGGACATCGAAAAGGCTGAGTCGCATCCCAATGCGGCGAAGGACTCGCAAGGCCGCCTGCGCGTGGGTGCGGCCACGACTGTGGGCACCGACGGCATGGAGCGTTCCGAGCACCTCATGGCGGCAGGTGCCGACGTGATCGTGGTCGACACGGCGCATGGGCATTCGGCCCGCGTGATCGAGGCGGTCGAGCGCATCAAGCGCCAGTCCAATGCAACGCAGGTGATTGCCGGCAACGTCGCCACGGCGGAGGCCGCAAGGGCCCTGATCGGGGCGGGCGCCGATGCGATCAAGGTCGGCATCGGCCCCGGCTCGATCTGCACCACCCGCATGGTTGCGGGCGTGGGCGTTCCGCAGCTGACGGCCATACTGAATGTCGTCGAGGCCGCGCGGCCGCAGGGCGTTCCTGTCATCGCCGACGGCGGCATCAAGTTTTCGGGCGACTTTGCCAAGGCGGTCGCGGCGGGCGCGAGTTGCGCCATGCTGGGGTCACTGTTTGCCGGCACCGACGAAAGCCCGGGCGAGGTGTTCCTCTACCAGGGACGCAGCTACAAGTCCTATCGCGGCATGGGATCGCTCGGTGCCATGGCGCGCGGGTCGGCCGACCGCTACTTCCAGGCGGAAGTGAAGGACACGCTCAAGCTCGTGCCCGAAGGCGTCGAGGGACAGGTGCCCTACAAGGGTCCGCTGTCCAGCGTGGTGCACCAGCTCGTCGGCGGGCTTCGTGCCTCGATGGGTTATACGGGCAGCAAGACGATTGCCGACTTCCAGGCGAACGCGAAGTTCGTGCGCATCTCGGCGGCGGGCCTGCGCGAGAGCCATCCGCACTCGATCCTGGTCACGCGGGAGTCGCCCAACTATCCCATGTCGGGATGACACCCGGCGCGCGGCTTGCTGCGGCGGCCGAGGTTCTCGACCAGGTTCTCCAGGGCCGTTCGGCCGCCGACCGTGCGCTGCAGGCATGGGGGCGGTCGCATCGCTTTGCCGGATCGAAGGATCGCGCGGCGATTGCCGAGCGGGTCTATGCCGTCCTTCGGCGGCTTGGCGAGTGCGAGGCTGCGGGGGGCGCGCGCAGCGGGCGCTCGCTCGTGCTGGGATCGCTTGTGGTGTGTGACCGTTTGCCGGTGCCGGCGATTGCACAGCTTGCCACGGATGGGACGCATGCGCCTGGTGCGCTCAGCCGTGCCGAGGAAAGCCGGCTTGCCGGACATGTGGCCGGGCCCGAGGATGTGCTTCTCAACGTGCCGTCATGGCTGCTCGTTCGGCTGCGCGCGGCTTTCGGGGACAGGTTGGAGGCCGAGCTTTCCGCGCTGAATGCGCGGGCGCCGCTTGACCTGAGGGTCAATACGCTGAAGGCCCGGCGCGAGGACATGCTGCGCGGCTTGATCTGCGAAGGGCTTGCTGCGCAAGCCTGCGCGCGGGCGCCTGAAGGCATACGGCTTCCGGCCGGCGCGGACGCGCGCGTCTCGTCGCTGGCCTGTTTTGCAGAAGGCTGGGTCGAGGTCCAGGACGAGAGTTCGCAGCTTGCCGTGCGCTTTGCCGACCCGAAGCCCGGCGAGACCGTGATCGATCTTGCGAGCGGGGCGGGAGGCAAGGCGCTTGCCATGGCCGCGCTGATGCAGGATCGCGGGCGGGTGCTGGCCTGCGACGTGGCGATCGAGAGGTTGATGGCGCTCGGGGCCCGGCGCTCGCGCTCGGGAGCAACGATCATCACCATGGCCGGTGATCCCTACGGCGAGCGGCTCACGCAGCTTGCGGGTGCCGGGGCTGACCTCGTTTTCGTCGATGCGCCCTGCTCGGGCAGCGGCACGTGGCGGCGCAATCCGGAGGCCAAGTGGACGCTCGATGAGGCGCGGCTGCAGGGTTACCTTGCCGCGCAGGTGCAGCTTCTCGACCGGGCGGCAGGCCTGGTTTCCCCTGCGGGTCGCATCGTCCATGCGGTCTGCTCGATCCTGCCCGAAGAAGGGCCCGAGCAGGCCGCAGCGTTCTGCGCGCGGCATGCGGGGTGGTCGGTCAGCCGCACCTTGCAGTTGTCGCCGGCTTCCACAGATACGGACGGTTTTTTTGCGGCGGAGTTGCGCAGGTCCTGAGTGGTTCTTGCGGGGGGCGACCCGGGGCATGTAACCTGCCTTGCATGACGCGCAAACAAAGACGCCTTGCCTTCCTGGCCGGATCGATGAGCGTGGCGGCCGTCGCCGTGACACTGGTGATCTATGCGCTGGGTGATGCGACGCTTTTCTTCTACACGCCGAGCGAGGCGAAGGCGCGCAATGTCGAGGCCGGGCGGATGCTCAATCTCGGCGGCCTTGTTGCGGCGGGCAGCATCCGGCACGGCGAGGGGTTCGATGTCGAGTTCAAGGTGACGGACGGCGATGCCGACGTGCTCGTTACCTATGACAAGGACCTGCCCGACCTTTTCCGCGAGGGGCAGGGTGTCGTGGTCACCGGCGCGTTCACGCCCGCAGGCGCCTTCAAGGCCAGCAATGTCATGGCCAAGCACGACGAAAACTACATGCCGCCCGAGGTGGCGCGTGCGCTCAAGGACAAGGGCGTCTGGAAGGAAGGGCAGCAGGCCCCCTGAACCTGCGCCCGCCGCGCGCCCGCGAAAGGGCTGAAAACCTTGATGAAATGCGGGTCATGATCTGGTAACTTTTTCTTCACAATCCAGACAGTTTCCAGTCAGAATTCAGTGCCTATATAGCACAAGGGATGCATTTTACCGCGAAACCAAAGCGGGGCAGTGGGTATTTTACCAAGGAGTTTTTCATGTCGGATGGGTCTCAATCGCCTCACGTCGAACCCGTGGCCTCGCCGGGCCCGCGGCCTGCGCCCGCGAGGGCGAGCCGGGGTGTGTTGCTGGTGAGCTCGGCTGCCATCGCACTGGCTGCCACGGCGGGTGCCGTGTTCGGCTTTGCGTGGAGCGGCGGTGGGGTCTCTGCGGTGGCCGACACGACGCTTGCTGCGCCGGCGCCGGTGGTCGTTTCCTCGGCCGTGGCGCCGCTCATGGTCAGTTCGGGGATCGGCGCGGCGGGCACGTTCGCCGACATTGTCGAGCGCGTGTCGCCTGCGGTTGTCAGCATCCGTGCCAAGGTGTCGTCGCCATCCGAACCGGAAGTCAGCGAGGACGACCTCGAGGGATTGCCGCCCGGCCTCAGGGATTATTTTGAACGCTTCCGTCGCGGTGGACCGGAACGCCAGCGCAATCGCGGCGAGGTGCAGGGATCCGGTTTCGTCGTTGAATCGAATGGCCTGATGATCACGAACAACCACGTGGTTGCCAACGCCACCGAGATCGAGGTCACGTTCTCGGACGGCAAGAAGTACAAGGCCAAGACCATTGGCCGCGACGAGGCGACCGACATTGCCGTGCTCAAGATCGAGGGCGGCAAGAGTTTCCCGACAGTCAGCTTTGGTGATGATGCGCGCGTGCGCGTCGGTGACTGGGTGCTTGCGGTGGGCAATCCCTTCGGCCTCGGCGGCACCGTGACGGCAGGCATTGTCTCGGCGCGCGGGCGCGACGAAGTTGGTGCGGCGCAGTTCACGGACTTCATCCAGATCGATGCCTCGATCAACCGCGGCAATTCCGGCGGTCCGACATTCGACCTGTCGGGGCGCGTCATCGGCATGAACACGGCGATCTTCTCGCCGTCGGGTGGAAGCGTGGGCATCGGCTTTGCCATTCCCTCCGGCACGATCCAGCGGGTCGTTGCCGACCTCAAGCGCTCCGGATCTGTCACGCGCGGCTGGCTGGGTGTTTCGATCCAGAGCCTGACCGATGAAGCTGCCGCGAGCCTTGGCCTGCCCAGCACCAACGGTGCCATCGTGGCGCAGGTCGTGGACGGCAGTCCGGCCGAGAAGTCCGGCTTCCGCACGGGTGACGTCGTCCTGCGCATGGACGGCGTGCCGGTGAAGGACAACCGCGACCTGTCGCGCCGCGTGGCTGACCTGCAGGTCAACCAGAGCTCCAAGTTCGTCGTCTGGCGCGACAACCGCGAGACCACGATCTCGGTGACGGTCGGCAAGCGCCCGGATGCCAAGACGCTGGCCAATCGCTCGGGTGGGGATGAAGGCGAGCCGGGCACGGCGCGTCCGGGTGGCGGGGCCAAGGTGTCCGCGCTCGGTCTCGACCTGGCCACGATCACGCCCGCGCTCAGGTCCGAGCTGCGGCTGGGATCCGATGCCGAGGGTGTCGTGATCACCGATATCGATCCCGACAGCGATGCGGCCGAGCAGGGCCTGCAGCCGGGTGACCGGATCATCCAGGCCTCGGGCAAGGATGTGCGCACTGTCTCGGACGTGACCTCGGCTGTCGCGTCGGCCAAGTCGCTCAGGCGGCCGTCGGTCCTTCTCTTCGTCGAGCGCGGGAAGAACCAGCGCGTTTTTGTCGCCGTCAAGCTCGGCAAGGGCTGACGAAAACCATCGCGCCGGGGCCTTGCCGTATGAAGGCGGCCCCGGCGTTTCACGTTTCAGGGACAACATACTGGAGCCACTGCATGCGGATACTGGTCGTCGAGGATGACAGGGAAGCGGCTGCCTACCTGACGCGCGGACTGAAGGAGAGCGGCCATATCGTCGACCATGCCCCTGACGGGCAGGACGGGCTGCACCTGGCTGTCGGCGGCACCTATGATGTCGCCATCGTCGACCGCATGATGCCGCGCATGGACGGGCTGACCATGGTCAGGCGCATGCGCGAGGAGGGCAACAAGACGCCGGTCCTTTTCCTGAGCGCGCTTGGCGAGGTCGATGACCGCGTGAAGGGGTTGCGCGCCGGCGGCGACGACTATCTTGCCAAGCCCTACGCCTTTGCCGAGCTTCTGGCGCGCATCGACGCGCTCGCGCGTCGCAAGGGGACGGAGACGGTTGTCACGCGGCTCAGCGTCGGCGACCTCGAGCTCGACCTCCTGTCCCGCACGGCGACGCGGTCCGGGCAGAAGATCGACCTGCAGCCGCGGGAGTTCCTGCTGCTGGAATACCTGATGCGCCATGCCGGCCAGGTCGTCACCCGGACCATGCTGCTCGAGAATGTATGGGAGTACCATTTCGATCCGCAGACCAACGTGATCGACGTTCACATCTCGCGCCTGAGGTCGAAGATCGACAAGGGCTATGTGGAGCCCCTCCTGCATACCGTGCGGGGCGCTGGATATTCTCTCCGTGCGGCTTCTTGATGTATTCCGGACTGCCACGTTCAGGCTTGCCTTTGCCTACCTGCTGCTGTTCGGCGTCTCGGTGCTGCTGCTGCTCGGCTTCATCTACTGGCGAACGACCGGCTACATGGCCGAGCAGGCGGATGAGACCATCTCGGCCGAAGTCCAGGGGCTGAGCGAGGAGTACAAGCGACGCGGCCTCCTGGGCCTGCGCAATGTCATCGTGGAGCGCCTCTCGCGTCCCGGGCAACGCAGTCTCTACCTGCTGACGATCGGTGACAATGCGCTGGCCGGCAACCTGACGGCCTGGCCCGCCGATATCGTGGAGACAGCGCCCTCCTGGATCAACTTCACCTATGAGCGCGGTACGGATGCCGACAAGGAAACGCGGCCGGCGCGGGCCATGTATTTCTCGATGCGCGGCGGGTTCCGTCTGCTGGTCGGGCGTGACGTGGGCGAGCTCAATGCGATCGAGGGTGCCGTCCGCAGCACGCTGCTGACGGCGCTGTCGATCACGGCCCTGTTCGGGATTGCCGGCGGCGTGCTGATCAGCCGCAACGTGCTCAGGCGCCTCGAGGCGATCAACCGCACGAGCCACGACATCATGTCAGGCAACCTGTCGCGCCGCATTCCGGTGCAGGGCAGTGGTGACGAGCTTGATGACCTGGCACAGAACCTCAATCGCATGCTCGAACAGATCGAGCGTCTCATGACGGGCATGCGCGAGGTGGCCGACAACATCGCCCACGACCTGCGAACACCGCTGAACCGCCTGCGCAACAAGCTGGAGGGTGCGCTGATCGGGAATCCGCCGCGCGAGGAGACGATTGCCGCGCTCGAGAGCGCCATCGCAGAGGCCGATGGGCTGATCTCGACGTTCAACTCGCTGCTGCTGATTGCCGAGGCGGAGACGGGCGCGCATCGCGACACGCTCGAGCCCGTCGACCTGAGCGAGGTCATCCACGACATTGCCGACCTCTACGAGCCGGCAGCGGAGGAGCGCGGGATCGCGCTGAAGTTCGTTGCCAAGTCGAAGGTCATGGTGCGCGGCAACCGCAGCCTGCTGGCGCGTGCGGCGGCAAACCTTGTCGAGAACGCCCTCAAGTATACGCCGCAAAACGGTGCCGTCACGGTGTCTGCGTGGACTGATCCGCGCAGCCACAGGCCCAAGTTCTCGGTGCGTGACACGGGGCCGGGCATCCCGGAGGACGACCGCGAGCGCGTACTGGACCGGTTCGTGCGGCTCGAGCGGTCGCGCAACACGCCGGGATCAGGCCTCGGGCTCAGCCTGGTGTCGGCCGTGGCGCGCATGCATGACGCCACGATCAGCCTCGAGGACGCCAAGCCCGGCCTCCTTGCAACGCTGACCTTCCCGGATGCGGCGGAGAACGAGGGGGAACACGAGACTATCGTGGCGCAAGTTCGGCGCGCTCTTCCCGTACCCAAAAAAGCCCGATCAGGCCGACAACCAGAAAAACAAGGATGACCGAGAAGCCGATGCGCTGGCTTTGCGTCGCCGAGGTGACGATGGCCACGCAGAGCGGTGCGAGGAAGGCGGTGGCCTTGCCGGTCAGCGTGAACAGGCCGTAGACCTCGGAAATCATCTCGCGGGGCGAGATGCGCGCGACCATCGTGCGACCCGAGGCCAGGATCGGGCCAATGAAGGCACCGCCGACCAGCGAGAAAAACAGGCCAAGCTGCTCGGGGAACTGCGTGAAGCCGAAGGTTGCCAGCAGGGAGCCAATGACCGGCAGTTGCTGGTTTCGCAGTTCGTCTGTCACGGCAAAGAAGAACAGGTACTCGTCAGGCGTCGTGCTGATCGAGCCGAGGACCGAGAGGGTGAAGAAGAAGAGGCAGATCTGGATCGTGCGCTTTGTGCCGATCAGGTCGTCGATCCAGCCGCCGATGAAGGATGTGAAGATGGGGACCGTGAGCACGATCAGGGCGTAGATCCCGATGCGATCGGTCGACCATCCGTAAACGCCGCCCAGATAGCCCGCGAGGAAGATGAAGACGGCCGACATGCCGTCGGCATAGATGGCGCGCACCACGAGGAAGGTTGCGATATTGCGGTAGTGGGAGACATTGCGGATCGTACTGCCGAGCTTGCGCAGCCCGCTCATGGCGGCGGTCACCATCGTGACCGGCGAGGCGGCGCGGTCGACCGTGAAGAGCAGGAAGGGCAGCGAGAAGACAACCATCCAGATGGCGGCCAGCGGTCCGGCGAGGCGTTCATGGGCGAAGTCGCCCTCGAGCATCGCGAGCACGCCGAAGGTGGGTATCAGCAGCCAGACGATGAAGAGGCTCACGCTGCCGATGTAGTCGAAGCTGAAGGCCAGTCCACTCATGAAGCCGACATTGCGCTCGGTCGATACGCTGGGCAGCATGGCGCTGTGATAGACGGCGGCGAATTCCATCGTGATGGCGGCGATCACGATGGCGATGACGCCGAGCCAGATCGCGCCGGGCGTGACGAACCACAAGGCGATCATTGCGGGTATGGCGGCGAGCGTGAAGAAGATGAGGCCTGGCTTGCGCGGCCCATAGGCATCCGTGAGGGCACCAAGGATGGGTGCGCCCAGTGCGATGAAGGTGCCGGCCATGGCCTGGGTGTAGCCCCAGATGACCTGGCCCTGCACGCTGTCGCCCACGACCTTCTGCTGGAAGTAGGACGCGAAGACGAAGATGTTGATGATCACGAAGTAGGGGCTTGTCGCCAGCTGGTAGAGGACCCAGCCTGCCCGTCCCGCGAAGCCGTTGGTGGCCTCGCCCGGCGATGGTGTCGCGGTCATGCGATCAGCGTGTCCCTGTTTCCTTCGATGCAGTGGTTCTCGAGCCTGCCGATGCGTTCGATCTCCACCGCGACGCGGTCGCCCGGCTTCAGGCGTACGGGCGGCGTGCGCGCGTTGCCAACGCCAGCCGGCGTTCCGGTAAAGATGACGTCGCCGGGTTCCAGCGTGAAGGCTGCGGTCAGGTGCTCGAGCTGGGCGGGGATGTCGAAGCGCATCTCGCCGGTCGACGCGTTCTGCATGACCTCGCCGTTCAGCGTGCAGCTGATGGCCAGTGCATGCGGGTCGGGTACCTCGTCGCGCGTGACGATCCAGGGGCCGGTGGGCCCGTGCGTGTCGAAGCCCTTGCCCATCATCATGGTTGGCGAGCGTGCCTGCCAGTCACGGACGGTGATGTCGTTGCCGCACATGTAGCCCGCCACGACCTCGAGCGCGCGCGCGCGGGGCACGTTGCGGCAGCGCCTGCCGATCACGAGGCAGAGTTCGGCCTCGAAGTCGATCTTGTCGGACACGGCGGGGATCTCGACAGCGGCGCCGGGGCCGACGATGCAGGTCGCCTGCTTGGCGAACCAGACCTGGTGCTCGGGCGGGGTGCGGCCGGTCTCGCGGATGTGGTCCATGTAGTTGAGGCCGATCGCCAGGACCTTTCCCGGGCGTGGCACGGGTGCCTCGAGGCGGACCCTGGCGAGGTCGAGCCAGCGCGGGCGGCTGGCGAGGGCGTCGCGGGCCTCGGCCATCGCGGCGTCGCCGGCGCGCAGGAAGGCGATCATGGACTGGGGAAGGGTGGGGGCCGCGGCTGCGAGGTCACAGATCCGGTCGCCATCGACGAGGCCGATCCGACGGCGGTGGTTTTCAGTGAAGGTCGCGAGTTTCATGCGGCCCATTTGCCTTGAGGGGGAACTTCGTCCCTTAAAGCAGGTCGCGGGGGAAAAATCAGTATCGAATCAGCAGGGTCTGGCGTGACAGGCGTGCGGCGATCCAGAATGCAAGAGGTATAAAGGGTTTTTTGTGCGCACCGCGCAGGAAAGCCACATAATCCCTATGATTCTGAGGAGGGGCTGCAAAAAAGTGTAGTGAAATCGCCGCGATCTTGTAGATTGCTTAATAGCTGTCTGATAAATCCCATCATCCCAGACAGTTTTTAGGGCAAAACAAATGAGCAAATCCGACTTCATCCTTGCCGTGGCCAAGAAGGGCGACCTGCCGAAGGCCGAAGCCAAGCGCGTGATCGAACTGGTGTTCGGCACGATCGAGGCCAGCCTCAAGCAGATCAAGGGCGGCGGCAAGCTGCCGATCGGCAATTTCGGCGTCTTCACGGTTGCCAAGCGCCCGGCGCGCATGGGTCGCAACCCGCGGACCGGCGAAGCGATCAAGATCAAGGCCTCGAAGAAGCTGCGCTTCCGTCCGGCCAAGACGCTCAAGACGGCCGCTGGCATCGTCTGAATTCGGCTGACCGACGTGTCAGGAGAGCCCGGGCCGAAAGGTCCGGGCTCTTTTCTTTTGCGTGTGCCGGGAGGAGGCCTATGATGGCCAGCGTTGTTGTTCGCGGAGTCGCAGATGAAGCGTGTCGCCGCCTCGGTACTGGCGGGTTGCCTGTTCGTCTCTCCCGCGCCGGCCATGTTCGCGATGGTGCCTGCCGACCGCGTGGACGAAGTGCCGGTGGAGCGATTGCTCGCCAATCTCGAGCGCAATGCCCAGAAGCTGCCGGAGGCTGAACGCTGGCGCGCCATCGGGCGGGTACACCTGCTTGCCTATCTTCGCCAGGCGGCAGCCCTTCCGGTCTATCGCGAGCGACCCGACACGCTTGCCGAGGGCAAGATCGACGACTGCGCGACGCTTGACGCGCAGGCCCAGGGCCGTGGCTCGCGCGACACCTTTCCGGTGGCGAGGCCTGGCGAGCGTTGCGAGACGCGGACCTATGAGCTTGGACCGCGGGCCGAGGCGCCCGGCCGCCTGAGCGAGCCGCGCCTGCCGATGAACCTGCACCTTGCCGCCGCGATTGCCGCCTATGAAAAGGCCCGCAGGCTGGAACCGAAGAACCTGCGCACGCGTGTGGCGCTGGCCTTTGCCCATGACCGGGCCGGGCGCGTGGCTGACGCGCTTGCGGGCCTGCGCTTCGTGGCGCGCGAAGGCTTGCGGCAGTTGCCGAAGCCAGCGCCCACGGGCATGGCGATGTCGGACTGGGAACTGCACACGGTGCTCTCCGAGGCGCAGGCGCATCTGGCGCTGGTGGCGCGGCTGAAGGCTGATCGCGCACTCGCCGCGACCCTGAAGCGACGGCTGGAGCTTGCACCACCGGCGGTCGCCGTAACGCCGATCCTGGTTCCGCTGACCGATGAAGCGTCCTTCGAGGCGCTGGTCGACCTGCAATCGCCGGTGCGCTTCAACTTCACGGGGCAGGGCCAGGCGCAGCGCGCGGGCTGGCTTCGCCCGGAGGCTGCGTGGCTTGTCTGGGATCCGAACCTGACCGGGCGCATCCGCAGCGGCTTCCAGCTGTTCGGCTCAGTGACGTGGGTTGCCTCATGGGACAACGGGTTCCGGGCGCTGGGTGCGCTGGACGACAATGGCGACGGCGAGCTTTCCGGGATCGAGCTGGACGGGCTTTCGCTCTGGCATGATGCCGACGGCGACGGGTTCAGCGACGAGGGCGAGGTGCTGCCCGTGACGCAGCATGACATCGTGTCCCTCGAATACACGCATGTGCGCGTGAACGATGCCTATTGGGAAAGCGTGAGTGGCGTACGACTGGCCGACGGGCGCGTGCGCCCGACCTATGACTGGCAGCTGCGGCCCGAGGTTCTCGTCGCCGGGAACTGAGGCCTGCGCCGGTTTGTCCTGCGCAGGCCCTGCGTTGCGCGGGGCGTCAGAATTCCAGGCAGATCTTGCCGAAGTGCTTCTGCGCGCGCTGGTGCGCGAAGGCGCCGGCGATGTCGTCGAGCGGGAAGCGGCTGTCGATCACGGGCCTGATGCCGTTGGCCTCGATGGCGGCGATCATGTTGACCTGGTCCTCGCGCGAGCCGACCGTGATGCCCTTGACGGCGACGGACTTGCTCATCTGCAGTGCGGTCATGACCTCGCCGGACCACCCGGTCAGCACGCCGATCAGCGAGACGTGTCCGCCGATGCGGCAGGCGGTGATCGACTGGTTCAGGGTACCCGGGCCGCCAACCTCGATGACGGCGTCGACGCCGTGGCCTGCCCATTCGGCGGCAGAGCGGCCCCAGTTCGTGTCGGTCTTGTAGTTGATGACATGGTCGGCGCCGAGGTCCTTGAGGCGGGCGAGCTTTTCATCCGAGGACGATGTCGCGACGACACGTGCGCCGGCGGCCTTGGCGAGCTGCAGCGCGAAGATCGAGACGCCGCCCGTGCCTTGCGTGAGCACCACGCTGCCGGGCCTGATGGCGGCGTCGACAATGAGGGCGCGCCAGGCGGTCAGTGCTGCGCAGGGCAGGGTCGCTGCCTCTGTCAGGCTCCAGCCCTTCGGGATCCTCGTGAAGGCTGTGGCCGGCATCGCGACATGCTCGGCGGCGAAGCCGTCGACGTGGTCGCCGGGTACGCCCATCACGCGCTCGAGCGCGGGGCCGCCGCCGGCCCAGTTCGGGAAGAAGGTCGAGAGCACCTGGTCGCCGGGCTTGAAGGCCTTCACGCCCGCACCCACCGCGACGACGTCACCGGCGCCATCGGACATCGGGATGCGGCCATCGGCCACCGGGATCATGCCGTAGACGACGGCGAGGTCATGGAAGTTCAGCGAGCTTGCGCGGACGCGGACCAGGATCTCGCCCGGGCCGGGGGCTGGATCCTTGCGGGTTTCGATGACGAGCTTGTCGGGCGCGCCTTGTGCCTTCACGGCTGCGACTTTCATGGTGTGCTCCTGGGGAATGACAGATCGCGGAAACCTAGTGGCGCGGACAGCGGGTGTCTACGCCCTGGCCGGGGCTGATTTGTTGAGAAAACTGGTCGGAGAGAGAGGATTTGAACCTCCGGCCCCTGCCTCCCGAAAGCAGTGCTCTACCAGGCTGAGCTACTCTCCGAATACCAGTTCTCGTGCGGATACGATTTGTCGCATCCTTCGGCAACGCAAGGCCGCCGACGCTCGGGAGGGCGGTCTTATACAGGCTGGTCAGGGGAGGGGCAAGGCATGCAAAATGTCCCGGTTGGCCAAATAGGGCTTTTTTTGAAGAATTATCCAAAGAAGGGGGGCTCCCATGCGCCTGGTGCTGGCTGGTGTCGTTTTCCTTGTCTTGCTGGCTGTGTCCTATCTGCTGTTCTGGCCGGTTCGCATCGAGCCCGTCGTCGTGACGGTCCTGCCGAACCCGGGGTTCACGCAGGCCTTCGCGCCGAATGAGCGGCTGAGGCAGGTTCGCTTCCCCACCGACGGCCTGGGGCAGGGGCCCGAGGATGTCGCCGTGAAGGACGGCTATGCCTATACGGGGCTCGCCGACGGGCGGATTGTCCGTGTACGGATCGATGGGCAGACGCCCTCCGGCCCGGCGCCCATCGGGCCCGTGGTGCCCGGCGGGCCGATGCCGCCGGCCGTCGGCACGATGGAGCAGGTTGCCAATACCGGCGGGCGTCCGCTTGGCCTGCAGCATGATCCGTTCGGCAACGTGGTGGTTGCCGATGCCAGGCAGGGGCTGCTCGCGATCAATCCGCAGGGGCGCATCTTCAATGTCGCCCGCAGCTATGGTGGTGTGCCGCTGCGGTTCGTCGACGACCTCGACATCGCCAAGGACGGCACGATCTATTTCTCGAATGCTTCCCAGCGCTACGGCATTGAGGAGTATTCGCTCGACTTCTACGAGGGGCAGACGACCGGCGGCCTCTACTCCTTCAGCCCCACTTCGGGCCGGATCGAAGAGAAAGCCAGCGGGCTTGCCTTTGCCAATGGCGTCGCTCTGGGGCCGGACGAGGAGTACGTGCTGGTCGCCGAGACGGCCGCGCACCGGATCTCGCGGATCTGGCTGAAGGGGCCCAAGGCACCCGGCAAGGATGTCTTCATCGAGAACCTGCCCGGCTATCCGGACAATATCTCGTATAACGGCCGTGGCATCTTCTGGGTGGCGCTGGCGGCGCCGCGCTCGAAGGCGCTCGAGGATGTGCTGCCCAATCCGTTCCTGCGCAAGGTCTTCTATCGGCTGCAGATGCTGGGGCTGTCCGGGCAGCCGGCGCCGGAGCGTTATGGCTGCATCGTTGCCATCGACCTGCAGGGGCGCGTCGTGGCAACGCTGCAGGATCCGGGCGGGCTCAAGATCTTCAACATCACCAGCGTGAACGAGAAGGACGGTCTTCTGTACCTGGGCGGGCTCGAGATGGATCGGTTTGCCACGATCCCCGTGCCGCCCGAACTTCTGGCGCCGCGTTCCGTCACGCCCTGAGCTTGCGTCCCGGCCGCGGGGCCATGTATGGTCCCGCGCGCTTTGCAGCCGGGGTTGTGCCCCGTCCTGCCATCGGCACCGGCCATTGGGGTATAGCCAAGCGGTAAGGCAGCGGATTTTGATTCCGCCATTCCTAGGTTCGAATCCTAGTACCCCAGCCAACCCATTGATTTTCCATCATCTGCTGTAACACGAGATACACTTTCGTCGGATGTTTTCCGGCGGGGGTGTGGTGTGTGGTCGGGCCTCCTTGTTGGTTGTGGGTGCGTTGGAACAATATAGGAACATTTGTGCTGTCGGCAGGTGGCGGGATGACGCAGGGTGCGCTGTGGCGCAGAACTCCTCCGTCTGCAGCAGGCCTTGCCTGCTGCCGACACCTCCTCACTGCGTGAGGAGGAAATGCTCTCTCTCTCCCTCACGAAGTGAGGGAGACGTTTGCGGCGCCGTCAGGCGCTGCAAAGGGGAGGGAGTTCGG
>JAGWXR010000164.1 GCA_018969785.1 Alphaproteobacteria bacterium
TTGAGTTGCGCAAGGTCGAACCGCGTGATCTTGTTGAACATCGCGACCTGCACGTCATTGACAATCCCTTGGCCGACCCGGGCCTGCAAGATGTTGCTCGCATAGGAAGCACCAGCCTTGAGCGCGATGATCCCGAACAGGGCCATCGGCACCAGGATGACCATGTCCGGCGCGCGCTGCGTCGCAAACAGCGTATTGACGACCACCTTCATGAAATAGGTCAGGCCCGAATTCAGCGCCGCTTCCGCCGCCATGAGAAGGGACAGGGCCACGACGACCTTTTTGTAGGGCCGCATGAATGTCGCGGCCAGTCTCAGCATCGGTTTCAGGTCGATGCTGGTCTGGCGCAGGGTGCCTGCGCGGAAATTCGCCATGGCCGACAACATACAGGAGAACCGGGCAGGCGTGTACTGGCGCGCCTGCGAGGGGCTCTGTTAACGACGACCAGGCAGGACAGACGCTATTTGCGTCCGCCAGCAGGGCTGGTCTTGCCCGTCTTTCCGGCCTTTGAACGGGCAGGAGATGCGGGACGGGTGGGCTTGGGCGTGGCCGAGAGCGTCTCGCCCGCCTCGAGCTCCGGCTGCAGCATCTTGTGCAGGTGGACCACGAAATAGCGCATGTGTGCATTGTCGACGGTCGCCTGCGCGGCCGCCTTCCAGGCCTCGCGGGCCTTGGCGAAGTTCGGGTAGAGGCCGACGAAATGGATCTTGTCGAGATCCCTGAACTCGACCTTCGACAGGTCGGTCAGTTCGCCGCCGAAAACAAGGTGCAGCAATTGCTTGGCCATGTGTGCGTGTCCCTAGGGCAGTTTGATCCGGTCCGTGCGCGCCATGATCGCCTTGTGCAGGGCAGGGCCCGCACACACGACGCTCCGGTGCGAAGGGTGTGCCTGATTATAGACGAGCCGCTCGCCGGCATGCGAGGTGACAAGTCCTCCCGCCTCCTGCACCAGCAGGGTCGCCGCCGCCGTGTCCCATTCCTGCTTGGTGGAAAGGGCCATCATGCAGTCATAGTGTCCGTTCGCCACCAGCGCCATGCGATAGGCGATCGAGGCGCGCTTGCCAACGTCCATGGCAGGCCAGGGTTCGGGCCAGGCCTTGTGCTCGATCACGTCGCGCGCGACCAGCATCCGGCACCCCGGCAGCGCCTCGCGCGCCGTGACGCTGAGCCGCGCGCCATTCAGGAACGCCCCTTCGCCCGCGACCGCCGTGAACATCTCGTCGGTCATCGGGTTGTAGACGCCGCTCGTGACCGGCACCCCGTCCTCCACGACGGCCACGCAGATCACGAATTCCGGCCGCCGCTTGATGAAGGCGATCGTCCCGTCGATGGGATCGACGATGAACAGCCGCCGCCGCGCAAGGCGTGCCGGATCATCGGCCGTCTCCTCCGACAGCCAGCCATAATCGGGCCGCGCCGCACCAAGAACGCTGGCCAGGTGCCGGTCGACGGCGATATCGGTTTCGGTGACAGGATTGCCCTTCGACTTTTCCCAGACCTGCGGCGCACCGGCAAAGCCCGCCCGCGCGATCTCGCCCGCCTGCCTCAGCGCCGCCGTGACAAGCTCAAGGTCCCCGCGCTCAGTCCCCGGCAATGGTCATGCCCTCGACGCGCAGCGTGGGCGCATTGGTGCCATAACGGAAGACAAGGTCGTTGGCTGGCGTCATCGCGGCAAACATGCCATTCAGGTTGCCCGCAATCGTGACTTCGTTCACCGGGAAGGCGATCTGCCCGTTCTCGATCCAGAAGCCCGACGCCCCGCGGCTATAGTCTCCCGTCACGCCATTCACCCCCATGCCGATCAGTTCGGTCACATAGAACCCTTGCGCGATGTCGGCCATCAGCGCCGCCGGCGACAGCGTGCCCGGCACCAGATAGAGGTTGCTCGTGGAAGGCGAGGGCGGCCCGCCCGTGCCGCGCGCCGCATGGCCCGTGCTCGTCAGCTTCAGCTGCCGCGCCGAGGCGCTGTCGAGGATCCACGTTTTCAGCACGCCATCCTCGACCAGGTTCATCGGCCGGTTGGCAACCCCCTCGCCATCGAACGGCTTCGAGCGCACACCGCGCACGATATGCGGATCATCAACGATGCGGATGCCGTTCGCGAACACGCGCTGGCCCATCTTGTCCTTCAGGAACGAGGTGCCCCGCGCGATCGACACGCCATTGATGGCACCCGCCAGGTGCCCGAGCAGGCTGTTGCTCACCCGCGGATCGAACACGACCGGCACCGACTGCGACTTCACGCGCCGCGCGTTGAGCCGCTTCAGCGCCAGGTTCGCAGCCATGCGTCCCACCTCGGCCGGATCACCAAGGTCGCCGCCGTGCCGCGCCGAGGAAAAATCATAGTCGCGCTCCATGCCGGTACCTTCGCCCGCGATCACGCTGGTCGACACCGAGATGTTGGTCGTCGCATAGCTGCCGGCAAACCCGCTGCTCGTCACCAGCGCCACCGCCCCGCGCCCCCAGCCGGCGCTGGCACCTTCGCTGTTGGTAATGCCCTTCACGGCCAGCGCCGCGCCCTCGCAGGCCCGCGCCAGCTCGACCAGCCGCTCCGACGACGGCTCGTGCCGGTCCTCGAGGTCGAGGTTCGGGAACGACTTCGCCAGCAGCTCGGCCGGTGCCAGCCCGCAATAGGGATCCTCCGGCGTCGTGCGCGCCATGGCCACCGCACGCGCGGCCAGCTGGTCGAGCGCCGCCGGCGTCATGTCGTTCGAGGCGACGGCCGCCTGCTGGCGCCCGATGAAGACGCGCAGGCCCAGGTCGACCGACTCCGAGCGCTCGACCTCTTCCAGCTGCCCCAGCCGGAACGACACGCTCGACGAGACCGAATCAAACACCACCGCGTCCGCCTGTTCGGCGCCAAGCCGGCGGGCCCGTGCGATCAGGCTTTCCAGAAGGGATATGCGGTCCTGCATGCTGCATCCTTGCGTTCGAAGGGCGCAATCAATCGGCCGTGACCGGTTTCGTCAAGCACGGGACTTGCGCTGCACGCCAAATCCGGGCCAGATCTCCACCCATGACACCGGGATATGCCCTGTTCGACACAAGCCTCGGTGCCGCAGCCCTCGTCTGGGGCCCCGCCGGCATCCGCGCGCTCTACCTGCCCGAGGCCGACCGGGCGGGCCTCCTCGCGCGCATCGAGGACCGCCATCCCGGTGCCGGCGAGGCCGCATGCCCGCCCGACATCGCCCATGCGATCGCGCTCGTCACCCGCCTGCTTGAGGGCGAACATGTCGACCTCGGCCGCGTGCAGCTCGACATGGAGGGCATTCCCGCCTTCCACCGGCGCGTCTATGACGACATCCGCCGCATCCCGCCCGGCACCACCTTGACCTATGGCCAGGTCTCCCAGCGCCTCAACGCCCCGGGCTCGGCCCGTGCCGTGGGCCAGGCGCTCGCCGCCAATCCCTATCTCATCATCGTCCCCTGCCACCGCGTGCTCGCCACCGGCGGCGGCATGGGCGGCTTCTCCGCCCCCGGCGGCATCGACACCAAGCGCCGCCTGCTGGCGATCGAGCGCGGCACCGACATCATCGAACCCTCCCTCTTCGCATCCCTGCCACTCGCCCCCCCCACCCGCCAGTTCCGCCGCAACCGCCGCGCCTGACCGGCAGGGTGCCTGTCCACCATGTCCCCGAAAAAAAGCGGGCGTCCCGCCCGCCCCATTATTTTCTTGCACCGTCATGGCCGCGTCGCGCGGTAGCGCGAACCGGCCACCCAGTGATCGTGGGCCATGAGGTCGCTGCAGTTCTCCCCATGCATGACGCCAACGCGCCGGGCGGCCAGATGCGTGGCTGGCGGATATTCTGGGTGGCCGGTTCACACTGCCGTGTGACCGGCCATGACGA
>JAGWXR010000165.1 GCA_018969785.1 Alphaproteobacteria bacterium
CCGGTCACCCAGTTCGCGCAGCGTCATGGAGAACACATCGACATCTTGCGGGCGGTACGCAGTCTCGCCCGGCCCGAAGCCGGGCTGAGCCTGGGGCCGCAGCAACTCCGGCCGGCGCGGCGCATACTCGACCGCCCCTTGCGGATAGGCCTGCGGCTGCGGATAGGCGGCAGCCAGCGCAGCCGCCGGACCGAAGGACGGCGGCGGATAGTTCGGTTGCGGATAGCTCGGCTCGGGATAGGCAGGACCGGCCGCCTGCGGATAGCGCGGCCCCTGCGGCTGCGCATAGGATTGCGGCGCAGGCTGCGGGCGATACTGCGGCTGCGGGCCGTAGGTTCCCTCACCAGGCTGCTGCGGATAGGCGCCACCTGGCGCCGCGCGACCTTCCGTCAGGATCAGGCCTGACAGATATTCGCCGAGGCTCACACCGGCGCGACGCGCAGCTTGCTGCGCAACCTCGCGGGCTTCAGCTTCGATACCTTTTACATTCCACGGAACGCCGGGCCGCATGCGAATCAAACCCCCCGAATTTGAGCCGACGTTAGGAAGCAGGATTCTCCGTGTAAAGAATGCCAGCCGCAACTGCTGGAGCTACCGTTGCATTTACATCTCATTAGGGAATGTGAAGGCGCTTCAAAAAAGATGCAGGGACATAATAAGGAACGCCTCGCACCGCCGGGCCGGAAAGGCTGAGACGCAGGATCACGAAGAAGACTCAACCCATTGCCGGATAGACGATTTCAATGGCGCGCCGTCATGACTGCCTTGCACCTCGCCGCGCCACCAGCGCGAACGCACGGATGCCTCCCGATGGCGAGGGGATGTATTTTGGACACAAGTCAAAGATTTGAAAGTGGCTCAATCAGGAATTGAGTGACGAGCCGGCACCAACCCAAGGTTCCCGCTCCGCGCAACGAAAGACCGCGTCGGAAACGGATAGACCCGCCCCTGCCCCAGCGCATAGGCACAATAGCGCCCCCCGAACAGCGCATCGAACGCCTCATCCCCGACATCGAGCCCGCCGGTGAAGCTGCCCATCGACGGCAGCACGCAGCGCGCGCCGTCGCTGACGAAGCACTTGCGCCGTACCCGACGCGCCCGCGTCTGAACGACAAGCGCCGGATGCAGGTGGCCCGCGACCTCGCCCCACGCATCACGCGCAACCGAGGGCTCGTGCCGGAACACAAGCGGCCCGATCGAAAGTTCCGCAGCACTCTCTCCGCCCAGCACCGCTGCCGCCGCCGCATCATGGTTGCCCTCGATCCAGACAAACCGGCGCCCCGCCATCAGCGCATCAAGGCGCTGGCGCACATCGGCGTCGAGCCGCGATGGCCCCTCGCGGTCATGAAAATTGTCACCCAGGCAAATGATGCAGTCGGGTGCGCGGCGCGCCACCACCTCTTCCACCACGCGCAGCGTCGCATGCGTGTCATAGGGCGGCAGCATCTGCGAGGTGCGCGCTGCAAACGATGATCCCTTCTCGAAATGAAGGTCGGCCAGCACCAGCACGCGCTCGGCCGGCCACCACAGCGCACCCTGGTGGTCGGCGACGACTTCAGCTCCGGCAAGTCGGAAGGCAACCATGCGCGGGCACTTGCTCCTGGCGGTCGTTAATCGCGGGGACAGGAAAACCGCGACCGGACGGCCTAGTGTGTTAATTCGCACGGAGATTGTCATATCCCCGCTTGACTTATCCACACTGAAGGCGCATATCCCCGCCAGCAAAACGTGATTTTGCGAGCGCTCGTGCCGCGTGGCCGGCTCGGGGACAACCTAAAAAAGTCCCCTTCTCGATACCTAATTGAGCGCGCAATCATCGGAACAGCCCAGGGTACACGCGGGGCAAATCCAGTAACAACCCCGCGGTTGACGCGCGCGCCCTCTCGGCAACGACCGAAGGCATGCACGCGCACGGTCGCACTTTTGAAAGACTGACCCCAAGTGACATCATTTGAATCCATGGGCCTCGAGGCCCGCCTCCTGCGCGCGCTCCAGCAGGAAGGCTACGCAACCCCGACCCCCATCCAGGCACAGGCGATCCCGCATGTGCTCGAGGGCCGCGATATCCTGGGCATCGCCCAGACCGGCACCGGCAAGACGGCAAGCTTCGCCCTGCCCATCCTCCAGCGCCTTGCCCTGAACCCGCGCACGCCCGAACCGAAGACGGCCCGCGCGCTGATCCTCTCGCCGACGCGCGAGCTTGCGGCCCAGATCGCCGACAGCTTCCGCGCCTACAGCCGCTACATGAACGTCTCGATCACAACGATCTTCGGCGGCGTGAGCGAACACCCCCAGAAGCAGAACATGGCCCGCGGCATCGACGTCCTCGTCGCGACACCCGGCCGCCTGCGCGACCTCGTCGCCCAGCGCGCTGTGGAACTGTCGAAGACCGAGATCTTCGTCCTCGACGAGGCCGACCGCATGCTCGACATGGGCTTCATCGCCGACATCCGTCGCATCGTGAAGTTCCTCGGCCCCGACCGCCAGAACCTTTTCTTCTCGGCCACAATGCCCGAGGAAATCGGACGCCTGGCTGGCGAATTGCTGCACAACCCCGTGCGCGTCAGCGTGACACCGCCCGCCACCACGGTCGAGCGCATCGCCCAGCGCGTGATCCACGTGTCGAATGGCGACAAGCGCGCCCTGCTCATCAACCTCCTGCGGACCGACACGGCCATGGCCCGCACGCTGGTCTTCACACGCACCAAGCACGGCGCCGACAAGGTGGTGCGGGCACTCGCCGCCGCCGGCATCAACGCCTCGGCCATCCACGGCAACAAGAGCCAGAGCCAGCGCGTCAACGCCCTGAACAACTTCCGCTCGGGACGCGCACCGGTTCTGATCGCAACCGACATCGCTGCCCGCGGCATTGATATCGACGGCATCAGCCACGTCATCAACTTCGACCTGCCGCACGTGCCGGAGTCCTACGTCCACCGGATCGGCCGCACGGCTCGCGCCGGCGCCGACGGCATCGCCATCGCCTTCTGCGATCGCGAGGAACGCCCGCTCCTGCGCGACATCGAGAAGGTGACACGCCAGCAGATCCCGGCCAGCGAATGGCGTGCCCCCGCAGGCGAAGCCGGCACCACGCCGGCCCCGGTGCAGACGCACGAACAGAAGCAGGAAGGCCGCAGGCAGCGTGATTTCGAGGATCGCCCTCGTCCGCCGCAGGCCAGCCGCCACCCAAGGCCGCACCGCAAGGGCAACAACCCGCGCCATGACATCCTCGCGCACATGGCAGCCCAGGGCCCGCAGCCCGAGGTCAGCGTGGAGCCAAGGTCGCCGGATGGCCAGTTCCGCGCACCCAAGCCCGCGCAGCGCCAGGGCAAGCCCCACGGCGCAAGGCCCTTCGGCGGCGACAGGCCCCGCAACGGCGAACAGCGCCCCGACCGCCGCGAGGCGCCCCGTGGCGATCACCGCAACGAGCAGCGCACCGATCGCCCGGCCGGCAACCGCGATGCACAGGGCGCAGACCAGCGCGGCGAACGCGCCTTCACCCCGCGCGGCGACCGGCCCTTCCACAAGCGTGGAGATCGCCCGCAGAATGCGTCGCGCGACGGCCAGCCAGGAGACCGGCCCTTCCACAAGGGTGGCGACGCTCCGAGGAACAACGGCGGCGGCAAGCCGGGACGTCCCTTCCAGAGCCGGGGCGACCGGCCGCAGGGAGCCGCACGCGACGGCCAGGGCCGCCCGGGCAAGTTCGGCAAGCGCCCGACCGCCCGCGCATACTGATCGCGCGACCAGGACACATCGTGCAACGGGCGGGTCTCTCCGGGACCCGCCCTAACGCCCGCGTA
>JAGWXR010000018.1 GCA_018969785.1 Alphaproteobacteria bacterium
CAGATGTTGCAACCGCGCAACTCGGCGTCTGGGAAGCCCGCCTCGCCCAGGCCCGGCAGATGCTGAACGACACGATCGTACGCGCCCCCTATGACGGCGTGATCTCGCGCAAGGACGTGTATGAAGGCCGGTTCATGGCCACGCGCTTCGGCGGCATGCCCGGCGGTGCATCAGGCGTGGTGCAGATCATGGGTATCGATCCGCTCGCCGTCATCGTCAATACGCCCAGCGTGAATTTCAGCCAGCTCAAGCTGGGCATGCCTGCGCGCATCCGCGTCGACGGCGTCGACAAGGCATTCGAAGGCAAGGTCGCGGTGATCAATTACGGCGTCGATTACCGCTCGCGCGGGGTCGAGGTGCGCATCGCCCTGCCGAACCCCGGCTACAAGATCCTGCCGGGCCTCTATGCGCGCGTCGAACTGCAGCCCGAGCCGCGCCCGGCGGTCGTTGTCGACCGGAGAGTGGTTCTCGGATCCGCCGCCGCCCGCTACGCCTTCGTCAATGACAAGGGCAAGGCGCGCAAGGTTCGCCTGTCGGTGCGCGAACTCGATGGAGAACGCGTCGAGATCCTGAACAACGTGCCGCCAGGGACCGAATTCCTCGGTGGCCCGAACATCCAGCAACTCGCCGACGGCGTGCCGGTCGAGGTCGAAAAATCGTCCATCGCCGACACCAAGCCGACGCAGGCACAACTCTAGAAAACTGACGGGCGGCCCCTCATGTGGATTTCCGATCTCTCGATCCGCCGCCCGGTGCTTGCGGTCATGCTTATTGGCGCCCTCGTGGCGCTGGGCTGGGTATCGCTCCAGCGCATCGGCGTCGACTTGTTCCCGCGCGTGGAGTTTCCCTATGTGACGATCCAGACCGTGCTCGAAGGCGCAAGCCCCGACGCCGTCGAAACTGACGTCACCGACACGATTGAAGCGCAGGTCAACACGATCGGCGGCATCAAGTCGCTGACCTCGCAGAGCTTCGAGGGCGCCTCGGTCATCATGATCGAGTTCGGCCTCAGCGAGAACGGGGACGTGAAGGCCCAGGACGTCCGCGACAAGGTCAACCTGGCGCTGCGCGACCTGCCGCAGGACGCCGAACAGCCCGTCATCCAGAAGATCGACCCCGACGCAGAACCCATCCTCTCGGTCATGCTGTCGGGCGACATGGCAACCCGGGACCTGACCGAGTTCGCCGACAAGATCGTGAAGGAACGCCTGCAGCGCGTTCCCGGCGTGGGCCAGGTGGTGATCCTCGGTGGCCGCAAGCGGCAGATCCGCATCTGGCTCGATGCCGACAAGCTGCGCGCCTACAACATCACGGCAGAAGATGTGGTCGCGGCCATCCGGCGCGAAAACACCGACGTACCCGGCGGCAACCTGACACTGCCCGGCGACCGCGCCGAGTTCAGCGTCAAGACCAAGGGCGAGGTCAAGTCCGTCGACGACTTCCGCAAGATTGCCGTTGCCTTCCGCCCCCTGCAGTTGCCCACGCTGCTCGGCGACGTGGCCCGCATCGAGGATGGCGCCGAGGACGAGCGCACCTTCGCCACGCTCAACGGCAAGCCGGGCATATCGCTCGAGATCCGCCGCCAGTCAGGCCAGAACACGGTCGAGGTCGCCAAGGCCATCAAGGCCGAGATCGAGCAGATGCGCCCGCTCCTGCCGCCGGGGGTCGACATGATCCTCGCGCGCGACACCTCGCTCTTCATCGAGGATTCAATCAACGACGTCGGCTTCGACATCGTCCTCGGCATCTTCCTCGTCATCGTCATCACGATGGCCTTCCTGCTTGATTTCCGGGCAACCGTGATCGTGGCTGTCGCCATGCCGACATCGCTGATCGCCACCTTCTTTGCCTTCTACCTCGCCGACTTCACGCTGAACAACCTTACGCTGATGGCGTTCTCTGTCGCCGTGGGCCTGCTCGTCGACGACGCGATCGTGGTGCTCGAGAGCGTCCACCGCAAGCTCGAGGAAGGCATGACCCCCATGGAGGCCGCCTCCAAGGGCACCGCCGAGGTTGGCGTCGCGGTCATGGCCGGCACATGGGCCGTCGTCGCCGTGTTCGTTCCCATCGCCTTCATGGACGGCATCATCGGCCGCTTCTTCTACCACTACGGGCTTGCAATCGTTTTCTCGGTGATGGTGTCGCTGCTCGTCTCGCTGACGCTGACACCTGCGCTGTGCTCGAAGTTCCTCACCAAGCTGAAGCTCGGCCCGATTGCGCAGCGCGTGGAGCACTTCCACCGCGCCATGGAAGAGGGTTACAGGCAGGGCCTGAAGTGGTCACTCTCGCACCGCCTCATCGTTCTCGCCGGCGGCTTTGCTTTCATTGTTGCCGGCATGGTGCTCGCCCGCGGCATCCCCTTCGACTTCCAGTCCAAGGCCGACCGCTCCGAGTTCCTGGGCCAGGTCGACCTGCCCTTCGGCACCGGCATCGCCGAGGCCCGCAATGTGAGCCAGCGCATCAGCAAGACCCTGCTCGCCCTGCCCGACATCAAGACCGTGTTCGTGACGGTGGGCGGCGGCACCCAGGCACGTATCAATCGCATCAGCATCTACGCCGGCCTGACGCCAAAGAAAGGCCGCAGCCGTGACCAGTTCGTGATCATGCAGGAAGCCCGCCTGGCCCTCGCAAGGGCCATTCCCGAGGCAAAGCACATCGAAGCGACCGAGGTTCCCTGGATCGGCGGCAACTCCAGCTTCAATGTCGCCATCACCTATTCGCTGCAGGGTCCCTCGCTGGAGGTGCTGCGCGAGAAGGCTGACGCAATCGTCGCGGCGATGCGTGCCGACGCGGCAACCTTCACCGATGTCCGCTCGTCCTACGAGGCAGGCAAGCCCGAGGTCCAGATCGACATCGACCGCGACCGCGCGGCCGACCTCGGCGCCGCCATCAGGCCGCTCGCCACCACGGTACGCGCCCTCGTGGGGGGCGTGGACGCCGGCACCTACGAGGAATTCGGCAACCGCTACGACGTCCGCGTTCGCCTCGAGGAGGAACAGCGCAACGACCCGGCCAAGCTTGCACAGATCCAGGTCCGCACCAGCAACGGCAACCTGGTCGACCTCGCAAGCATGGCGTCGTTCCGCATCGAGGAAAGCCCGGCCCAGGTCGACAGGCGCAACCGCGCCCGCACCGTCACCGTGATGGCGAACACCCCGCCGGGCGTGGCGCTGGGTACGGCGACAGACCGCATGCAGAAGCTGGTCGCCTCGGTCGGCTTGCCCGAAGGCTACAAGGGCACCTTCATCGGCCAGGCCGAGCGCATGAAGGAAGCAGCAAACGCGATCGCCTTCGCCTTCCTGCTCGCCATCGTGGCGCTCTACATGATCCTCGCCAGCCAGTTCAACAGCTTCTCGCAGCCCGCGATCATCATGCTGACGGCGCCACTATCCTTTGTCGGCGCGTTCGCTGCGCTCTGGCTCTCGGGCATGACGCTGACGATGTTCGCCCAGATCGGCATGATCGCCTTGATGGGCCTCGTGATGAAGAACGGCATCCTTCTTGTCGACTACGCCAACACCGCCCGCGAGCAGCGGGGCCTCTCCGCGCATGATGCAATCTCGGAAGCAGGCCCGCGCCGCATGCGCCCCGTGCTCATGACACAGCTCGCGACCGTTTTCGGCATGATCCCGGTTGCCATATCGGTGAGCCAGGGCGCGGAATTCCGCAATGGCATGGGCGTCCTCATCATCGGAGGCATCCTGTCCTCGACAGTGCTCACCCTGTTCATCGTGCCTGTGGCCTACACGTTGATGGCCGATGCCTTTGCCTGGTTCAACCGCATCCGCGGCCGGCTTCCCGGTTTGGCACAGCCCAACGCCCCCGTTCCCGACTGAACCTTTAGCAGGCTTTAACGCGGGCCATGCAATTGTTCTCGCCTCAAGGGCCTTGAAGGCCGACGGGGTTTGCATGGCAAAGGCACAATTCCACAAGAACCAGCGCGTCTACGTGAGGACGGTAGGCACCTGGTCGATCGTCGAGAAGATCATTCCGCACTGGACCAAGGGCATCGACGAGCCGCTGCGCATCCACTACGAGGTGGGCCTTGGCCGGGAATTCGCCGCCGACGAGCTGCAGGCCGACGCCCCCGAGAAGTCCACGATCAGCGGCACGGCAGAGCAATGGCGCATCATCCGTACAAAGAACAAGTCAAAGTCGATCGAGGATTGTGCAGGCCACCCCTATCCGGGAACCCACCCCACGGTCGTGACGGGTGACAGCGACTGGGGCGGCTGGCGCGTGCCGGGTGCGGAATACGAACTCCACCCCTTCCGGATCGAGTTCCAGGCCCGCCTCATCATGAACTCACCGAAGATGGCCATGCTGCTGCGCTCGCTGGTCAATTACGCCAGGATGGAGGCCGGAAACGTTCCCGAGGACGTCACCGCCCTCGCACAGGAAGCTGCAGCAATCCTGCGCCACGTCGACCAGGACGTGAATCAGTAGAAACCCGGGCGCGCAACCCCTGTTGCGCGCGGGCCGAAATGCAGTAAACCCGGAGCAGCAAGGAAGGCTGCCCGATGAAGACCGAACAACCCGTCCCCGTCCTGCGCCGCGATTACCGCCCCGCGCCCTATCGCATCGCGCGCACCGAACTGGAGTTCCATCTCGACGAGACGGCAACCCGCGTCTTTGCCACCATCCATGTCGAGTGGCAGGGCGAGGACGGTGGCCCGCTGGTGCTCGATGGCGAACACCTGAAGCTTCTTGACATCAAGCTCGACGGCCGCCCGCTCGGCAAGGACGCCTACACCGTCAACGACAGCCACCTGACGATCCACGCGCCGCCCGCCACGCGCTTCCGGCTCGACACCGCCGTCGAGATCAACCCCGCTGCCAACACGGCGCTGTCGGGCCTCTACATGTCGGACGGCATGTTCTGCACGCAGTGCGAGTCCGAAGGTTTCCGGCGCATCACCTATTCCTATGACCGCCCGGACAATATGTCGGTCTATCGCGTCCGCATGATTGCCGACCGCGCCCGCTTCCCGATCCTGCTGTCGAACGGAAATCCGGCCGGCTACAGCACGCTGCCGGGCGGTCGCCACATGGCAGACTGGGACGACCCGTTCCCCAAGCCGTCCTACCTCTTTGCCATTGTTGCCGGCGACCTCGCGCAGCGCGACGACACCTTCGTCACCCGCTCGGGCCGCCGCGTGAAACTCGGCATCTATGTGACCCACGGCAACGAGGACAAGGTCGACTTCGCCATGGGCGCGCTCAAGCGCTCGATGAAATGGGACGAGGACACGTTCGGTCGCGAATACGACCTTGATGTCTTCAACATCGTTGCCGTCAGCGCCTTCAATTTCGGGGCCATGGAGAACAAGGGTCTCAACATCTTCAACGACAAGCTGGTGCTCGCGCGCCCCGACACCGCAACCGACGCTGATTATGACCAGATCGAGGCCGTGGTGGGCCACGAGTACTTCCACAACTGGTCGGGCAATCGGGTCACCTGCCGCGACTGGTTCCAGCTCTCGCTCAAGGAAGGTTTCACGGTGTTCCGCGACCAGGCCTTCTCGGCCGACATGCGCTCTGCCGCGGTCGAGCGCATCGGTGACGTGCGCACGTTGCGCCTGCGCCAGTTCCAGGAGGACGCCGGCCCGCTTGCCCACCCGATCCGTCCGGACCAGTACCTGACGATCGACAATTTCTACACCTCGACCGTCTACGACAAGGGCGCCGAGATCGTCCGCATGCTGCAGACGATCCTGGGCACCGAGGGCTTCCGCAAGGGCTGCGACCTCTATTTTGCACGCCACGACGGCACGGCCGCGACCTGCGATGACTTCGTCAAGTCGATGGAAGACGCGACCGGCGCCGACCTCTCGCAGTTCCGCCTGTGGTACGCGCAGGCCGGCACGCCCCTGATCGAGGGCAGAGGTTCCTATGATGCCGGCGCCAGGACGTATGCCCTGACCCTGAGGCAGACGATCCCCGACACCCCGGGACAGACGGCCAAGAAGCCGATGCACATACCCGTGACGGTGGGCCTCGTCGGACGCAAGTCAGGCGCCGATCTTGCCACCACGCATGACGGGCGCAGCGCGACGTCGCACGTCCTCTCCCTGACCGCTGCCGAGCAGACCTTCCGCTTCACCGGCGTCGGTGAAGAGCCCGTTCCGTCGGTCGGGCGCGGCTTCTCGGCCCCGGCCCGCTTCGAGATGCCCCTGTCCCCCGACGACCGTGCCTTCCTCATGGCCAGGGACAGCGACCCCTTCAACCGCTGGGAATCCGGCCAGAAGCTGGCGACGGAAGTCCTGCACCGCATGACCGCCGAGGCCCGCGCGGGCAAGACGCCCGGCGTCGACCCAGGCTTCGTCAGGGCCTTTGGCGACCTCCTCGCCGACATGCGCCGCGATCCCGCCTTCACCGCCATGGCTGCCGTGCTGCCGAGCGAGATGGAACTCGCCCAGGGCCTCGAGGACGCCGATCCGGATGCGATCCATCTCGCGCGCGAAACCCTGCGCCGGGAGCTGGCCACCACCTATCGCGGCAAGCTTCACGAGATCTATGCCGGACTGAAGTCAAACGAGCCCTATGCCCCTGACGCCGCCTCCGCCGGCCGACGTGCGCTGCGCAATGCCTGCCTGCGCTACCTCACGGCCGAGGACACGCCGGCCACCCGCTCCCTTGCCTGGGAGCATTTCAGGTCGGCCGACAACATGACCGACCAGGCCGCAGGCCTCGCCTGCCTCGCCGACATGGGTGGCGCCGAAGGCAAGGCCGCCCTTGAGGCCTTCCATGATCGCTGGAAGGCCAATCCCCTGGTGATCGACAAGTGGATGACGATCCAGGCGCAATCCTCGAACGCCGAGACCCTGGGACGTGTCAAGGCGCTGACGGGTCACCCGGCCTTCAACCTCACGAACCCCAACCGCGTGCGCGCGCTGGTCGGCGCCTTCGTGATGGGCAACCAGCTGCGCTTCCACGCCCCCGATGGTTCGGGCTACGCCTTCCTTGCCGACATGGTGTTGCGGCTTGACGCCGTGAACCCGCAGGTCGCCGCGCGGCTGTGCGGCGCGTTCGAGACGTGGCGCCGCTTCGACAAGGCAAGACAGGCCCTGATCCGCAGGGAGCTCTCGAGAATCGGCAGCACCCCCACCCTCTCGCGCAACGTCACCGAGATCGTCGAGAAGACGCTCGGCTGATTCGCACGCAGAAGCACATTGGCCACGCATCGTTACAAAACGGTCCGGCGGGGGTGACAAGCCGCAGGTGCCCTACATAATCCCGGATGGGTAATGATTCGATTCTGGGTTATGAAAACATGGCCAACGCCACGCATGCAGCCGCCGCCGGATTCCAGGCAGGCGGCGCGTCCACCTGGTTTCCGCGGCTTTCCGGGGACAGCACGACTTACCTGATCATCCTCGGCGCCATTGCCACGATCCTGTCCGTGGCAGCTGCTGCGACGATCCAGATGAAGCGTGAGCAGATGACCGCTGTCGAGCGCATCGCCCTCCAGACGAAGCAGTTCGAGCAATTCGTGTCGCACTCGGCAACCCTCGCAGCCTCGACACTCGACCGCACACGAAAGACACTGGACCGGGCCGTCCGCACGACCGCGGTACCCGTGATCATCCAGGATCCCATGGTCCGGAACCTCATCGCCGTGCGCGGCGACGGCATGGTCTACTGGGACAGGAGAGGCGTTCCCCAGCAACCCTCAACCTTCGCAGGCAACCCGCTTTTCAGGCGGCTGGTGGCGACGGAGGGTACGGCCCCCATCGCCGGCACCTTCGGCGCCAGCGCATCCGGCCCCGGGCCACTGGCAATCGCACAGCGCGCAAGGGACATCCCTGACCTCTACTACGTGACCGTCCTTGACACCGCAGCCTTGGCCACAAGCCTGCAGGATATCAGGGGCGCGAGGAGCGAAGCGCTCTTCATTACCGACACGGCGGGAAACATGATCGTTCGCACCACTGGCAACAGCGTGCCGGCCACGCTTCTGCCCTTTGCACAAACAATGTTTGAACCGCTGGTGGCCAACAGCCCGGTCACCAAGACATTCGTTCACGAGGGCCGGAATTACATGGCCTCTGCCATGCAGATCCCCGGCTACGACCTGCGCGTCCTGTCGCTCACCCACGCGGCGGAGGAATTGAGCTGGACCGACTACCTGCCGCTCTGGTCCATCATGATCTTCGGCCCGTCCCTGCTGGGCGCAGCCCTGGCTTGGGCACTGCTGAACCAGATGGAGCATACGGCGCGATCACGCAACGCGCTGCGCCGCACCGAGGAACGATTTGAGCTGGCCGTGAGCGGCGCGCGATGCGGCATCTGGGACTGGGATGTCCCGAACCGCAGCATGTACTGGTCAGGCGCCATGAGCGCCCTGCTCGGTACGGGCCAGCAGCCAAGGATCGTCAGGATCGATGAACTCGAGAACCGCCTTCACCCCGATGACCGGAGAGCGCTTCGCGACATCGAGGAGAGCATCCTTGCCGGAAGCGAGAACTACGACGAGACCTTCCGCGTTCGCCACGAAGGCGGCCACTATATATGGCTCCGCGCAAAGGGTCAGGCCTACCACACGCTCAGGACCGAGCATCCGCGCCTGTCGGGGATTGCGCTGGACATCTCAGACCAGAAGCAGGCAGCCGAGAGGCTCAGCGTCACCGAGCGCGTTCTCAAGGCCGCCTTCGAAAACGCAGCCGAGGCCTTCGTCCTGTGGGACCGCGAGGGTCGCCTGATTCTGTGCAACAGGCGCTTCATGGAATTTTATGGCCTCACACAGGCAAAGCTCGGCGATGCCCGCAGCAACCTGCTTGCGCGGGTCCACCCGCATGACCTCAGGAAGGGTGAAGGACCGCTCGAACTGTTCAACCTTGGCGGCACGACCGGCACTGTCGAATTGCAGCGCGTGGATGATCGCTGGTTGCTGGTCAGCGAGCGCCAGGCAACCGAGGAAGCCCGGATCATGGTGGCCACCGACATCACGGCCCTCAAGAAAAATGAGGACGCGCTGCAGGCCTCGCATCGCCAGTTGCAGGAGCAGGCCCTCAAGCTCGGAGAGATCGCAACAAAGCTCGAACGGGAAAAGCAGCGCGCCGAGGAAGGCAGCCGCTCCAAGACCGAGTTTCTTGCAAACATGAGCCACGAACTCAGGACCCCGCTGAACGCCATCATGGGCTTCTCCGACGCCATGCAGAACGAGGTTCTGGGCCCGCTGCCGCCACGCTATGTCGGCTATGCACGCGACATTCATGCGAGCGGCGAGGCCCTTCTTCATCTCATTGATGAAGTCCTCAACATGGCGCGCATCGAATCGGGCCAGCTGGAACTCAGGTTGGCGCCAACCGACCTTTCCGCACTGGTTGATGAAGCGACCCATGAAATCGAGGAAAAGGCAAAGGCAGCCGGCATCACCCTGCGCACCCAGCTTCGCGACCTGCCGGCCGTTCGCGCCGACAGCAAGGCCATCCGCGAAGTCATGTCGAACCTTCTGTCGAATGCCCTCAAGTTCAACTCGACCAGCGGCTACGTGACGATCGAGACGCGAATGCTTGGCGATCAGGCATCGGTCTGGATCCACGATACCGGCATCGGCATCGCCCCGGAAAACCTTCCCCGCGTGATCAAGCCCTTCGAGCGCATCGAAAAGTCAACGAAGGCGAGCAAGATCCAGGGCACGGGGCTGGGGCTCGCCGCGTCGAATGGAATCATCACACGGCATGGCGGCCGCCTGACCATCGAAAGCGATCCCGGCCTGGGCACCAGCGTCTGCTTCACACTGCCGCTGGCGGCCTGATCACCGTTTCCCGGGCAGGGCGAAACAGGCACAAACCGCACAACCACGCGGACAGCCCCGCCCTGCGCATGACCTTCAATCACCGGCTTTCGCCGCTGATTGCGCATCATCGAAGACGTTGATTTGTCTGCATTCCCGGCAAGACCGCCGGCTCGATGCCGCGCGCCATTCCTGCGTTGTTGCAGCGCAATAACGCCGCACGGATTCCCGCGACCTCAAGCGCTCCGGGGTGCGGCAGAAAGCCCGGGACTGCGACCTTCGCTACGCTTGTTGCTGTTTTGGGAACTGTCTAGAGTCGTTCGCAAGTCGCGCTAGGACGTGCGCACCAAGCTTGACTGTCCGGTAGTTGATGCTGCCGCAAGGACGGTCAGGTCATGCACGTTGACCGGCGCGCGACGAGGGGACAGATGGCCACCATGACGGCCATATATGGAGAGAAGTAATGAATAGGACTGGTCTTTTTCTCTTTATCGCGGTCGTCATCCTGGCGGTCGCTGCCTACTTCTACCTGAACCGGAAGCCCGCTGGCGAAGCCACCGACGCGACCGCGACGGAAGCTCCGGCTGAAGCCGCTCCGGCTGAAGCCGCTCCCGCTGAAGCCGCTCCGGCTGAAGCGGCTCCCGCTGAAGGCGCTCCGGCTGAAGCCGCTCCGGCTGAAGCGGCTCCCGCTGAAGGCGCTCCGGCTGAAGCTCCGGCCGCTCCGGCTGAAGCTCCGGCGGCTCCGCCGGCCCAGTAAGCTGGCTTGAACAGTCACTTCTAGTGCCTGTGCATGCGGTCCGCCCTTGGGCGGGCCGCATGTTTTTTTGTGCCTACCTCAGCACAGCTATGCAGGGAGAACCCGCATGAACCGTTCCTTACTCGCCATCCTCGCCATCGTGATCGTTGCGGGTGGCCTCTATTACTTCCTTCAGATGAGGAAACCCGAAGCGCCCCCGGTGGACGCCGGAGCGACGCAAACCGCGTCGAGCGACAGCGAACCCTTGCTGTTCACGTGGGAAAACTGGGGCGATCCACCGTTCCTTGCAGAGTACAAGGAAAAGTATGGCGTCGAACCCCGCACCGCCATCTGGGCTGACGAGGACGAGGCCTTCGCCAAGATGCGCGCAGGCTACAAGCCTGACGTGATGGCGCCGTGTTCATACGAGTTTGGCCGCTGGCAGGAAGCCGGCCTCATCCAGCCGATCGACGTCACGAAGCTGAAATACTGGAAGGACATCCCGGACGCGCTGAAGAAGATCCCGGGCATGATGAAGTCCGAAACCGAAGCCTGGTTCATCCCACAGTATTGGGCCAACACCTCGATCACCTACCGCACGGACCTCGCGCCGGAATATGTCGGCAACGAGAGCTGGAAGATCCTGTTCGACCCCAAGTACAAGGGCAAGGTCTCCGGGCTTGACGGCGTGGACGACACGGTCACCCTGATCGGCAAGACCCACGGCATCGACGTCTACAACATGACGCCGGCGGAATGGGAAACGCTGAAGGGCAAGCTGCGTGAATTCGTGGCCAACGCGCGCTTCATCTCGTCGGATGAAACCTCCATCTCCCAGGCACTCGCCTCCGGGGAGATCGTGGCCGCCATTACCTGGAACCAGACCTATGCAGCGCTGAAGCGCGAGAACAAGCCGGTAGCCTACATGAACCCGCCCGGCGGCATGTTCACCTATGTCTGCGGCCTCGTGGTGCACGCAGAAACAAAGAATCTCGAGAAGGCCTACGCCATCATCGACAGCGGCATCGCTCCGCAGGCGATGAAGTACCAGCTCGAGGAACTCCACAACGGACCAGCCAACACCTCGATCTTCGCCGACTACACGGACGATCAGCTGAAGGCGATCAACTTCACGCGCGACGTGGAGGGCTTCCTCAAGGCCGGTACCTTCCAGGTCCGCCTGAAGAACAAGGAAGAGATCGTGAAATTCTGGACCGAAATCCGCGGCGGCGGCTGACGCCATCCGCTATCGCCTGATGGGGCCCCCGCGCGACCTCGCCCGGGGGCCCTCCTTTTTTGGGCCCCGAGCCGGGACTGGCGGTGAGGGGGATGACATCCGGCCCGCGATACCCCATATGAACTCCCCTTGATGTGGAAGGGCTCACCCCATGCACACTGACAGCCGACTGACGGCCGACATCGTGGGACAGGTAATCCGCCTCGCGCACCATGCCGGCGCGCGGAACTGGATCCCCTCGACCAGCGGCAACTTCTCGGTCCGGATCGACGCCAGCACATGCGCCGTGACAGCCTCAGGCAGCGACAAGACACAGCTCTCGGCAGACGGTGTGATCGCAGCCGCAATCAGTGGCGAGCGCCACCCCCGAGAATCCGCCGAGGCCCCGCTCCACTACATGATCTACCGGACCCTGCCCGAGGCGGGCGCCGTCACGCACGTGCACGCCCTGCCCGCGGTCCTCGCGTCCATGGCCCTGCGCCATGAGAACCGCGTGCGTCTTGAGGGGCTCGAAATGCTCAAGGCCTTCCACGGGTTCCAGACCCACGAGGCGCACCTCGACGTGCCCGTCTATGAAAACGACCAGGACATGGACGCCCTCGCCCGGCGGATTGGTAAGGACCTGTCTGTGAAAAAGCCGTGCTGGGGCTTCCTGCTGGCAGGCCACGGCCTCTACGCGTGGGGTCGCAGCACGCAGGAGACGCTTCGCCATCTCGACGCTTTCGATTACCTTTTCACGCTCAGCCTGAAACTGAAAGGAATACCGGCATGACGACCATTACGGTGTTTGACCTCTCGAAGGGATTTGCGCCCGTCTCGCAGACCACCGATGCGCGCGAGATCATCAAGACCCTTCTGCCCTTCGACGTCCGCTTCGAGCGCTGGCAGGCAACCCGCGAACTGCCGCCCGGCGCCGGACAGGACGAGGTTCTGCAAGCCTACGCCGCCGACGTGGACCGCCTGAAGAAGATCGGCGGCTACCAGTCGGCCGACGTGGTGCGCATGCGCCCCGACCATCCCGATCGCGAGGCGATGCGCCAGAAGTTTCTCTCCGAGCACACCCACGCCGATGACGAGGTACGCTTCTTCGTCGAGGGCGCCGGCGCCTTCTATCTGCGCAACAAGGAGCAGGTGCTCCAGGTGGTCTGCACGGCCGGCGACTTGCTGTCAGTACCCAAGCACACGCGCCACTGGTTCGACATGGGCCCCAAGCCCCTGTTCGCCGCCATCCGCCTCTTCACCACGCCGGAAGGCTGGGTCGCCGAATTCACGGGCGACAAGATCGCGGACAACATTCCGAAATACGCCGCGTGATCCGGGCCGTCGTCTTCGACATCGAGGGCACGATCGGCGACATCGCCTTCGTGCGCTCGATTCTGTTTCCCTTCGCACGCGAACGCCTCGCGTCGTTCCTGGCCAGCCACTGGAACGATGACCAGGTGTGCGCAATCCTGGATGAGGCACGCCACGCCTCGGGCAAGCCGCTCGCTACACAGGACGAGGCCGTCGCCCTCTTCGCTGCCTGGATCGACGAGGACCGCAAGATCACGCCACTGAAGACCCTGCAGGGCCTGATCTGGCGCGCGGGCTACGAGACGGGTGTGCTGAAGGCCCACCTCTACGATGATGCCATCGCAGCCATCCGGCGTTACCACGCACAGGGGCTCAAGGTCTTCATCTACTCATCCGGATCGATCGAGGCCCAGAAGCTCTACATGGGCTATTCGGTCGCCGGCGACCTGCGCCCGCTGGTCAGCGGGTACTTCGATACGACAACGGGCCCCAAGGCCGAGCCCGCATCCTATGCGACCATCGCGCGTCAGGCGGGTTCAAGCCCCGCGAACATGATGTTCTTCTCCGACGCCACCGCCGAAGTCAGCGCGGCCCTCGCCGCCGGCATGAAGGCCATGCTGCTCTGCCGCAGCCCCGGCATTCCACCCGCGGCCGAGCGCGCCCGCTTTGACGCCATCGAGGGATTCACGGCGCTCGAACGCCTATGAGTGGCACAGCCGGACGACTTCGATGTCGAGCACGCCTGATGTCCCCGGAAGCCCAAGCGTACTTCCCGGTCGCGCAAGCTCATCCCTGATCCATGCCAGCGCCACATGCCGCTCGGTCGCCGGTGACAGCGCGACCGAGGTGATCATGCCGGCACTCCCGCCCTTGCCGATCAACTCGCCGCGCGCCAGCGGCCGCAGGCTCGACAGTTGCACGAGGCGGCTCCCGCAGCCTCGCCGTCGCTGTGCCAGCGCCTCCGAACCGTTGAACCGTCGCAGCGGATCCGGCTCGACACCGAGATCCTGGGGTGTCCTGAGATCCTGTGCCCGCATGGCAAAGGGTGCCGGCAACCAGTCCGTGCCCGCCAGCGGCTGCGCTGCCTCGATACGCGCATGTTCAAGGACGCGGGCACCGACAGGCTGCATCCCGAACCCCGCCCCCACCCGCATGAGCCTGTCCCAAACGACGCCGGCACCAGCCGCATCCATCCAGAGTTCGAAACCCTCGACGCCCCTGAGCAGGAGCACCTGGCTTTGCCGCCACCCGCCAGCACGTGCCGCGCCCTCGGGCTCGGTGCCACCGCGCTCGGACATGCCGAGGAAGCCAGCCAGCTCAAGGATCGCCTCTGCATGGGGCCCGCGCAGCGCGATGCCGCCACGCTGGCCCGTGCGGTCCGACACCCGGACGTTGAAGCCAAGCGCACCATCTGCAAACCAGGCATGGTCGCAAACGGCCGATGTCAGTTCGAAGCAGCCCTCGTCGAGCCGCGCGAGCAGGCCCTCGCCGCGAACCCAGCCGCTATCATCGCACCAGATAACGCGCGCCGTCTGCCCCAGTCCGATCAGCGCGGCATCATGGGTCGTGGCAAACCCCAGGAACGCTGCCGCATCCGGTCCATCGAAACGCAGGCAGTGCCGGGCAGAAATGTCCGCGATGCCGGCGCGCGCCACCAGCGCCTCGCACTCCTCGCGCTCGCTCGAATAGACGAGCGGCACGGCAAAGCTGCAGACACGGGTCCAAATGTCGCTGGCGCAAAGCGCGGCCGTCCGCCCATGAAGCGCCGTCTTCAGGATGACGCGGCCCGAAACGTCGCTCATGCGCCCCCCTGCATGCTGCGCAGGACGGCTTCTGCCGCAAGCCGCCCGCCCGTACCCGTCACCCCGCCCCCCGGATGCGTTCCGGCCCCGCACAGATGCAGGCCGGGCACGACAGGCAGCGGCGCCCCTGCCCAATACGCCGGCCTCAGCACGCCAAGCTGGTCTGCCGACAGGTCACCGCCGTGCCAGTGGCAGCCCGCCCCGCCACCGATCTGGGCAAGGTCAACCGGCAGATAGACGTCTACCGCGGCAATGAGGTCCGGCAGGTCGGGCGCGAACTGCCTCAACCGGTTCAGCACGGCCGAGACGAGGCCCGTGCGCGCCTGCTCACGATCGGCAGCGCCGAACTGCGCGGGGACATAGGTCGCGTTGACCGACATCACATGGCAGCCCACCCGCGCGAGGCTCGCGTCATGAACCGAGGGGATCGTCACTTCGAGCGCTAGCTCGGAAGACACCTGTCCCTGTTCGAAGGCGGCATGGGCGCGCGCCAGTTCGTTCATCGACAGGCAGACAAGCAGCCGGTCCTTCAGGTGCCGCTTGTCGAGGTTCTTGATGGTGGGAAGGCCGTTCAGCGCGAAGTTTACCTTCGCGACCGCCCCTTCCATGCGATAGCCCTGCAACTGCTTCTTGAAGCCGAGCGGCAGGTCCCGCTCGGCCCCCATCCTCAGATAGGTCTGAACCGGCGACAGGCTCGAGACCACATGCGGTGCATAGACGGCGTCTGCGTTGGCCAGGTTCACACCAGCGATCCGCCCGCCCTCGAACAGGAATTGCTCGGCCCGTGCGCCAAGCCGGATGCGCACACCGGCGGCCTCGGCTGCCTTTTGCAGAACCGAGACGAGGGCACCTGCACCACCGGCAGGATGGACCAGCCCGGTCGCGTTGTTCGGCTCGAAGGCCCGGCGCAGGATGGCAAGCAGCGCCGTCCCCGCCGCAGATGGTGACAGCGCATTGCCGATCAGCGCATCGAAGGCGATCGCACCCTTGAGAAGCGGTGTTGAAAAACTGCGGTCCAGCCATTCGCCAATCGAAAGGTCAAGCTGTGCGGCCACCTGCGCATCCGGGCCCGGCTGCCGCGGGCGCCCGCCAAGCAGGGAGGCCCGGCCTGTTTCGTTACCTTGTGCCGGTGCTGCCGCCTGCTGCGTCCACGCGTGGAGCTGTTGCGCTGCCCGGCGCAGGCCCGTCGCATGGGCGGGCCACGCCTTGGCGTCAGCCGCGTCATGCGCCAGGAGGGACTGCGCCGTGTGGCGCAGGTCCTCGCCGAGGATGATATGCCGCCCGTCCGGCGCAAGGGCGACGGCACCCGCCTGCCGCGCCGAAAACTGTAGTCCCAGCTTTGCCAGGCGCAGCGACTTCATCACATCGGCATCCAAGGGACCGACGAGGTGGGCGATCGTCGAAACGCGGAACCCCGGCGCGATCTCGTCCGTGCGGCACATGCCCCCGAGCCGATCCTGAGCCTCCACGACGATGACCCGCTTGCGCGCCTGCGCCAGCAGGACCGCGCATATGAGGCCGTTCACGCCACCTCCGATGACGATCACATCATAGTCCTGGCCGGGGACCGCCTCAGGCATCGGCGTTGACCCGTGGCCGCACGGATGCCCCGAGCGCCTGCGCAATGCTGAGCCCTGCACGCCCGGTTCCGGCCGAGAGGCTCGCGCCTGCAAGCCACAAGCCCTTGCACGGCCTCCAGACACCGTCATGCGCGATGTCCGGCAGGGTCTGGATGTCATCTTCCGAACTGCCAAGCCCCGATGACGGCCGCTGCAACTCGAGGAACGGGCGCGGTTCAGCAGGACTTGCAAGCTCGGCCCCCTTGAGCGACAGCTCGAACCCCGGCGCCCACGCCTCGATCGTCCTCGTAACGGCGGATACCAGCCGCTCGCGCCGCGGTCCGCTCCACGGCCCTTCGTCGCTCTCGCGCGGGACGTGCAGCACGTCGGCAACCACGAGCCACATCATGCGCTCGTGGCCGCCACCCATGGGCGTCACGCGCAGGGACAGGCAGAAATCCTGGAGCAACTGCCGCGCCGCAAAGGCGCCATGCGAGCGCACGAGACGCTCGAGCGACGGGTTCAGCAGGATGCTCGCACCAGACGTGACCTGGGCAGCACCAACACCCCGGATGGCCGGCGGCATGCCCACCGCGTAATGGATCCTCGCGGCCGGATCCGGCCGCATGGCCTGCGGGACATCAAATGGCAACGGCTGCAGCAGTTCCAGCGTGGCATCACCCAGGCGCCCGAGGATGACCTGCGGCGCCCTGAGGACCGTTCCGTCGGCAAGCACGACACCCTGGACGGCATCACGCTCGACGACCAGCTGGCGCACTTGCGCCTCGGGCAGGACCTCAAGGCTCCCCTGTGACTTCATCGCCGAATTCAGCGCTGCGAGCAACGCAGCGGTTCCACCGGCAACCTGTCGCTTGCCGACCGGCAACCCGATGAGCGACATCAGGCCCTGTCGCGCGAGGAGCCGCGCCGAACCCGGAACAGTTGGCGATACTGCCGTACCCTCAAGTGCATGCTGCGCAAGGGCGCCACGCAGCAGCGGGCTCTCGAACGCCTCCTCCAGGAAGCGTGAAAGCGATGTGGAACGCGCGTGGAGCGCACTCGCCATCATGGCATCGCGCGTAAGCCCGAGGCCAAGCAGGTTCGACAGCCCACCGGGCACGGCGCCACCGGGCGCAGCCAGCCGCGTCATGCAGGAAACGAAAGCCGGATAGGCTGCCGCATCGCGCTCCGAAAGCGCTGACAGGCCCGCAACGGTGGCATCCGCCTCGGGCCACAGCAAGAGGGAACGGTCCTGCGAAACGGCGATCAGGGGCGCAGCAGCGCCATAACGCAACCCGTGGGCGACAAGGTTGAGCCAGCCAGCCGCCTCCACGTCCACGAGGCAGGGTTCAGCCTCGGCAACAGGCCTTCCCGTCGCCCGCAGGTCCAGCACGCGCACATGCTTGCCCGCCGCTGCAAGGCTTGCCGCCGCAAACAGGGGCTCGGGCGTTGCCCCGATGCAGATGGCGTCGAGCTTGTCTGCCGCACGGGCTGAAACGGCCATGGCGTCCGACCTTGGGGAGAAGGCAAGGCCCGCCGCAGGGGCCTCATGGGCTTGCAGCGTACCGGGTAATTCCAAATACCCCAAATTGGCAAAGAGATCGTGGATGATTAACGCCTGTTCGCGCCCACCCAAGCAAAAAGGCCGCCGGGGGGTGCCCCGGCGGCCTGTTTAATGAACGCTTTATGGCGGTCTCAGACGATCCCGCGCTTGTACTCGCCGACAACCACGCGCTTGGGCTTGAAGGCCGCCTCGAGCACGCCGATTGCTTTCTGCGGCTGGGCCGCGCCGCACATGAACACGTCAAATGCGGCAAAGCCCCTCTCCGGCCACGTATGCACCGAGATATGGCTTTCCGACAGGACAGCCACGCCCGACACACCGCCGTTCGGCGAGAACTTGTGCAGGTGAATGTGCAGCAACGTTGCACCGGCAGCCGTCACGCTGTCCTTGATGGCCTGCTCGATCCTGGCTTCGTCGTCCAGGCCCTCGGCATCCCAAAGGTCAATGTGAAGGTGGCTGCCCGCGAACGTCACGCCGTTGCGGGTAATGAAATAGTCTTTGCGTTCTTCGTCCGCTTCCACAACGGGATTTGGAACTGGAACCGGAACGGACTTCGTTCTGGCGCGGTTCTGAGGGAACTGCGTTACTTCGACAGCCGTTCTTTTGCGTGCAGACAGAGCCATGTGACCCATCCCAACAAGAGAACAGTTGTTGATCCAAAGTGAACCAGGTTAGCGCGGGTCTCGCGCCGCTCAGCCGCCTCACGGTGGACCACACCAGAACTGCGGAGCGGCGAAATATATGTATGCGCGCCCCCCATGCAAGTTCTTTTGGTCCCTCGGGGTAAAATTTCTGTCGCCGGCGTGCCCCTGCTGCAAGCAAGGCGGAATTATGACATTGCGCCGCGAGGCGCTTAGGACCTATACGGTCGCGCCAAAAGCAGCACCGCTGCTGCCGGAGGGCGCGCGCCCCATCTTTTCCCACTTCACCGGCCAGCCGGAACCCACGCAGGAGACGACGCGATGACAAACACGTTCCTGGAGAAACTTCACCCGGGATTCTCCCAGACGATCGAACTCGCCGGAGCCCCGATTATCGAGGAAAAGAGCCAATTCCAGCACATCCGGATCTTCGACTCGGTGCGCAACGGCCGCGTGCTCGTGCTCGACGACATCGTGCAGCTCACGACGCGTGACGAATGTGGTTACTCCGAAATGCTGACCCACTTGCCAATGCTCGAGCACGGCAACGTGAAGCAGGTCATGATCGCCGGCGGCGGCGACATGGCGATCGCCGAGGAAGCCCTCAAGCACCGCGGCGTGGAGGTCGTTTTCAACGTCGAGATCGACGAGAGGGTGGTCGATTTGTCGCGGCGCCACCTCGGCGACGTGAACGCCGGCGCCTTCGCCGACCCGAGGCTCAAGGTGCAGATCGAGGACGCCTTCGTCTTCCTCGCCGACAAGGCCAGCCGTCACCGTTTCGACCTGATCATCGCTGACCGCCCCGACCCTGTCGGGCCTGCGGAAGTGCTCTTCGGCGACACCTTCTACGAGCGCGTGCGTGACGCGCTGGCGCCCGGCGGCTTTGCCGTGTTCCAGAACGGCGTTCCCTTCTTCCAGCCCGAGGAACTGACCGACACGCTGCGCCAGATGAAGAAGACGTTCCGCTATAGCGGCGTTTACCTTGCTGTGGTGCCGAGCTACATCGGCGGCTTCATGGCCCTGACCTGGGTATCGAATGACGCTGTGCTCGGCGATCCGTCGAAGTGGCAGGCGCTGGACACGGCCTTCGCGGCTTCGCGCATCGCCACGGACTATTATACGCCCGCCATGCACCGCGCCGCGTTCGCCCTTCCCGCCTGGATCGAGCGGCTCGTTCGGGCCTGAAAGCGCGGGAGCGGTCGCGCGCTGAAGACCTGCGCCCCGCCCAAGCCCGGAAGCCAGCCATCGCCGCCTGCCGGCAAACGGCAGAAAGCGGCCGAAATGCCACGCCCCCTAAACCATTCCGGTCCGGAAGGGTTGCAGCCCCGTAATCTTTGCCTGAAGATGCTGTGGCGCAGTTCCTTCACGCAAGCAAGACGGGGCAGTCCTTGCAAGCAGCGACCGCCAAGACCGACGCCGCACCGGGCCTCCTCCAGCGCCTGAGGGCCTTCTACCTCCGCTCGGACGCAGCCAAAGGCTACACCCTTCTGTCGCCCGTGATGATCACCATGGGCCTGCTGCTCGCAGCCCCCCTGTTCCTGCTGGTGCTCTACTCGTTCTGGACGCAAACCGGCCTTGCGATCGACCAGACACCTACCCTCGAGCGCTATCGCGACGTGGTCGGAAAGCAGAGCTACATCGACATCTTCTGGCGATCGATCCAGACCTCGGGCCTTGTCACGCTGGTGACCGTGGGCCTAGCCTATCCGATGGCCTATTACGTCGCCTTCGGCGTCAAGAAATACAAGTTCGTCTGGCTGATCCTGCTCACCATTCCCTTCTGGACCAGCTACCTTCTGCGCGTGTTCTCATGGAAGGTGATCCTAGGCTACAACGGCGTGATCAATTCCGGCCTGACAAACCTCGGCGTGATCCAGGAACCGCTCGAGTTCCTGCTCTATAACCAGACCGCCGTCATCATCACGCTCGCCCATGCCTATGCAGCCTTTGCGATCCTGCCGATCTACGTGTCGCTCGAAAAGATCGACCGCACCCTGCTCGAGGCGGCTGCCGACCTCGGCGATGGAGCCTGGTCGCGCTTCTGGCGGGTGACGTTCCCCCTGTCGATGCCTGGCGTCATCGGCGCCGCCGTCCTCATCTTCGTGCCGACCACGGGTGACTACGTGACGCCGGCCATGGTCGGCGGCCCCAGCGGCCAGATGATCGCCAACATCATCCAGGTCCAGTTCCTCAAGATAGGCAACTGGCCCCTCGGCGCAGCACTTGCCCTCTCGGCCATGGCTGGCGTGGCCATCCTCGTCATCCTGTTCTCGACCGCCATGCGCCTTGCAGCGAGGTCCATCCGATGAGCAAGAAGGCCCCGCGCCCCGCTTCCCGCATGGGAGACCCGGGCCGGCTCCTCGCCGGCTTCGCGCTGCTTTACCTCGTGTTTCTCTACGGCCCCGTCCTCTTCCTGCCGATCTTCTCGTTCAACGACTCGATCTTCGTGGCATTCCCCCTGAAAGGCTTCACCACGAAATGGTACGAGCAGGCCTTCGCTGACGAGGACATGATCAACGCGCTCGTTGCAAGCCTCCAGGTAGGCGCCATCGTGGCGGTGGCATCAACCATCCTCGGCATGTTCGGCGCCAAGGCGATCACGCGCTACCGCGTCCCGGGCCAGTCCGCCGTCATGGCGATGATCATGCTGCCCCTGTTCATCCCCGAGATCATCCTTGGCATCTCGCTGCTGATCCTCCTGAACGCTCTCGGCATCGACCTGGGCCTGCCGGTCGTCGTGATCGGCCACATCATGCTTTGCACCCCCTTCGCCATGGCCGTCCTCAGTTCGCGTCTCGAGGGTTTCGACCGCAGCCTCGAGGAAGCCTCCCTCGACCTGGGCGAAACGCCCTGGATGACCTTCTGGCGGGTGACGTTCCCGCTCGCCGCACCCGGCATCATCTCGAGCCTCCTGCTCACCTTCATCGTCTCGTTCGACGAGTTCCTGCTGTCCTTCTTCCTGACGAACCAGCAGCCAACCCTGCCCGTCTACATCTGGAGCCAGCTCAGGTTCCCCAACAAGCTGCCAAGCGTGCTGGCCATGGGTGCGATCATCCTGCTCGCCTCGTGTCTCCTGGTGGTCCTCGCGGAATGGGTCAGGCAGCTGGGAACCAGCGACCGCAAGGTAGGGCTCGCCTGAAAGGATCTCCATGGCCGACCACATCATCCGCATCGAGAACGTGACGAAGCAGTTTGCCGGCGGCAACAAGGCCGTCGACAACGTTGCCTTCGGTATCGAGCGGGGCGAGTTCTTCTCGCTGCTGGGACCCTCCGGATGCGGCAAGACCACGCTGCTGCGCATGATCGCCGGCTTCGAGTTTCCAACGGACGGCGAGATCTACATCGACGACCAGCCATCATCCCTGATACCCGCCTACAAGCGCCCCACCAACATGGTGTTCCAGTCCTACGCGATCTTTCCGCACCTCAATGTGTACGACAACATCGCCTACGGCCTGCGCAAGGCACGTATCTCGGGAAGCGAACTGCGCAAGCGCGTGAACGAAGCCCTCGCGATGATCAAGCTTGAAGGCTTCGGCTCGCGCCGCGGCGACCAGCTCTCCGGCGGCCAGCGCCAGCGCGTCGCCCTCGCCCGCGCCCTCGTCAAGCGCCCCAAGGTGCTGCTGCTCGACGAGCCGCTCGGCGCGCTCGACAAGAAGCTGCGCGAGGAAATGCAGATCGAATTGCGCCAGCTCCAGAAGAGCGTCGGCATCACCTTCGTCTTCGTGACCCACGACCAGGAAGAAGCCCTGTCGATGTCGGACCGCATCGCCGTCATGGGCAAGGGCAAGGTGCTGCAGATCGCCCCGCCGCGCGAACTCTACGCGCAGCCCGCCAATGTCGAAGTGGCGACCTTCATCGGATCGATCAACCTGATCGAGGCAACGGTCAGCGCGATTTCCGGCAGCGAAGTGACGCTCGACGCCGCTGCCTTCGGCAGCA
>JAGWXR010000166.1 GCA_018969785.1 Alphaproteobacteria bacterium
AGCCTCGACCACTGGCGCGAAGACCTCCACGACGAAGAACGCGGGCCCGGCGCCTTCCGCGAGACGCTGCAAGGCCTCCACTGGCTCCAGGACAACGGCATCGCGACCGCCGTCGCCGGCCGCCTGCGCTGGGGCGGCACGGACCACGAGATGCGCGCGGGCTACCACGCCCTCTTCGCGCGCGAGGGCCTCACCCTCGACACGGCCAACCCGGAAAGCCTTGTCATCTTTCCCGAGATGGATCCGACCATCGACGTGCCCGAGATCACCGTCGACTGCTGGCGCATCCTCAGCAAGAGCCCGGACGACATGATGTGCGCCTCGAGCCGCATGGTGGTCCGCCGCAAGGGCGCACCGCGCGCAACGGTCGTCGCCTGCACGCTGCTCCCCTATGAACCGGCCTTCGATCTCGGGGACAGCCTGAAGGCTTCGCTCGCCCCCGTGAAGCTCAACCACCCGCACTGCGCCAGGTTCTGCGTCCTCGGCGGCGGCAGCTGCAAGGCCTGAGGCCTATTTCCACGCCAGCAGGATCAGCCCGACGCAGCACAGCCCCAGCCCCGCGATCTTGAGCGGGCTCAACTGCTCGGCAAACAGCGCGTAGCCCACTGGCACGAGCAGCAGGGCCGTTGCCACGTTCACGATCGCCCCTGTCGTGTTGATCGGCTGCCCCGCACGGAAAGCCGAGGCAAAGCCGAACTCGATCCCGACGATGGAAATGCCGACGATGGCCGCCACCAGCATATCGCGCGGCAGCAGGCGGGCCCCGCCAAGGCCCGATGTGCCCGCCCACAGCACCAGTGCGCTAATGCAGGACACCAGATACGCAAACGCGAGCAGCAGCAGGATGTTCACGTCGGGCCGCGCATATTTCAGCGCCACCTGGTAGGTCGCATAGGCAAGCGTTGCCAGCAGGAAGGGCCACAGCACGGCCATCGCCAGGCCTCCCTCAGACCTTGAAATGCTTGGAGAGCTTGAGCCCCTGCGCCTGGTAGTTCGAGCCGATCCCCTGCCCGTAGACGCGCTCGGGCACCTCCGTCAGCCGCTCGAACACCAGCCGCCCGATGATCTGCCCGTGGCTCAGGATGAAGGGCACCTCGTGGCTGCGCACCTCCAGCACCGCACGCGACCCCGTGCCCCCCGCCACCGAATGCCCGAAGCCCGGATCGAAGAACCCCGCATAGTGGACCCGGAACTCGCCCACGAGCGGATTATAGGGCACCATCTCGGCCGCATGGTCAGGCGGGATCGACACGGCCTCACGCGAGGCGAGGATGTAGAACTCGTTGGGATCGAGCACCATCGTGCCATCCTGGCGCGCCTTGATCGGCTCCCAGAAGTCGGACACCTCGTGCACGCCCGGCCGATCGACATCGATGAGCCCCGCATGTCGCTTGGCGCGATAGCCGATGAGCTCGCTCCACCCGGCGCCGCGCAAATCGACCGTCAGTGCAATCCCGTCGCTGATGTCGGCATCGCCCGCGACGATCCCCTGCTCGGCCTGAAGCTTGCGCAGATCCGCGTCCGAGAACGACGGCGACCCGCGCCTGAGCCGCAACTGGTTGAGCCGCGAGCCCTCGCGCACCAGGATCGAGAACGAGCGCGGGCTCACCTCGGCATAGAGCGGACCTTCATAGCCGGGCTCCACCCGATCGAACTCCTTGGCCCCGTCCGTGATCAGCCGCGTGAACACGTCTAGCCGCCCGGTCGAACTCTTCGGATTGGCAACCCCCGACATGCGCGAGGGCAAGGCCACGCTCTCGAGCAGCGGCACGATGTAGACGCATCCCGCCTCGAACACCGCACCCTTAGACAGATCGATCTGGTGCAGCGCCAGCTGGTCGATCCGCGTCTTCACCGACACGTTCGGCCCCGGCAGGAAGCTCGCCCGGATCCGCCAGGCGACGCTGCCGAGCCTGAGGTCGAGGCTCGCAGGCTGGATCTGGCTTTCCTCGATCTCGCGCAGGGCAACAAGCCGCCCGCGCTGCATCATCGCCCGCAACTGGCTGGCCGGCAGGATGCCAGTGGAATGGCCGCGTACCGGCTCCCCCGCATCGTCGTTGATGTCGAACAAGGTCTGTCCCATGGGTTACGATGTTAGGATACTTGGCCCCGCGCGGGCAAAAGGCGCGGCTGAATGTCCACAGCCCAATCATGCAGTTGACCAGGCGCCCCCTTGAACCCTAAAGCAGAAGCCACGTGGTGATTTGAGCCGGCCGGCTTCGCGGCCACGTTAAACAAGCAGCTAAAAGGCCGGGTCGCGTGAAATCCGGCCCCGGCCTGGGATCTGTGTCCCAAGGCGCCGGGGATTTTTTTTGGAGTTCGCACGATGGGAGAACTGGATCCCGCAAGGAAGTATGGCCTCAAGACCCGCCTCGTCCGTGGCGGTCTCAAGCGTTCCGCCAATGGCGAGACCTCCGAGGCACTCTACCTGACATCAGGCTTTGCCTACGACGACCCGGAAACGGCCGAGGCCCGCTTCAAGGGCGAGGACCCGGGCTACACCTACTCGCGCTTCGCCAACCCGACCGTCGCCATGTTCGAGGAGCGCATCGCGATGATCGAGGGCGCGCCCGTGGCCCGCGCCACGGCAACCGGCATGGCCGCCGTCACGACGACCATGCTCTGCCACCTGCGCCAGGGAGACCACGTGGTTGCGGCCCGCGCCATGTTCGGCGGCTGCCGCTATGTCATCGAGGACGTCCTGCCCCGCTATGGCATCGAGAGCACGCTCGTCGACGGCGTCAGCCTCGACGCCTGGGCCGCCGCCATTCGCCCCAACACCAAGGTCCTCTTCCTCGAGACACCGGCCAACCCGACGCTCGAGGTGATCGACCTTAAGGGCGTGGCCGCCATCGCCCGCAAGGCCGGCGCGCGCCTGATCGTCGACAACGTCTTCGCCACCCCCATCCTCCAGCGCCCGATGGAGTTCGGCGCCGACATCGTCATCTATTCGGCCACCAAGCACATCGACGGCCAGGGCCGCTGTCTGGGCGGCGTGATCCTGTGCGACCGCAAGTTCCTCGAGGACCACCTCCAGAGCTTCATGCGCAACACCGGCCCGACGCTCAGCCCCTTCAACGCCTGGGTCATGACCAAGGCCCTCGAGACGCTCGACCTGCGCGTGCGCGCCATGTGCGAGCACGCGGCCGCCGTCGCCGACGCCCTCGCCCGCCTGCCCAAGGTCGCGCGCGTTCTCTACCCCGGACGGGCCGACCACCCGCAGGCAGCTCTCGCCCGTGCGCAGATGACGCTGGGCGGCTCGCTTGTGAGCTTCCACCTCGATGGCGGCAAGGACATGGCCTTCCGCTTCGCCCGGGCGCTCAGGCTGATTGACATCTCCAACAACCTCGGCGACGCCAAGTCCCTCATCACCCACCCGGCCACGACGACCCATTTCAGGCTGACCCCCGAGGCCCGCCAGGAGCTTGGCATCACCGACGGCATGATGCGCCTGTCCGTCGGCCTCGAGGACCCGGGCGACCTGATCGACGACCTCGCCCAGGCCCTGAAGGCCCTGTAACTGGCCAAGCGAAAGGAGGACCCGACATGCACGCCTACCGCGCCACGACACGCTGGAAGCGCACCTCGCCGGACTTCACCTACGACACCTACAACCGCGCCCACGAGGTCGCCTTCCCCGGCGGCATCACGGTCCCCTGGTCGTCAGCCCCCGAATTCAGGGGGGATGCCGCGCGCGTCAACCCGGAAGAGGCCTTCGTGGCCGCCCTCTCGACCTGCCACATGCTCACCTTCCTCGCGATTGCCGCAC
>JAGWXR010000167.1 GCA_018969785.1 Alphaproteobacteria bacterium
GGCGTTCGACCTCGGGCCGGAAGTGGCGCAGCAGACCCTGGATCGGCCATGCCGCTGCATCGCCGAGCGCGCAGATCGTGTGGCCCTCGACCTGGTAGGTCACTTCCAGAAGAAGGTCGACTTCCTTGGGATCGGCATCGCCGGTCACCAGACGCTCCATGACGCGCCACATCCACCCCGTGCCTTCACGGCAGGGCGTGCACTGGCCGCAGGATTCATGCTTGTAGAAGCGCGAGAGGCGCGCGATGGCCTTCACGACGTCGGCCGACTTGTCCATCACGATCACGCCAGCGGTGCCGAGGCCCGACTTCACGTCGCGAAGGCTGTCAAAGTCCATCAGGACCGTGTCACAGATCGACTTCGGCAGCAGCGGCACCGAGGAACCGCCCGGAATCACGGCAAGCAGGTTATCCCAGCCGCCACGCACGCCGCCGGCATGCTTCTCGATGAGTTCCTTGAGCGGGATGCCCATCTCTTCTTCGACATTGCAGGGCTTGTTCACGTGGCCCGAGATGCAGAATACCTTGGTGCCGGTATTGTTGGGGCGGCCCAGCGCCGAGAACCAGGCGGCACCCCGGCGCAGGATCGTGGGGGCCACGGCGATCGACTCGACATTGTTCACCGTCGTCGGGCAGCCGTAGAGACCGACATTCGCGGGGAATGGCGGCTTGAGGCGCGGCATTCCCTTCTTGCCTTCCAGGCTTTCGATCAGCGCCGTTTCCTCGCCGCAGATATAGGCGCCGGCACCATGGTGCACGTAGCAGTCGAAGTCCCAGCCGCTGCCGGCGGCGTTCTTGCCGAAGAGGCCGGCGTCGTAGCATTCCTGGATGGCAGCCTCGAGGCGCTTGTACTCGTTGCGGAACTCGCCGCGCACATAGATGTAACAGGCATGCGCACCCATCGCGAAAGACGCCACAAGGCAGCCTTCGAGCAGCGTGTGCGGATCGTGGCGCATGATGTCCCGGTCCTTGCACGTGCCGGGTTCGGATTCGTCGGCATTCACGACAAGGTACGAGGGCCTGCCGTCCGTCTGCTTCGGCATGAAGGACCACTTGAGACCCGTCGGGAAGCCTGCGCCACCGCGGCCGCGCAGGCCCGACTTCTTCATCTCATCGATGATCCAGTCGCGACCCTTTTCGATGAGGCCCTTGGTGTTGTCCCATGCACCCCGGCGGCGCGCTGCGTCGAGGCGCCAGTCATGGATGCCATAAAGGTTCGTGAAAATGCGATCGGCGTCGGTGAGCATCAGGACTTCACCTCTTTCAGGGTCGTCGGTCCGCCTTCGGGCGCCGAAGTCTGCCGGCCTATTTGTGAACCCGGCTTCGTCGGACGCCCGTTGCGCAGGTCATTGATCAGCGCCTCGGCCCGTGCACCATCCAGATCCTCGTAGAAGTCGTCGCCGACCTGAACGATGGGCGCGTTCACGCAGGCGCCGAGGCATTCGACTTCCATCCACGAGAGCTTGCCATCAGCCGAAACGGTTTCGGCCTGCGGGTGGATGTGCCTCTTGCACGCCGCGACAACCTGGTCCGAGCCGCGCAGCCAGCAGGGCGTGGTGGTGCAGACCTGCAGCAAATGCTGCCCGACCGGCTTGAGGTTGAACATCGTGTAGAAGGTCGCGATCTCGAGCACGCGGATGGGCGACATGCCGAGCATCTCGCCGATGACGCGCATCATCGGTTCGGTGACGTGGCCCCCGTTCTGCTCCTGCGCGCGCCAGAGCAGCGGCACCACGGCCGAAGCCTGCTTGCCGGACGGGTATTTCGCAATCTGCTGCTTGGCCCAGGCCATGTTCTCGGCCGTGAAGGCGAAAGTGGCAGGCTGGTTGGGTGCGAGGCGGCGGGTACTCACCGGTCAATCTCCCCGAATACGATGTCGAGCGAACCGAGGATGGCCGAGACGTCGGCAACCATGTGGCCCTTGCAGAGATAGTCCATGGCCTGCAGGTGCGGGAACCCCGGCGCGCGGATCTTGCAGCGATAGGGCTTGTTCGTGCCGTCGGACACGACGTAGACGCCGAACTCGCCCTTGGGGGCTTCGACCGCGGCGTATACTTCGCCCGCGGGGACATGATAGCCCTCGGTGTAGAGCTTGAAGTGATGGATGAGCGCCTCCATCGAGCGCTTCATCTCGCCGCGCTTCGGCGGCACGAACTTGCCGGACATCTCGTGGACCGGGCCCTTGGGCATCTTCTCGACGCACTGCTTCATGATCTTCGTCGACTCGCGCATCTCCTCGATGCGGCAGAGGTAACGGTCATAGCAGTCGCCGTTCTTGCCAACGGGAATGTCGAAGGCGAGATCGGAATAGCATTCATAAGGCTGCGCCCGGCGCAGGTCCCAGGGCATGCCCGAGCCGCGCACCATGACGCCCGAGAATCCCCAGGCCAGTGCGTCTTCTGCCGTGACGATGCCGATGTCGACATTGCGCTGCTTGAAGATGCGGTTGTCTGTGAGCAAGCTCTCGATATCGTCGATGACCCGCGGGAACTCGACGCACCAGTGGTGAATGTCGTCCAGAAGCGCCTGCGGCAGGTCCTGGTGGACGCCGCCGGGCCTGACATAGGCCGCATGCATGCGCGAGCCACTGGCGCGCTCGTAGAAGACCATCAGCTTCTCGCGTTCCTCGAAACCCCACAGCGGCGGCGTCAGCGCACCGACGTCCATGGCCTGTGTGGTCGTGTTGAGGATGTGCGAGAGAATGCGACCGATCTCGCTGTAGAGCACGCGGATGTATTGCGCGCGCGCGGGCACCTGAATGCCGCAGAGCTTCTCGACGGCCAGGGCAAAGGCGTGCTCCTGGTTCATCGGTGCGACGTAGTCGAGCCGGTCGAAATAGGGAACGGCCTGCGTATAGGTCTTGTTCTCGATCAGCTTCTCGGTGCCACGATGCAGCAGGCCGATATGCGGATCGACGCGCTCGACGACCTCGCCATCAAGCTCGAGCACCAGGCGCAGCACGCCGTGCGCTGCCGGGTGCTGGGGCCCGAAATTGATGTTCATGTTCCGAGCGTGCGGTTCGGTGCCGGTGGTCATGGCTTGGATGCCTTTTCATCGCCGGGAAGCACGTATTTCGCACCCTCCCATGGCGACATGAAGTCGAACTTTCGGAAATCCTGGACGAGGCGCACGGGCTCGTACACGACGCGCTTCTGCGCCTCGTCGTAGCGCACCTCGCTGAAGCCCGTCAGCGGGAAGTCCTTGCGCAGCGGATAGCCCGTGAAGCCGTAATCGGTGAGGATCCGGCGCAGGTCGGGGTGGCCGGAGAACTGGATCCCGTACATGTCGAAGGCTTCACGCTCGAACCAGTTGGCCGCGGGCCAAACGCCGATGGCCGATGGAACCGGTGCCTGCTCGTCCGTCTGCACCTTGATGCGAATGCGCAGGTTCTTGTGCATGCTGAGCAGGTGATAGACGACATCAAACCGCTTCTCACGCTCCGGATAGTCCGCGCCGCAGATGTCGACCAGCGTCTTGAACATGCATTCCGGGTCGTCGCGCAGGAACAGCAGAAGTCCGATCAGCGTTTCTCGCGGGCAGTCCATCGTGACTTCGCCATGGGCAATCGCGGCCGTCAGCCCGAACCCGCTTTTCTTGGCGAGGACGTAGTCTGAAAGAGCCTTCAGCTTGTCGGTCATCGGTCCCTCAGCGGATGATGTTGCCGGTACGGCGGATCTTTTTCTGCAGAAGCATCACGCCGTAGACGAGGGCTTCGGCTGTGGGCGGGCATCCGGGCACGTAGATGTCGACGGGCACGAT
>JAGWXR010000019.1 GCA_018969785.1 Alphaproteobacteria bacterium
CTGCGAGGAAGTGATTTGCAATGGTTGCCGCAAAGATGCCCGCCACAATGGGCAAGGGCCTGCCGAAACGGGTTGCAAGCAGGATCGCAAGAAGTTGCGTCTTATCGCCGATCTCGGCGAGGGCGACGACAGCGGTCGAGGTGAGAAAGGTTTCCATGATGGTTCTCCGGGGCCGGACGGATGAAAAGTCCAACGGACATCAAATCCCCGCCCGACCCAGAGCGCAGAACCTGATGCCATTGGTCTCGCCCAAGCGGATCACCGCTTCCCTGGCGCCACGACCTGCCGGCCGAGTATGTTGACGCGAGGGCCCGCCGAAACGACGGGTTGCTACTCCCCAGATGACGCAGGTTTTCTAGCCAGCCGCGTGCCGGATGGCAATGGGCCGGGTGACGCGCTGCGTGCCCGCCGGGTGGCAGGGCCCCCGGGTCAGAGCGAGAGGCCTCCGTCGACCACAAGCGTATGGCCAGTGACATAGGACGCCAGCGGAGATGCCAGAAAGAGTGCGGCGCCGGCCATGTCGCCGGGCGTGCCCAGCCGGCCTTGCGGGATCGAGGCCAGCGCGCCCGCGCGACGCTCGGGGTTTTCGGTCGTGACCTTGGTGAGCTTGGTGTCGACGAGGCCGGGTGCCAGGCCGTTCACGCGAATGCCTTCGCGCGCCCACGCCTGGCCGAGCGTCTTCGTCAGGCTGACGGCACCCGCCTTGGAGGCGGCGTAGGCCGGATTGCCGATGTTGGCCTTGAAGCCCGCGATCGAGCTTACGATGATGATCGAGCCCTTGGTGGCGGCCAGTGCGCCGCGGAACTTGCGCGCGCAATCCATGACACTGTCGAGGTTCACGGCCATGACCGTGTCCCATCCCTGGCGCTCGAATTCGCCCCGGCGGTAGACGACCGTGCCCTGGCAGAGGACCAGGACGTCGAGGCCCTCGAAGGGGGACGGCGCCTCGTCGATCATCTCCGGGTCGCTGACATCGACACAGGTATAGCCAAGACCTGCAAGGTCGGACCCTTCGCTGCCGGCGTAGTCTGCGGCTGTCGCGCGGGTGCCCCAGACATGAACGCTGGCACCACGATGCCTGAAGGCATGGGCGATGCCGTTGCCGATGCCGCTCGACCCTCCCACCACCAGCACGCGCTTGCCCGTGAAATCCGTGTCGCTGGTCATGGCTGCTCCTGTCTTGCCGGTTGAGGGATGCATGTGGGGCGCCCTGCCCCCGTGTCAATCATTCCCTTGAAAGCAGGAGGCGGAGAGGCTATCTCAATTGCTCTTGATTGTCATTCTTAACTAGGTTCCCCTCGATGTCCCGCTTTTTCCCTGTTTTCCTGGTTTTTCTTGGTGCGGCCCTGACTTCGAAGGCCGCGGAGGTGAATGTCTATTCCGCGCGCCACTACGGCAGCGACAAGGCGATCTGGGAGGCCTTCACCCGGCGCACGGGGATCAAGGTCAATGTCGTCGAGGCCGAGCATGACCAGCTTGTCCAGCGCCTGAAGAGCGAGGGCGCGGGCTCGCCGGCAGACGTCCTCATCACGGTCGATGCGGGGCGGCTTGCGCATGCGGTGGAAGCCGGGCTGCTGCAGCCTGCGCGCATTGCAGCGCTCGACGCGATCGTGCCCAGGCACCTGCGCCATCCGGACGGCTTCTGGTACGGCGTTGCGATGCGCGCGCGCGTGCTCGTCTATCACAAGGACCGGATCGCGCCCGCACAGATCCCGACATACGAGTCGCTGGCTGACCCGCGGCTCAAGGGGCGCCTGGTTACACGCAGCGGAACCAATATCTACAATCTCAGCCTCGTGGGCTCGGTGATCGCGGCGCGCGGCGTTGATGCCACGCGTGACTGGGCACGCGGTGTCGTGGCCAATCTCGCGCGGCCGCCGCAGGGCGGCGATACCGACCAGATCAAGGCGGTGGCCGCGGGCGTCGGCGATGTCGCGATCTCGAACTCGTACTACCTGGCCCGCCTTGCTTCGTCGGCGAAGCCCGAGGATCGCGCGGTCACGCAGCGCCTTGGTGTCGTGTTCCCCAACCAGGGAGACCGGGGTACCCATGTCAATGTCTCGGGTGCGGCGCTGGTGAAGACTGCACCCAACCGTGAAAGCGGCCTGCGGCTCATGGCCTTCCTGCTTGAACCCGAGGCACAGCGCCTGCTTGCCGACGGCAGCATGGAGTATCCGGCCAATCCCAAGGTCGCACCGCATCCGGTGCTCGGGGCGCTCGGTTCATTCCGGCAGGACGAAATCAATGCGGATGCCTATGCGAAGAACAGCGCAACGGCGTCGCGGCTCATGGACGAGACTGGCTGGAAATAGGTTCAGCGCGCGCGCGGAAACACAAAGGTCATCCGTGGGTCGAGCGAGAGCGAGACGGTTGCACCCGTCTCGGGCTTTTCGCTGATGGGCGTGCGCGCGACGAGGCACGATACGCCGTCCACCGCCGTGCGTGGCACAAGCTCGACCTGTGCCGACGGTCCCAGAATGCGGGAGGTGCGGACGACCGCCTGCGGGCCCCCTGCCTGCCCCAGTCGCAGGCCTGCGGCCCGGACGATCATGTCTGCCGGCCCATCGGGGAGGCCGTGTGCTTCAACCGATCCGAGGCTTGTCAGGGCGCGTCCTGCGGTGACGTTTGCGGGGATGACATTCGTGTCGCCGAAGAACTCGGCCACGAAGCGGTTGGCGGGCCTGAACCAGATGTTGTCAGGCGTGTCTTCCTGGACGATTGCGCCCTGCGCCATCACCGCGACGCGGTCGGCAACATAGAGCGCTTCTTCCGGGTCATGGGTGACGAAGAGGACTGCCGTGCCCACGGCCTTGAGCAGGCCGACCATTTCGCTGCGGACCTGCTGGCGCAGCACGACGTCGAGGCTCGAGAAGGGTTCGTCGAGCAGGAGCACGCCCGGTCCCGGTGCGAGTGCGCGCGCAAGCGCGACGCGCTGCTGCTGTCCGCCGGAGAGCTGGTGGGGGTAGAGCTTCGCCATGCCTTCAAGGCCCACGAGCGCGAGGAGTTCGCCGACGCGATTGCGGCGTGCGGTTCCCGACAGCCTGAGACCAAAGGCTATGTTGCCCTCGACATCGAGATGGGGAAACAGCGCGAGGTCCTGAAACAGGAGCCCGACGTCGCGGTGCTCGGGGGCAACGAAGAGACCGGGTGCGGTGACGCGCTTGCCGCTGACGCGAACTTCTCCGCCGTGCGGGATCTCGAGCCCGGCGGCGATGCGCAGGGCCGTCGTCTTGCCGCTGCCGGATGCGCCGAGGAGTGCCACGATCGTGCCGGGTTCGATCGACAGCGTGAAGTCACGCAGCACCTGTTTGCGGCCGAAAGCATGGCTGACCGCATGAAAGGACAAGGCTGTCATCGCGCCTGCACCCCGGCCCCCGAGAGACGGGCATCTGCGCGCTCGAGGCCGAGGCACAGCAGCACCACCGGCACGAGGCCCACCGCTGCAATGGCCAGTGCGGGGACGGCGGCGAGGTCGAGGCGCTCGGTCGTGGCGAGCTGGAAGGCCTCGGTCGCGAGGGTGTCGAAGTTGAAGGGTCGCAGGATCATCGTGGCCGGAAGCTCCTTGACCACCTCGACGAACACAAGAGCCATGACGGCTGCCATCGAGCCGCGCAGCAGCGGCAGGTCGACGCGGCGGAAGATCGAGGCGGGCCGATGTCCGAGCGTGCGGGCCGGATCGGCATAGCGGGTTCCCATCTGCAGCCATGCGGCATCGAGGGGGCCGTAAGCCACGGCAAAGAAGCGCACAAGGCAGGCATAAAGCAGCACGGCGATCGAACCGGAAAACAGCAGGCCCGTCCCCGTGCTGCCGAGGATTCCCAAGGTGCGCAGCTGCGCATCGAGGGTGCCGGCCACCACAAGAAGGCCAATCGCCACGACGATGCCGGGTGTCGCGTAGCCCAGCTCGGCAACGCGCGCGAGCTGCCGCAGCCTGCTGTCACGCCTGCCGAGAAGCATCGCCATGGCCATGGCCACGACCACCAGAAGCATTGCCGCCAAGATGCCCAGCATGAATGTGTTCAGCGCCAGCGCCTGAAGGCGGTTGATGTCGATGACGTCGCCGGCGTCGATTGCCATCGCTCCGAGCGCGGTGGCCGGCACGAAAAAGCCGAGGAGCACCGGCATGCTGCAGGCGAGCGTTGCCGCGATGGCGCGCGTGCCCTGCAGTTCCGTTCGGGCGGGCCTGCGCCTTGCGCCGGTGACAGGAGCGAAGCGCCTGCCCTGCCGGCTTGCGCGCTCGAGGATGACCGCAAGAAGGACGCAGGCCAGCATCAGCGAGGCGAGTTGTGCAGCGGCCGCCGGATTGCCGGTGGCGAACCACGCGCGGTAGATGCCGGTGGTGAAAACCTCGAGCTCGAAGTACTTGACCGCCCCGAAGTCGGCGAGTGTCTCCATGCCCACGAGGATCGCACCGGCGGCGATGGCGGGTCTCGCCATTGGCAGTGCCACGCGCCTGAAAGCGGCAAGGTGCGAGAGACCGAGGGTGCGCGCGGCCTCGGTTGCGCTTGCCGACTGCTCGGTGAAGGCCGCCCGGGCGAGCAGGTAGAGATAGGGAAACAGCCCAAGGCTCAAGACGAAGATCGCGCCACCGAGTGAGCGGATCTCCGGAAACCAGTAGTCGCGCACGGACCAACCCGTCATCTGGCGCAGGAGTTCCTGAACCGGGCCGGTCACCTGGAGCATATCGGTCCAGGCATAGGCGAGGATGTAGGCCGGCATCGCCAGCGGGAGGATCAGCGCGTACTCGAGCAGGCGGCGTCCGGGGAAGTCGTGCGTCGTGACCAGCCACGCGAGACCGACGCCGAGCGCCGCCGCCACGGCAACGACGCCAGAGACGAGCAGCAGACTGTTGACGACATAGGTCTGAAGGAGTGTTGCGCGCAGATGGGCCCAAAGGCCGCCGGTGTCCGCCATTGCGAAGGCGAGAACGGCGGCCAGCGGCGCGAGGATGGCGAGCAGCAGCAGCACCGCCATCGGCCCCGATGCGATCCCCTGCCTGTTCTGCCGGCCTGAAATGTCCCCGGGAACTGCCACTTTCTGCCTTTATTGCGAATAATTCTCAGTCTAATCTGCCTGCGGATCCGGGGTCAAATCCCGTGCGGCGTTCGATTTCCCGGGCCGGCATGGTAACCCCATGCGGTGTTTGCGCGCGCCGGCGGGGTGCGTGCGCCCTGCCCTGGTGCTTTCATGACAGATCCGGCCTCGGACATGCTGCTTGCGTGCTTCATCTTCCTCGGGGCGGCACTTTACTCAAGCGTGGGACATGGCGGGGCCTCGGCGTATCTTGCCATCATGGCGCTGTTCGGGGTTGCCGCGCCTGTCATGCGGCCCACCGCTCTGGTGCTGAACATCATCGTCTCGGCGCTGGGCTCGTTTCGCTATGTGTCGCAGGGCATGTTCCGCTGGCGGGTCCTCTGGCCGTTCCTTGTTTCGGCGGTGCCGATGGCCTTCATCGGCGGCACGATCCACCTGCCGGGCGAAGTCTACAAGCCGCTTGTGGGCGTGGTGCTCTGGATTTCGGCGCTGCGCATCTTCTGGCCGGTCGAGCTGAGAGGCGTGATGACGGCGAGCGATCCTCCGATCCTCGGCGGGCTGCTGATCGGGGGGGCCATCGGCCTGCTCTCGGGGCTCACGGGCACGGGCGGGGGCATCTTCCTGTCGCCGCTCCTGCTGCTCATGGCGTGGGCAGTTCCCAAGCAGGCGTCGGGCGTGGCCGCGGTCTTCATCCTGGTCAATTCGGCGGCGGGGCTTGCGGGCAACTATGCGTCGGTGCAGTCGCTGCCGCCCTCGCTGCCGCTGCTTGCGGGCGCTGCGGTGGCCGGTGCCGTCGCGGGGACGACGCTCGGCATCAAGCTGCCTGCGAAGGCGATCACGCGCGTGCTGGGCGTCGTGCTCGTGATCGCGGGCGCCAAGCTGATCGGGCTCTACTGAGGGTCTGCTATTTCTTCGGGTTGGCGGGGGCGGGCGGTGCCGCAGGTGCGGGGACAGGATAAAGGGATGACACCCGGTCGTTCAGGTTCTGGAGCTTGAGGTTCACCGCCTCCATTGCCACGCGCGCGCAGCGGCCCTGGTAGTTCCTGTTCTCGCACAAGACCCAGTCGCCGGCGCCGAAGATCTTCAGGCTGGCGACCTTGTTGTCGAACTTCAGTACTGCCAGGTCCGGCACGGGCTTTGCGATGCGGATGGCGTTGCCCTGGAATTCGGGCTTGTCGTAGATCACGATTTCCAGCGGGACCGGCGCCGCGGGCGCGGCAGTTGCGGGCGCTGCCGGGGCTGCGATGGCCGCAGGTGCAGCAAGGATGAATGCGGCGGCCAGGAACGCGGCGCGGGGCTGCATTATGTTTCTCCGATACGTGTTTTCGCGTGGACAGCAATATTCCCGATCGCGATCGGACGTAAGCGGGTATTTTGGCTTTCCTGTGGCCTTTCACCCCGGCGCGCGATGAATTCTGCGTGAGGTTTCCGACCCTGCGGCAATATGTTCTCTTTTTGTTTTCGGCGCTTTCGGCGATGTTCGGCGCTGAAACCATCCATTCTCGGCGTCGTGCAACTCCAAGCCTGCCCGCTCACGACGCGGGCGGGCCGGCCAGATCCTCCAGCCTTGCCGATGCGTTCGGGCCCTGCGCCATGGTGCGGGCCAGCCACTCGAGTGCCGGCGTCCATTCCGCCTTCAGCGTGTAAGGCGCATTGACCAGCAGCAGCCCTGCGGCGCTGAGGCCCTGGGGGCGATCAACATCGATCAGGCAGAGCGACATCCTGGGGATTTGCGCCGAGCGCAATTCATCGAGAAAGCGCTCAAACGCCGCCCTGTCCTTCAGCGGAAACCAGAGCATGTAGAGGCCTGTGGGCCATTTGCGGTGGGCGGCAATGAAGCCTGTCGCGAGGGCTGCAAGCTCGTCGGGCTGCTCGAAGGGCGGATCCATGAGCACGAGGCCGCGCTTGCCCGGCGGGGGAACCAGGCCCGGGAGGCGCTGGTAGCCGTCGGCCTCGAGAACGCGGACCTGGGCGGTGCCTGACACGGCGCGGCGCAGGGCGGACGCTTCCTCCGGATGCAGTTCGCAGGCGGTGATCCGGTCCTGAGGGCGGGCCATGCCCGCAAGGAGCCGGGGCGAGCCCGGGTAGGTCGCGGGTGGCAGGGCGCGCACGAGGCGAAGGAAGGGATGCAACGCGGCCGGCGGCTCGGACCCTGCCAGAACCCGCCCTATTCCCAGCGCCGCTTCGCCGGTCTTGAGAGCCTCGGGCGCGGAAAGATCGTAAATGCCGCGCCCGGCATGGGTGTCGATGAAGGACAGGGGTGCTTCCTTTTGCTGCAGGTACGCCACGATCCAGCAGAGAAGCCCGTGCTTGAGCACGTCGGCGAAGTTTCCGGCGTGATAGAGGTGCCTGTAATTCATGTTTTTGGCTTATTTCCTTGGCTTTCAGGCTTGACACCTTCGTTCCTGCACGTATAAGTGCGCCCCTTTCCGGGATGGACCTGCCTTTCGGGCGCCGGGCCGTGCCGTTCACTTGCAGTCGAGAAAGTCAAAAACATGTTCGCGGTCATCAAGGCCCAGGGCAAGCAGTTCAAGGTCGCGCAGGGCGACGAACTCACCATTGATCGCCTCCCGGGCGACGAGGGTGCGTCCGTGTCGCTGGGCGAAGTGCTGATGCTCGTCGACGGCGCCACGACGAAGGTTGGAACGCCCGTCATCAGCGGCGCCAAGGTGCAGGCAGAGATCGTGTCCCACAGCCGTGGCGACAAGATCAAGGTCTTCAAGAAGCGCCGTCGCAAGAATTTCCATCGTACGCGTGGCCACCGTCAGGACCTGACGACGGTGAAGATCACGTCCATCACGGCCTGAGGGAGGATCCGCAATGGCACACAAAAAAGCTGGCGGTTCGTCACGTAACGGACGCGATTCCAATCCAAAGTATCTCGGCGTGAAGCGCTACGGCGGCGAAGCCGTGATTGCTGGCAACATCATCGTGCGCCAGCGCGGCACCAAGTTCCACCCGGGCGCTGGCGTGGGCATGGGGCGCGACCACACGCTTTATGCGCTGGTGAACGGGCATGTCAGCTTCAAGCTTGACGCGCGCGGCCGCCAGGTCTGCTGGGTAAAGCCGGCCAATATGATGGCGGCTGAATAACGGGACGATCGCTCAAGGATCGCTCCCGGGAAGAACGGGAAGGCGGTCCAGAAGTCACGAGGGAGATGGGCCGCCATCTCTCTCTTTTTTTTCTCCTTCGTGCGACGTCAAGAGGAGACGCGGCGATGACCCGATTTGAACCGATCGTGACGCAACGACTTGTGCTGCGGCCCCTGGAGGCCTGCGACCGCACGCGCCTGATCGAACTGGCCAACAACTGGCGCGTCGCCAAGAACCTCAGCCAGATGCCCTATCCCTACACCGCCGCCTCGGCCGATGACTGGCTTGGCAAGCAGGATGCCCTGTGGGCGGGCGGCAAGTGCGTGAACGTCGCCATCACGCTCGAGGGGCAGTTCATCGGCGGTGCCGGCGTCAGCGTGCGGGACCATGGCGACTGGGAGCTTGGTTACTGGGTGGGCGAGCCCTACTGGAACCGCGGCTATGCCTCCGAGGCGGCCGCGGCATTGCGCGACCACGCCTTCGACAGCCTGAAGCTCGGGTTCGTCGTGGCGGGGCATTTCTCCGATAACCATGCGTCCGGGCGCGTCCTGAGCAAGCTCGGGTTCCGCTACACGAAGGAAAGCCAGCGTTACTGCCTCGCCCTTGGCAAGGAGGTTCGCTGCCTCGACATGGTGATGGACCGGGTGCGCTGGCTGGAGGTCCGGGGCCTGAGGGAACCTGCGGCGGCGCATCGCTGAGGTTGACCGTGACAGCAATTCTTCAACGGTCCGGCGAATTGCCTCTCGCGGATCGGGACGCGATGTACTAATTGAAAGACGTGCCGGGCGCGGCCCTTCGGACATCCGGTCCTTTGCCCTGCCCTGCACGTGCAACCCCCTCGCGGCCATCCGTTCGATCCATGAAGTTCCTTGACCAGGCCAAGCTCTACGTGAAAGCCGGCGATGGCGGGCCGGGGTGCGTCGGATTCCGACGCGAGAAGTTCATCGAGTTCGGCGGGCCCGACGGGGGCAATGGCGGCAATGGCGGCCATGTCATCCTGCAGGCCACCCACAACCTCAACACACTCGTCGACTATCGCTACAAGCAGCATTTCCGCGCCAAGCGCGGGGTGCAGGGCATGGGGCAGAACCGCACGGGCGCTGCCGGCGAGGACATCATCCTCAAGGTTCCGGTCGGCACGCAGGTCTTTGCAGAAGACAACGAGACGCTGCTTTACGACCTGACGCGCGCCGGCGAGCAGTTCGTGGTCGCGCGCGGTGGCGAGGGCGGGCTTGGCAACGCGCATTTCAAGAGTTCGACCAACAGGGCGCCGCGCAAGTCGACGCCGGGCGAACCGGGCGAGGAGTTCACGATCTGGCTCCGGCTCAAGCTGATCGCGGATGTCGGCATCATCGGATTGCCGAATGCCGGCAAGTCCACTTTCCTTGCGACCGTGACGAGCGCGCGACCGAAGATCGGCAATTATCCGTTCACGACGATCAATCCGCAGCTCGGCGTGGCCGAGATCGACGGCTATGAATTCGTCATTGCCGACCTGCCCGGCCTGATCGAGGGCGCGCATGAGGGCGTGGGGCTTGGCGACCGGTTCCTCGGCCACGCCGAGCGCTGCAGCGTGCTGCTGCACCTCGTGGATGGCGGGATGAGCCCGAAGGATATCGCCAAGGCCTATGCCACGGTCCGCAACGAGATCACGGCCTATGGGCACGGGCTCGATACCAAGCGGGAAATCATCGGGCTGAACAAGGTCGACCTGATGAGCTCGGGCGACATGGAACGCAAGCGGCGCGTGCTGGCCGAGCTTGCCGGTGTCACGGCCCTGCCCCTGTCGGGTGAGCAGGGTGTCGGGATCACGGAAGTCCTGCGCGCACTGGCGAAGGCCATCGACGAGGTCCGCCGCGAGAACCCGCCGCCCTATCACGCCGATCCGCAGTCGGTGCGCGAGACCGAGGGGCTGGCGGATGAAGACGCGCCGCCTACCTCGAAGGGCTGGTCGCCGTGAGCGAGAGGCTCACACGCGCGCGCACGGTTGTCGTCAAAATCGGATCCTCGACACTGGTCGATGCGGCAACGGGTTCGCTCTCGGCGGGCTGGCTGCAGGCCTTTGCCGCCGATGTGGCACGGGCGCGGGCCCGCGGCCAGGACGTTGTGGTTGTCTCCTCGGGGGCGATCGCGCTGGGGCGGCGGCGGCTCGGCCTTGCGGCCGGGGCGCTGAAGCTCGAGGAGGCGCAGGCGGCTGCGGCTGTCGGGCAGATCGAGCTGGCGCGGGCGTGGAGCGAGGCGCTGGCGGGCCATGGGCTGACGGTGGCGCAGATCCTGCTGACGCTGGGCGACACGGAGAACAGGCGGCGCTATCTCAACGCGCGCTCGACGCTGAAGACGCTGCTGGGCATGGGAAGCATCCCGGTGATCAACGAGAACGACACGGTTGCCACGGCCGAGATCAGGTTCGGCGACAATGACCGGCTGGCGGCGCGCGTGGCGGGCATGATCGAGGCGGACGTGCTTGTCCTGCTGTCAGACATCGACGGGCTCTACACGGCCAATCCGCGGACGAACCCGCAGGCCCGCTTCATCCCGGAAGTCCACGCGATCACGCCTGAAATCGAGTCCATGGCCGGACAGGCCGGCAGCGACATGGGGTCGGGCGGCATGGCCACCAAGATCATGGCGGCGCGGATCGCGATGGAAGCGGGCACGCACATGGTAATCGCCAACAGCGCGACGCCCTCGCCGCTCTCGGCCATCGAGCAAGGCGGACGCTGCACGTGGTTCCTTGCACCCCATTCGCCAGCGGCGCTGCGCAAGCGGTGGATCGCGGGCACGCTCAGCCCGGCCGGGGCGCTTGTGATCGACGAAGGTGCGGCCGGCGCGCTGGGGCAAGGGCGCAGCCTGTTGCCTGCGGGTGTGGCGCGGGTGGAAGGTGCGTTCGAGCGCGGGGACTGCGTCATCGTGCGTGACATGAACGGGCGCGAGATCGCCCGCGGGCTCGTGGCTTATGGCGCGGATGATGCGCGCCGGATCTGCCGGGCGCGCAGCGCAGAGATCGAGGCCCTGCTCGGGCATCGCGGACGTGACGAGATGATCCATCGCGACGACCTTGTGCTTCTGAAAGGCTGACCGGAACAGGGAAGGACGGAATTGGCCGAGGACGTGAACAGCCTGCTCCAGCGCATCGGGACCGCGGCCCGCGCGGCCTCTCGCGTGCTTGCGCGCACCGACAAGAGCCAGCGCGCGGCGGCGCTGCAGGCTATCGCGGCGGCGATCCGGGCGCATGGGCCGTTGATCCTCGAGGCCAACCTTCGGGATGTGGCGGGTGCCGTCAAGGCTGGTGCCAAGGCTGCGTTCACGGACCGGCTGAAGCTCACGCCTTCGGGGGTCGAGGCCATGGCCAGCGGGATCGAGACGGTCTCCTGGCTTCCCGACGTTGTGGGTGACACGGAAGCCGAGTGGGTGCGTCCGAATGGCTTGCGCATCGCGCGCGTGCGCGTGCCGATCGGGGTCATCGGCATCATCTATGAAAGCCGGCCCAACGTGACCGGCGATGCGGCGGGACTTTGCCTGAAGTCCGGGAATGCCGTGATCCTGCGGGGCGGATCGGAGGCGCTGCAGTCGACGCTTGCCATTCGTGATGCCATCGCGGCAGGGCTTGCAAGATCGGGCCTTCCCTCTGATGCGGTCCAGGTCGTCCCGACTGCGGAGCGCGATGCGGTGGGCAGCATGCTGTCCGGATTGAACGGGTGCATCGACCTGATCATCCCGCGCGGCGGCAAGAGCCTGGTCGCGCGCGTGCAGAAGGAGGCCCGCGTGCCGGTACTCGCGCATCTCGACGGCAATTGCCACGTCTATGTCGACAAGGCGGCGGATCTCGACAAGGCTGTCCGGATTGTCGTGAACGCGAAGATGCGGCGCGTGTCAGTGTGTGGCGCTGCCGAGACGCTTCTTGTCGACCGGGCCGGCGCCGGGCGGCTGCTTGGGCCGCTGGTGAAGGCGCTGCTCGATGCGGAGTGCGAGGTGCGGGGCGACGAGACAACCTGCACCGTCGATCCGAGGGTCCATCCGGCCGATGAAGAGGACTGGGATACCGAATTTCTCGATGCCGTCATCGCGGTGAAAGTGGTGGACGGGGTTGACGGCGCGATCGCACATATCGCGCGCCACGGGTCCTCGCACACGGAGAGCATCGTCACCGAGGACCGGGTTGCGGCGGAAACGTTCCTCAAGGAGGTCGACAGCGCGATCGTACTGCACAATGCCTCGACGCAGTTTGCCGATGGCGGGGAATTCGGCTTTGGCGCGGAAGTCGGGATCGCAACGGGGCGCCTGCATGCGCGCGGGCCCGTGGGGGCGCGCGAGCTGACCACCTACAAGTACATGGTGCGGGGCGATGGACAGACACGACCCTGACTTCGTGCCGCCGGCGATCCTGGCGCTGGCCGCTGCCGGCGGGCGCATCGGGCTCATGGGTGGCTCGTTCAATCCGGCGCATGAGGCGCATGTCCATGTGAGCCTCGTGGCGCTGCGGCGGCTGCAGCTCGATGCCGTGTGGTGGCTGGTCTCGCCGCAGAATCCCCTGAAGCCGGTCGCCGGCATGGCACCGCTGGGGCAGCGGCTTGCGCATGCGCGCGGCGTGATCCGGCATCCGCGGATCCACGCCAGCGCGCCCGAGGCGGGGCTGGGCACGCGCTACACGGCCGATACGCTGGATGCGCTCAAGGCCCGGTTTCCGAAAGCGCGCTTCGCCTGGATCATGGGCGGCGATAGCCTGGCCGGGTTCCATCGCTGGCGAAACTGGCGGCACATTGCCGCGAGCGTACCCCTTGTGGTGATTGCGCGGCCCGGGTTCACGACGCGGGCCCTTGGCAGCGTTGCCGCGCGACGGCTCGAGGCCTTCCGGGTGAAGGCTCTGGAGGGGCTGTTCGAGGGGCCGCTTCCGGCATGGATCTTCCTGCAGGAGCGGCTTGATCCGACGTCGGCCACGGCGCTCAGGGCGCAGGGCGTCTGGCCCGTGCCTGCGGCCTGAAACCCCGATTTTTCGGCCCTCCGGGGGTCGACGCCGCATGCCACAGCGGCAATTTGTGAGCCATGCGGCAACCGCCCCGTGTTACACTTGGAGGCGTGCCGGCGGTGTGTCCGGCCTGACCATTCTCCAGGGAGACAAAACCTGTCCACCAAGCGTACGACCCGCAGCCCGCGCGGGAAAGCAACCCCAGGCGCCACAGCGACCGCCAAGCGTCCGGTGCGCAAGACCACGGCCACGAAGGCAAAGGCCGTGAAGGCCAGCCCGGCGAAGCCGCCCGTGAAGGCTGCGAAGAAGCCCCGTGCGAAGAGCCAGGCCTCGGCGCAGAGCCGCGCGTTGCTTGCCTCGATCCTGAAGTCGCTCGATGACGACAAGGCCGAGGAGATCGTCTCGATCGACATGTCGGGACGTACGCCCATGGCCGACTTCATGGTCGTGGCCAGCGGACGGTCGAACCGCCACGTGGCCGCCATTGCCGAGCACCTGGCCGAGACACTGCGGGGCGACGGATTGAAGTGCCGCGTGGAAGGCCTGCAGCAGGGCGACTGGGTGCTGATCGATGCCGTGGATGTGATCGTGCACGTGTTCAGGCCCGAGGTCCGGGCCTTCTACAATCTTGAACAGATGTGGAGCGGCGCCGAGAGCGCGGCGGCCGGCGGCTGAAACCTTGTCGCTTTCGATCGAGATCCTCGCCGGCGGCCGGGCCAAGGGTGCGCCCGAAACGGTTCTTGCGCTGGCCTATCTCGAGCGCGCGCGGGAGGCGGGGCGAAGCCTCGGGTTTTCGACATTCGGCTTGCGCGAGGCTGACGAACGCAAGGAGAGTGCGTTTGCCTTCGAGGGCCTCGGCGTTGCGCTCGATGAGCATGGCAAGTCGCTGGGCAGCGTGGCGTTCGCGCAGACGCTGGCGGCGTGGCGGGATGCGGGCGAGCCACGCGTGACCTTCGTCATCGGCGGCAGCGACGGGCTTCCCGACAGTGTGCGCACGCGCGCCCGGACCACGATTGCGCTTGGGGTGCAGACCTGGCCGCACCTGCTCGTGCGCACCATGCTGGCCGAGCAGCTCTATCGCGCGGTCACGATCCTGGCCGGACACCCCTATCACCGGGCCTGAGGCAAATCGCACCCTGGCGCCGACGCCGCGGCGGCGCGGGATCCGTTTGACAGGCCCTTCGTAACGCGCGAATTTCAGGCAATATCGTCATCTTTCCACCCACAGACTGGAGCTTCCTCATGGCCGAGGCCTATATCATCGACGCCTGCCGCACGCCGCGCGGCATCGGCAAGGTTGGCAAGGGCGCCCTTGCCGACATCCATCCGCAGCAGCTTGCCGCGACCGTGCTCAAGGCGATCGCCGAGCGCAACAACCTGAAGACCGAAGAGGTCGACGACATCGTGTGGGGCACGTCCTCGCAGCGCGGCAAGCAGGGCATGGACATGGGGCGCATGGCTGCGCTGGACGCCGGCTATTCCACCAAGGCCTCGGGCATGACGCTCGACCGTTTCTGCGGCTCAGGCATCACGGCGGTCAACATTGCGGCGTCCGCCATCCTCTCGGGCATGGAAGACCTCGTGATCGCCGGGGGCACCGAGATGATGTCGTACACGTCGTCGTCGGCGGACCCGAAGGCGGGGCCCATGCTGATGGACGCGGGCAACCTGCGCCTGAGGGCGCGTCATCCGCAATCGCACCAGGGCGTGTGCGCCGATGCGATCGCGACGCTCGAGGGCATTTCGCGGCAGGCGCTGGACGAGCTTGCGCTTGTCAGCCAGCAGCGTGCGGACGCAGCGATCAAGGGCAACCACTTCAAGAAGAGCCTGGTGCCGGTCTACAAGGAAGACGGGACGCTGGCGCTGGACCGCGAGGAATTCCCGCGTCCGCAGACGACGCTGGAAGGCCTGCTGGCGCTGAAGCCTTCGTTCGAGGCGATGGCGGAGTTCCCGTTCGATGACAAGGGCACGACGCTGGGCGGGCTGATCAGGCAGGTCTATCCGGACCTCAAGATCAAGCACATGCACCATGCCGGCAATTCATCAGGGGTTGTCGATGGCGCGGCCGCGCTGCTGCTTGCGTCGCCGTCATACGCCAAGAAGAACGGGCTCAAGCCGCGGGCGCGCATCGTGGCGTGGGCGAACATGGGCGACAGCCCAACCCTGATGCTGAACGCGCCGGTTCCGGCCGCGCGCAAGGTGCTCGACAAGGCGGGCCTGAAGATCGAGGACATCGACCTGTGGGAAATCAACGAGGCCTTTGCCGTGGTGGCCGAGAAGTTCATCCGCGACCTGAAGCTTGACCGGAACAAGGTCAACGTGAATGGCGGTGCGATGGCGCTGGGCCATCCGATCGGCGCCACGGGGTCGATCCTGATCGGCACAATGGTCGATGAGCTTGAGCGGCGCGACCTGAAGCGCGGGCTGGTGACGATGTGCGCCGCCGGCGGCATGGCGCCTGCGATCATCATCGAGCGCGTCTGAGACTGAAACCCCGGCCGGGGGGCAGAAAGGCCCGAGAGCCTTCAGCCCCCCTGCCCATTCCCCGCAGCGCCCCGCTGGCCTGCCCTGCCTTTCCGGGTTCCTTCCATGAGCAAGCGTCCGCAGTTCGATTTCGCGATCATCCGCCACGGCCAGAGCGAGGCGAACCGGCAGAACATCTTCACGGGCTGGCGCGACAGTCCGCTGTCGGACCAGGGCGTCAGCGAGGCGCGTGCATCGGGGCGGCTCCTGAAGCAGGAAGGCTTCCACTTCGACATCGCCTTCACCTCGCTGCAGAGCCGGGCGATCAAGACGCTGTGGCTGGTGCTCGAGGAGATGGACCTGATGTGGATCCCCGTGCGCAAGCACTGGGAGCTCAACGAGCGCCACTACGGCGCGCTGCAGGGCAAGAACAAGATCGAGGCTGTCGAAAAATTCGGCGCCGAGCAGGTGAACAAGTGGCGACGGGGCTATGCGGTGCAGCCGCCCTTCGTTGCCTTGACCGATCCCGACTATCCCAAGTTCGACGCGCGCTATGCCGGCGTGCCCGAGGCGATGCTTCCCCGCGGGGAGAGCCTCAAGGATGTATCGGATCGCGTGCTCCCCTTCTGGTTGAGCGAGATCCTGCCTCTTGTACGTTCCGGCAAGCGGGTGCTTGTTGCCGCGCACGGAAACTCGCTGCGCGCGCTACTCAAGCACCTGGAGCGAATGAGCGAGGCGGAGATCGAGGCCGTGAACATCCCCACGGGCCTGCCCAAGATCTATACGCTTGATGCGGACGGGCTTGCGAAGACCACGTCCTATGTGGGGGATCCCGCAGATGTGCAGGCGCGCATCCAATCGGTTGCAAACCAGACAAAAAAGGGCTGACTTCCCTCCCGTCGATCAACCTGACCGATTCGGGGCCCCTTGTCGTTGCGTTGCCGTATTTCCCGCATGAGCCTTGCCCTGCCTGCCCCCGGGGCGGGACAATGACGGGCCTTGCCGGAGGAAAACTGGCTGCGACCGGCCTGCTGCTTGCGCTGGCGCTCGCGCTGCCGCCGGCGGCACAGACGCTGACCAACCCGAACGAGAAGCTGGACGAACTCGAGACGCAGATGCGCGACGGGCGCACGCAGATCGACCGCTACCGGCGCTCGGCCGCGCAGTTGCAGCGCGAGCAGGAGACGCTGCGCCAGCGCATCATCGTCGCGGCCGGAAACGCGCAGGCCCGGGAACGGGACCTGAGTGCGGTCGAGCAGCGGCTTGCAGGGCTCGAAACGCAGGAGGCGGCCGCCGTCGGCCGGCTGCAATCGGAGCGGGAGAAGCTGGGGATGCTGCTTGCGGTGCTGCAGCGCATGGGCCGCGAGCCGCCGCCCGCGCTCATCATCAGGCCAGACAATGCGACGGCCGCCGCAAGGTCGGCGATGCTTCTGTCGGCGGTCGTGCCGGGGGCGCAGGCCAAGGCGATGGACCTGAGCCGGCGGCTGGATTCCCTGCGCGCGCTGCGCAAGCAGGCTGCGGACGAACGGCTGAAGCTGGCGGCTGCCGTCGGCGCGCTGGACAAGGACCGAAATGCGCTGACGCAACTGCTGTCCCAGCGGCGCGCGCTGATGCGCCAGACCCTGGAAAACCTTGATGCGACACAGGACCGGGTTCAGGCGCTGGGCGAGCAGGCGCAGGACCTGAAGGCCCTGCTTGATAGCCTTCGGGAAGAGGACAGCCGGCCGCGCATCAGGGGCCAGGGTCCGGCGATCATCGACCGGATTGCCTCGGCCGGGGCACCGCGGGTTGTTCCGCTTGACCGGCTCCGGGGGCGTCTGCGCTGGCCGGCCAACGGCCAGCTTGTGTCCCGTTTTGGGGGACCGGACGGCAGCGGCGGGCATTTGCGCGGCATTTACCTCGAGACCCTCGACGGATCCACGGTCACATCTCCGTGCGACGGGAAAATAATGTTCGCCGGCGCGTTCCGCGGGTATGGGCAGATGTTGATCATTTCAGCCGAGGGTGGCTATCATATCGTTCTGGCTGGGCTTACCGATATCAACGGGGTGGTAGGACAAGTGGTGTTGGCGGGTGAGCCTCTCGGGCGCATGGGAATGTCGGGGGGTGCACGGGGTGCGATCCGCTCGGGCCTGCGCGGCGTTCCGGGAGAGACCAGCCAACGGCTCTATATCGAGTTTCGCCGCAATGATGCCCCGGTTGATCCGGTACCTTGGTTCGCTTCGCTGAAAGAAAGGGTAAGCGGTTAATCCATGAAGAAATTTGCTCTGGCTGTCGTGTCCGCCATTGGCGGTGCAGCCGCGACCATCGTGCTCACGCAGGCGGTTGCAGGTCCGGACACCTATCGCCAGCTCAATCTCTTCGGTGATGCCTTCGAGCGCGTGAAGAACGACTATGTGCGCGAGACGAAGGATGCTGAACTGGTCGAGGATGCGATCAATGGCATGCTGTCCGGGCTTGACCCGCACTCGAACTACCTCAATCCGAAGAGCTTCTCGGACATGCAGGTCGTCACGCGCGGCGAGTATGGCGGGCTGGGGCTCGAGGTGACGATGGAGGATGGCCTCGTGAAGGTCATCGCCCCCATGGACGGCACCCCGGCCGCGCGCGCGGGCATCCGCAGCGGAGACCTGATCGCCAGCATCGACGGCATCACGATCCAGGGCATGACGCTCTCGGAGGCCGTCGACAAGATGCGCGGCCCCGTGAATTCGCAGATCAAGATCCAGGTCCTGCGCAAGGGCGAGAAGAAGCCGCTCGACTTCGTGATCACCCGCGCCATCATCCTGGTGGAGAGCGTGCGCTTCAAGGCTGAGGGCGATGTCGCTGTCATCCGCATCACGACCTTCACCGAGCAGACCGAGGAAGGCATCGAGAAGGCGCTGCAGCAGACGAAGGCCAAGATCGGGCCGCGCCTGAAGGGCGTGGTTCTTGACCTGCGCAACAATCCGGGCGGGCTGCTGGATCAGGCGATTGCCGTGTCCGACGCGTTCCTCGACGCCGGCGAGGTCGTTTCCACGCGTGGCCGCCGCGCCAGCGACACACAGCGCTATGGCGCACGCGCGGGGCAGATCTTCCCGGGCGTTCCGGTTGTCGTCCTCATCAACGAGGGTTCGGCCTCGGCTTCGGAAATCGTGGCTGGTGCGCTCCAGGACCACCGCCGCGCGCGCATCATCGGCACGCGTTCGTTCGGCAAGGGCTCGGTGCAGACCGTGATCCCGCTGTCGGGCGGCATGGACGGGGCGCTCAGGCTGACGACGGCCAAGTACTACACGCCGTCGGGCCGGTCGATCCAGGCCACGGGCATCGATCCTGACATCCTGGTCGAGCAGACGGCAGAGTCCGACAGCGAGGCAGAGGCAAACCAGCGCATGTCCGAGGCCAGCCTGCCGAAGCACCTTGACGGCCAGGAAGGCGGGCGCAAGCCGCATGTCGGTCCGAGGGCCCGGCCGAAGCCCGGCGAGAAGTTCGACGACTTCCAGATGACCTATGCGCTGCGGCTGCTCCGTGGGCAGGAGGTCGTCTCGGCTGCCGACAAGCCGGCTCCTGCCAAGCCGCCGGCTCCGAAGGCAAATTAAACACTTACTGACCTGTGACTTGATATAAGGCCCTGTAGGGGAATCAACCCCTCCAGGGCCTTCTTCTGTCCATCGGGCGCGCCATGAAACTGCCGCGGCTGCCGTTGCCGGTCTTTGTCACGCAGAATGCATCGCGCGTGATCGGGAGCGTGCGTGCCCTGCCCCGGCGTGTCGTGATCACGATCGGCGTGACACTGGGCGTGGTGCTTCTGTTCCTGGGCGTGAGCCTGCTGCCAGCGGCCTCGCCGGATACCGCAACGGTTTCCACGGTCATCCGCCTGAAGCTTGACGGGGCGCCCAAGAAGCCTTCCACCGGCCTGCTTGATCCTGGCAGCGGGGGAACATCCGGTGCCACCGTTGCCGGGTCCCTGATTGCAGCCAATGGCGCCGTCATCAGCGACCCGCATCTGATCGAAATGACAGACGAGGGCCCGCTGCCCCGCATCGCCGCAGATGGCCGGACACCCCTGTCGACCTATTCGCGGAAGACAGACACCAAGGAGATCCGCCCGCGCATCGCGATCGTGGTCACGGGGCTCGGACTGAACCAGGCCACTTCGATGGCGGCGATCGACACGCTGCCGCCCGGGGCAACGCTCGGGTTCTCGCCCTACGGACGGGAACTGCAGGGGCTTGTCTCGGCTGCGCGCGGGAATGGCAATGAGGTGGTGATGGAGCTGCCGCTCGAGCCCTATGACTTTCCAAACAATGATCCGGGCCAGAACACGCTGATCGCCGGAGCCTCCAGCAAGATGAACGGCGACCGATTGCGGTGGGTCCTGTCGCGATTCACGGGCTATGCGGGCCTCGTCAGCGTGGAGGGTGGCAAGTTCCTGTCCAGTTCGAAGGATACAGGGCTTCTTCTGGACGCGGTCGGGAAGCGCGGCGTCTATTTCCTCGACAGCGCGGTTTCGGACCAGTCGGTGGCACGTGACGAAGCCACGCGAACGGGAACAAACTTTGCGCGGGCGAACCTGCGCGTCGATGCGAGCCCCTCGCAGGAAACGATCGCAGACTCGCTGGCGGCGCTGGAGAAGCTGGCCATGCAACGGGGAAGTGCCATCGGCGTTGCCGGAAGCTATCCCGGCACGATCGGGCAGATCGCGACATGGGCGAACGAGCTCGAAAAGAAGGGCATTGCGCTGGTGCCGGTGTCGGCGCTGCTGGCGCCGGGGGTCGACAAGCCCGCGCCTGCGCCTTCCAAGGCCGAGGCACGTGGCACGCCGGAAGCCCGGCCCCCTGCCCTGCGACGGTCGGATGACACCGAGATAAGCCGCCCTGCGCCGCGGCCGCGCCCGGGTGGGAAGGCGCCTGCCCATGATGCAGACGCGCACACGGGTCCGCATCCTTGATGCGCCCGGACCCATCGAAGATGCCGTATCGCCGCTGTGTCGGCATGATGGTCCTGAACCGGGACGGGCATGTGTTCGTCGGCCGGCGGATCCATTTCGAAGCCAACGAGTCGTGGCAGATGCCCCAGGGTGGCATCGATGATGGCGAAGACCTTCGGGAGGCGGCGTTGCGGGAACTGGCCGAGGAGACAGGGATCACCAAGGTTGACGTGCTGGCCGAAGCGCCCGGCTGGTTCACCTATGACCTTCCAGCCGACGCCCTGGGGATTGCCCTGAAAGGCAAGTATCGCGGGCAGACGCAGAAATGGTTTGCCCTTCGCTTCCTCGGGACAGACAAGGACATCAACCTGGCGCAACACCAGCCGCAGGAATTCGACGCCTTTCGCTGGGTACCGGTTGACGAACTCGTGGAACTGATTGTTCCCTTCAAGCGCGATGTCTATCGTCAAGTGGTGGAGGCGTTCCGCCACCTCGCCCACCCGTCCTGACCGCATTACGTCCGCGAGGCCCCCTTCCTTGTCGTCCCAGACAAACATTGTGATGATCCACGGCGCCTTCTGCGGCGCATGGGCCTTCGAGGGCTATGCGCAGCTGTTTGCCGCGCACGGCGATCGGGTCAGCGTGCCGACGCTGCGCCATCACGATGGCGTGCAGGGGACGCGTGCGCCGCGCGAGCTCGGCACGACGAGCATGCTTGACTATGCCGATGACATCGAGGCGCTCGTGCGTGAACTGGATGAGCCGCCGGTGCTGATCGGGCATTCGATGGGCGGGCTGGTCGCGCAGATGGTCGCGCAGCGCGTTCCCGTGCGGGGCCTCGTCCTGCTGGCGCCATCGGCGCCCTGGGGCACGCTACCGACAACACCTTGGGAAATCATGTCGGCGCAAGGGCTCTATCTTGCCGGGCAATTCTGGAACAAGCCGCTGCGGCCGGAGGCCTGGATTGCCGAGAGCCATGCCCTGGACATGCTGCCGGCCCGCATGCGCGAGGACGTGTTCTCGCGCTTCGTGCCGGAATCCGGGCTTGCGACCTTCGAGATCATGCATTGGCCGATGGACCTGCGGCGGGCGACCTACGTGGAAGCCCGGCGGGTGAAGTGTCCCGTGCTGTGCGTGGCCGGTGCCTTCGACCGGGTGAACCCGCCGCGCACCGTCGCCTCGATCGCACGGCGCTATCGCGACCGGGGGGACTATCTCGAGATCGAGAACAGCAGCCACTGGCTGATCGGCGAACCCGGCTGGGAACGCACGGCGCTGCGCGTACGACAGTGGATCAGCGCGCAGACCGCGGCCGCGG
>JAGWXR010000168.1 GCA_018969785.1 Alphaproteobacteria bacterium
GAGCCGTGAAGTGGTGCCGCGAGAGCAAGGGGCCCTATATCCTCGAAATGAAGACCTATCGGTATCGTGGCCACTCGATGTCGGACCCGGCGAAGTACCGCACGCGCGAGGAAGTGGACCAGGTCCGCGAGAAGAGCGACCCGATCGACCACGTGCGCCAGCTGCTTGTCGACAACGGGCTTGCGACCGAGGAAGCCCTCAAGGAAATCGACAAGGAAATCCGCGGCATCGTCAACCACGCTGCGGAATTCGCGCAGACATCGCCCGAGCCGGATCCGTCAGAGCTCTGGACCGACATTGTTCACTGACCGCCTTCCACCCCTGTCCCCGAGGAGAACGCCATGCCCATTGAACTCTTGATGCTTGCATTGTCGGTTGCGCTGCTTTTCGTGCTGATCGTGATCCAGGCGACGGCGGGTGTGCAGGCGCAGGGGATGGATGTCATGGCAGGTCACCGTGATGACATGAAGCCGCCCTCGGCCTGGCAGGCGCGCACGAAGCGCTGCGTCGACAACCACCGCGAAGGGCTCATGCTGTTTGCGCCGCTGGTGCTGATTGCCGCCCACCTGAATGTGTCGAATGACCTGACGGTGTGGGGCGCACAGCTCTTCTTCTATTCGCGCGTGGCGCATGCCGTGATCTACCTGACCGGACTGCCAAAGGTGCGGCCGCTCGCATGGGCGATCGGCATCGCTGGCACGATCATGGTGTTCGTGGCCGTCATTACGGCAACGCCTGTCTAGCGCGGACCTGTGACGCGACCGATATCCTGCGAGACCGAACGATGACGACCGAAATCCTGATGCCCGCGCTCTCTCCCACGATGGAAGAGGGCAAGCTTGCCAAATGGCATGTGAAGGAGGGTGACAAGGTGTCCTCGGGGGATGTCATCGCCGAGATCGAAACCGACAAGGCCACGATGGAGGTCGAGGCGGTCGACGAGGGGATTGTCGCCAAGCTGCTTGTTCCGGAAGGCACGGAGGGCGTGAAGGTCAATACACCGATCGCCACGCTGTCTGGTGATGACGAAGTCCCGGCCGCAAAGAAGAAGGCTGCAGCACCACCGCCGCCAGCCGCAAGGCCGGCTGCCCCTGTGGCGCCCACTGCTTCCGCGGCCCCGGTGGCACCTGCACCCGAGCCTGTTGCGACGGGCGTGCAGATGCACACGATCACCGTGCGCGAGGCGCTGCGCGAGGCCATGGCCGAGGAGATGCGGCGCGACCCGAACGTCTTCCTCATGGGCGAGGAGGTCGGGCAGTACCAAGGGGCCTACAAGGTCAGCCAGGGGCTGCTTGACGAATTCGGTCCGAAGCGCGTTATCGATACGCCGATCACGGAGCAGGGGTTTGCAGGGCTTGGCGTGGGTGCCGCCTTTGCCGGGTTGCGCCCGATCGTTGAGTTCATGACCTGGAACTTTGCGATGCAGGCGATCGACCAGATCATCAACTCGGCCGGAAAGACGCTCTACATGTCGGGCGGCCAGATGGGCTGTCCCATCGTGTTCCGCGGACCGAACGGCGCGGCAGCGCGCGTGGCAGCACAGCACAGCCAGAACTACAGCGCGTGGTACGCACATGTGCCGGGGCTCAAGGTCGTCACGCCCTATTTCGCGGCGGACGCCAAGGGGTTGCTCAAGGCGGCGATCCGCGATCCCAATCCGGTCATCGTGCTGGAGAACGAGATCTGCTACGGGCGCAGCTTCGAGGTTCCCGTCGGTGACGATCACCTCGTGCCCATCGGCAAGGCCCGCGTCGTGCAGGCGGGAACGGACGTGACCCTGGTCAGCTATTCGATCTGCGTGGGGCTTGCGCTGCAGGCGGCCGACATCCTGGCGCGCGAGGGCATCTCGGTCGAGCTCATCGACCTGCGGTCTCTCCGGCCGCTCGACACCGAGACCGTGATTGCCTCGGTCAAGAAGACGAACCGCATTGTGACGGTCGAGGAGTGCTGGCCGGTCTGCGGCATCGCCTCGGAGATCGCGACGCAGGTGATGGAGCATGCCTTTGACTGGCTGGATGCGCCACCGGCGCGCGTGACGGGCAAGGATGTGCCCATGCCCTATGCGGCCAACCTCGAGAAGCTGGCGCTGCCATCGGTCGAGGAAGTCGTCGCTGCGGTCAAAGCCGTCTGCTACCGGAGCTCACGGCCATGACCACGCCGATCCTGATGCCTGCGCTCTCGCCCACGATGGAAGAGGGCAAGCTTGCCAAGTGGCACGTGAAGCCCGGCGACAAGGTGCGCTCGGGCGATGTGATTGCCGAGATTGAGACCGACAAGGCGACGATGGAAGTCGAGGCCGTCGATGAGGGCGTCGTCGAGACGTTGCTCGTGCCCGAGGGTACCGAGGCGGTGAAGGTCAACACGGTCATTGCCCAGTTGCGCGAAGAAGGTGCCGTGGCCGCGCCTGCCACGGCCAAGCCCGCAACGGCTGCGCCCGCACCTGCACCCGTTGCCGCCAAGCCTCCCGCCGCGCCAGTGGCGCCAACGAAGGCCCCGGCTGGGGCGCCTGCCATCCGTGCTCCGGAGGGGGCGCGGTTGAATGCCTCGCCGCTCGCGCGGCGGCTTGCGGCCGAAGGCGGGGTCGAGCTTGCCCGCGTCGCCGGATCAGGCCCGCATGGTCGCATCGTGAAGTCCGACATCGAGTCGGCGCTCAAGGGTGGCGCGGCGAAGGTCGTGCCGACGCCTGCTGCGGCGCCTGCGCGACCGCAGCCGGTTGCAGCGCCTGCGCCTGTTGCCGTTGCGGCAGCACCCGCGGCCGGCCCGGACGCGCGGCTGTTCTTTGCCAAGGACAGCTATGTCGAGGTGCCGCATGACTCGATGCGCAAGACGATTGCGCGGCGGCTGACGAGCTCCAAGCGCGACATCCCGCATTACTACCTCAAGGTCGACTGCCAGATCGATGCGCTGATGGACGTGCGCAAGCAGATCAACGCGCAGGCACCTGCCGAGGGGCCTGGCGCCTACAAGGTGTCGGTCAACGACTTCGTCGTGAAGGCGGCGGCGCTGGCGCTGATCCGCGTGCCAGGCGTGAACTGCAGCTGGACCGAGACGGCGCTGCTGCAGCATCGCCACGCTGACATTGGCGTTGCGGTGGCGCTCGACTTCGGGCTGATCACGCCGATCGTGCAGAAGGCGGAAAGCAAGAGCCTTGCGGCCATCTCCAACGAGGTGAAGGACCTGGCGGTTCGCGCCAAGGCGAAGAAGCTGAAGCCATCGGAGTACGAGGGTGGAACCTTCGCGATCTCGAACCTGGGCATGTATGGCGTGCGCGACTTCACGGCCGTCATCAATCCGCCGCATGCGGCTATCCTGGCGGTTGGCGCGGGCGAGGGGCGTCCTGTCGTGCGCAATGGGGCGATCGTGCCGGCCACCGTCATGACGGTGCAGCTATCCTGCGATCATCGCGTGATCGATGGTGCGCTGGGTGCGACGTGGCTGGAGGCCTTCAAGGGCTATCTTGAAAACCCCGTGACGATGCTGGCCTGAGGGATCAGGCGGCGGAGGCCGTGTCCTGCTGCGACGCGGCAGGTTCGTTTGTTTCCGCAAAGACGGCGTTGGCGTGATCGGCTGCCGTGATGAGGCCGGCGGCCGCGGCAAGGACG
>JAGWXR010000169.1 GCA_018969785.1 Alphaproteobacteria bacterium
CGCCAGCGCGGATGTTCCATGCAATAGCGCGCCGCCGCACGCATGTTTTCCTGCGTGTGGGCGCCCCATAGCGGTTGCAGAAGGAAATGCTCGAATTCAAGCCCCTCGAAACGCTCGGGCAACGCGCCCGGCTGCGGATAGACGAGCTTGAGCTCCTGCCCATGGTCCTGCACCAGCACGGTCCCGGCCTTGGGGCTGACACAGATCCAGTCGATCCCGGCAGGCGCCGCGATCGTACCATTGGTCTCGACCGCGATCTCAAAGCCTTCCGCATGCATCGCGTCGATCAGCGCGGCATCGAGCTGGAGCAGGGGCTCCCCGCCCGTGAACACGACGTAGGGCGCGCCCCCCTGGCCAAGGGGCCAGAGCACAGCGATCGCCCGCGCCAGCGCGCGAGCCGTCTCGAAACGCCCACCGCCACTTCCGTCCGTGCCCACGAAATCCGTATCGCAGAACGTGCACTGCGCGCCACTGCGATCTTCCTCACGCCCGCTCCACAGGTTGCAGCCCGCAAAGCGGCAGAACACCGCCGGACGTCCGGCACGCAGACCCTCGCCTTGCAGCGTGTAGAACATCTCCTTGACCGCATAGCTCATGGGATGCCGCCCCCGGCGACATACCGGTTCCAGCCGCCAGCCCTCAGTTCGCAGGCCGGGCAGGTTCCACACCCATGCCCCCAGGCATGCCGGATCGCCCGCTCGCCCCGATAGCAGGAATGCGTATGCTCGATGACAAGGTCGACCAGCGCCTTGCCGCCAAGCTGCGCGGCCAGCGTCCACGTCGCCGCCTTGTCCAGCCACATCAGCGGCGTCTCGACCACAAACCGGCTGTCCAGCCCGAGGTTCAGCGCAACCTGCAGCGCCTTCAGCGTGTCGTCCCGGCAGTCCGGATAGCCGGAATAATCCGTCTCGCACATGCCACCCACGAGGTGGCGAAGACCCCGGCGATAGGCGACCCCGGCCGCCGCCGTGAAGAACAGGATGTTGCGCCCCGGAACGAAGGTCGTCGGCAGGCCGTTGCGCCCCATTTCGATGGCGACATCCGCGGTCAGCGCCGTCTCACCCATCTGCCCGATGACCCCGAGGTCCAGCATGTGGTCTGCCCCGAGGCGCGCCGCCCAGGCCGGGAAGGCCGACCTCAGCCCCGCAAGGAAATGCTGGCGCACCTCAAGCTCGACAGCATGGCGCTGGCCATAGGCAAAGCCGATGGTCTCGACCTCGGAAAAGCGCGCAAGCGCCCATGCCAGGCAGGTCGCAGAATCCTGCCCGCCGGAAAACAGCACCAGAGCCCTTCCGCCTGCCGCCAAGTTGTACCCCGATCGGAATTGAGGCCGGAGATTGGGGGGATGCGCCCGGCCACGCAATGGGCTAAACCACGCACCTCGGGAATTCAGCGTGGACGAGGGTTAACGTGACGGCAATCGCGATCAGCGGGACAGGGCTCTTTACCCCGCCAAACGCCATCAGCAACGAGGAGCTCGTCGCCTCCTTCAACGCCTGGGTCCGCAAGTTCAACGCCGACAACGCGGCGGCCATCGCCGAGGGTCGGATCCAGGCCCAGAGCGAATCCAGCGTCGAGTTCATCGTGAAGGCCTCCGGCATCAAGTCACGCTACGTGATGGACAAGGCCGGCATCCTCGATCCCGACATCATGTGCCCCCGCATCCCGGAGCGCCCGAACGATCAGCCCTCGGTCCTCGCCGAGATGGGCGTGAACGCGGCACGCCAGGCGCTGGCCCAGGCAGGCCGCACCGCTCAGGAAATCGACTGCGTGCTGGTCGCCTGCTCGAACCTCCAGCGCGCCTATCCCGCGATCGCCATCGAGATCCAGGACGCGCTGGGCTGCACGGGCTTCGGCTTCGATATGAACGTGGCGTGTTCGTCAGCAACCTTCGGCATGCAGGCTGCCGCCGACATGATCCGTGCCGGCAACGCGACCCGCGCCCTCGTCATCAGCCCCGAGATCTGCTCAGGGCACCTGAACTTCCGTGATCGCGACAGCCACTTCATCTTTGGCGACGTGGCAACCGCGATCGTGCTCGAGCGCGCGGACGCCACAAGGTCACCTCATGCCTGGGAGATCATCGGCACGAAGCTCCTGACCCAGTTCTCCAACAACATCCGCAACAACTTCGGCTTCCTGAACCGCGCCGCACCGGAAGGGATCGGCAAGACCGACAAGCTCTTCGTCCAGGAGGGCCGCAAGGTCTTCAAGGAGGTCGTGCCGATGGTAGCGGAACTGATCGTCTCGCATATGGCGGAAGAGGGGATCTCGCCCGCGAGCCTCTCGCGCCTGTGGCTGCACCAGGCCAACATCAACATGAACGACTTCATCGCCCGCAAGGTCCTCGGACGCGATCCGAAACCCGGCGAAGCGCCTGTCATCCTCGATACCTACGCCAACACCAGCTCGGCCGGCTCGATCATTGCCTTCCACCAGAACAACGCCGACCTCGGCCAGGGCAGCGTGGGCGTGATCTGTTCGTTCGGCGCCGGCTATTCCGCGGGCAGCGTTATCGTGCGCAAGACGGCCTGAGAAACCAGACGGAGATCTCCATGCGCCGCATCGCCCTTGCGCTCGCTACAAGCCTTGCACTGTCAGCACCTGCCGTCGCCAATGATGGCTTCATGGGCCTACCGGCCGGCGGCCTGACCCTCCAGCAGTCCGCCAACATCGCCATGCTCGAGGAAGACCTCTATCTCGCGCTCGACCAGGTGCGCGTCGACTACAGGTTTCTCAACGAAAGCCCGAACCCGGTGACCGCTGTCATCGGCTTCCCGATGCCGGGCCTGCCGGTATCGGTCAATTTCGACGCCGAAACGGGCTACGACCTCAGCGAAGTCCGGGACGTGAGGCTGCTGGAGTTCGAGACCCGCGTCGAGGGCAACCTCGTCCAGTCACGGCCAGTGGTGAGGGCCTTCGTCTTCCCGCGCAACACCGACTGGTCAAAACAGGATCGCTTCCGCTTTTCCAATGCGACCGACGTCACGGCCGAACTGACCGCCGCCGGCATGCCGCTCAATTTCGATGCGGCCGCCATCCGTTCCGCCTGGGCCCGCCTGCCCGCACCCCGCAAGGCCGACTGGATCCGCCGTGGCCTCTATTCGCCGGACCGCAGCGCGCAAACCCCGCTCTGGTTCCTGTCGACGATCTTCGTGCGCCAGCAGGTCTTCCCGCCCGGCCGCGTCGTCAGCGTGCAGCACCGCTACAAGCCGCACCCCTCGGGCTTCGTGATGAGCCCGGACCACTTCTCGTTCGCCCCCGAACTCATCACGGAGAACTGTATCGACGCAACCACGCGGCGCGCCATGGAACAGGCACTCCGGCGCGGCGGCGGCGGCATCGGCATGGTGCTCGACTACGTGCTCACGACGGCAAACACGTGGAAAGGCGCGATCCGCCGGTTCCGGCTGACCATCAACAAGGGCGAGCCAGGCAACCTGATGTCGTTCTGCGCCACGGGTGTGCGCAAGACAGGACCGACCACCTTCACGGTCGAGGCGACCGATTACCGCCCCGACAGGGACCTGTCGATCCTCGTGCTCAAGTCAAACAGCAACCGCTAGGCCGGCACCA
>JAGWXR010000170.1 GCA_018969785.1 Alphaproteobacteria bacterium
GGACATGGAACGACTGGTCGAAGTAACCAGCCTTGCCCAGCATCCAGTGGTCGCCCAGCTGCTCGCCGTGGTCGCTCGTGAAGACAATCAGCGTCTTGTCCCAGAGCCCTTCCTGCCGCAGATGATCGAACAGCCGCCCGAGCGCCGCATCGACCTCGCTGATCAGCCCGTAATAGACCGCCCGCATGCGCTGCAGCTGTCGCATGTCATCCGGCGCCGCGTGTAACGGGTGCGACAGATGCTGTGCAAGCCACGGATGCTGCTTTCCCTCGGCGTCGCGGCTTTCGGCGCGCAACGGGGCCGGCACGCCCTGGGGATCATACATCCGGTTCCACGGCTCCGACGCGATCCACGGCGGATGCGGCCGCAGCAGTGACAGGTGCAACATGAAAGGCTGGTGGCGCCGCGCGCTGATGAAGTCGATGGCCTGGTCGACATGCCATGTGGTGTCGTTGTCTTCGGCCCGGATCGACCATGGCCGCGGCGCCTCGGCACCGTCCTCGTAGTCCGGGCCACTCTCGCGCATCCAGATGACGAACCGCTCGGGATCGGGCAGCGTGTAGCCGCGCGCACGAAGATATTCGGCCCACGGCCCGGGATGGTCCATCCCCACATGGGCGATCGGGTTCAGTCCCGGCAGCACGTTCTCATAGGTCGTCAGGCGGGGATCATCGGCGGGCAGGTCGCGCGGATCGGGCGTCTGGTCCGTATAGCCGATCAGGCAAGGATCATGCCCCGCCGCGCGCGCCTCGAGCGCCCAGTTCGTATGCCGCCGGTCCAGCGGCGTTCCGTTCATCGCCACGCGGTGGTTGTGCTGGTAGAGCCCCGTGTGCAGCGTTGCGCGCGCCGGCGAGCAGGGCGCCGTGTTGCAGATGTGGCGGCCAAACAGCACGCCCTCGCGCGCCAGCCGGTCGAGGTTCGGCGTGCGAACGACCGGATGCCCGAGCGCGGACAGGCAGTCACCGCGCCACTGGTCGGCGGTGATGAACAGCACGTTGCGATGCATGGGGACAGCCTCTCAGGCGCTGGCAGCCTTGGCGCACGCCTCGCGGCGCTCATCGAACACCACGAACTCGTGCGCGATGCAGCCTTCCATCAGCTGGCGCCACACCGGTTCGGCAATCGTGTAGGGGAAACCTTCCTGCTGGCAGGTGGCCCGCACCTTGGCCAGCACGTCACGAATGCGGTCTTCATCGCGCACCGCGCTGCGCACAGGCTTGATGTGCCCGGCGCGCTCGATATAGGTGAGCCTCTCGGCAAGCAGCCGGACCAGCGCGCGGTCGACACGGTCGATTTCGCGCCTGACGTCGGCCATGCTGGCGCAATCCCCTGCGGCCACGACGTCGTGGTCAGCCTCGTGCGTTTTCATCGCAGTCATCCCTCTTGTCTTTCGCCGACCAATTGCGGATATGGCGGGTCGTCACCCGGGCGGCAACGCGTCATGCAGACGCGCAAGGGGTGCGCATGGGTGGAAACCCCGTCAGGCCACTGGCGCCAGCCCTTATTCACATGTAGAATATACACAATAGATCGAATTACAAAAGAGAGAAGTGAAATGTCGATTGCGGTTGCCCCTCCCGGAGCCGAGCACACGACGGACGTGGTCATCATCGGCGCAGGCCCGACCGGCCTGTTCGCCGTGTTCGAGCTGGGCCTGCTCGATCTCAAGGCCCACCTCATCGACATCCTCGACCGGCCGGGCGGCCAGTGCACCGAGCTCTATCCGGAAAAGCCGATCTACGACATTCCGGGCCTCGTCGAGGTGACGGGGCAGGGGCTCACCGACCGTCTGCTGGACCAGATCAAGCCCTTCAACGCGACCTATCACCTTGGCCAGATGGCCGAACGCCTCGAGAAGGCGGATAACGGCTGGACCGTCACCACGGACGCCGGCACGCGCATCACCGCGCGCTGCATCGTGATCGCCGCCGGCGGCGGCAGCTTCACGCCCAAGCGCCCGCCCATCGCCGGCATCGAGGCCTATGAAGGCAAGTCCGTCTTCTATGCCGTTCGCCGCATGGAAACCTTCCGTGATCGCACGCTGGTGATTGCCGGTGGCGGCGACTCCGCCCTCGACTGGACGCTGAACCTGCAGCCCCTCGTGCGCAAGCTGACTCTGGTCCATCACCGCGATGGCTTCCGCGCCGCTCCCGACAGCGTCAACAAGATGCGCGCGCTGGTCGCCGAGGGAAAAATGGAATTCATCGTCGCCAACATCAAGGCGCTTCAGGGTTCCGACGGTGCCTTGAGCGGCATCACCCTCAACAACAAGGAGCGCGGTGACTTCACGCTGCCCTGTGATGCGCTCCTGCCGTTCTTCGGCCTGACGATGAAGCTCGGACCCGTCGCGACCTTCGGCATCAACCTGAATGAAAACCTCATCCCGGTCGATACGGGCACCTTCGAGAGCAACGTGCCCGGCATCTTTGCGATCGGCGACATCAACACCTATCCCGGCAAGCTGAAGCTGATCCTCTCCGGCTTCCATGAAGGCGCGCTGATGGCGCAGCAGGCCTTCCGCTATTGCCGACCGGACGAGAAGCTCCGCTTCCAGTACACGACCTCCTCCTCGAGCCTGCAGAAGAAACTGGGTGTGGCATGAAACTGATCGTCACCGACCGCAAGGGTGCGGTCCACGAACTGAAGGGCCGCGATGACTGGTCCGCGATGGAAGTCATCCGCGACGCGAACCTGCCCATGGCCGCCGAGTGCGGCGGCGCCTGTGCCTGTGCGACATGTCATGTCTATGTCGCCGAAGCCTGGCAGGATCGCCTGCCCCAGGCCCAGCAGCAGGAAGTCGACATGCTCGACTTCGGTGTCGCCGTCCAGGACAACTCGCGCCTGGCCTGCCAGATCCGGCTTACGGACGACCTCGACGGCCTCGAACTGACGCTGGCCCCCGAGAGCCTCTGATCCCCCCTTCGTCTGCGGGCTGCGCGTTGGGTCTCTTCCCCCTTCAGGGGGAAGTCCCTGCGACGCGAAAGCGGCGCAGGGGAAGGGGGCCGCTCCGCCGTCCGAATTCCCGGTCCGTTACTGCAATCTACCCGCAGCCGCCTTCCACACCTTCATCGGCGTCAGCGGCATGTCCAGGTGCCGGACCCCGCGCGAAGCCAGCGCATTGACGACGGCATTCACATAGGCCGGCATGGCGCCAACCGTGCCCGCTTCCCCGCAACCCTTCACGCCCATGGGGTTGGTCGCGCAGGGGATCTCGTTCATCTTGAACTGGATCGAGGGCATGTTGTCCGCACGCGGCATCCAGTAATCCATGAACGAGCCCGTCAGCAGCTGGCCGGTCTCGTTGTCATAGACAGCTTCCTCGCCCATCGCCTGTCCCAGGCCCTGCACGACGCCGCCATGCACCTGGCCCGCAACCAGCATCGGATTGATGATCGTGCCGAAATCATCGACCACGGTATACCGCACGATCTCCGTGACCCCCGTCTCAGGATCGATCTCGACCTCGCACACATGGCAGCCATTCGGCCAGGTGTTGCTGGGGTTCTTGTACTCGCCCGTCGCAGCAATTCCCTCGATGCCAGCCTCGTTGGCCTGCGCCTTGGC
>JAGWXR010000171.1 GCA_018969785.1 Alphaproteobacteria bacterium
AACGCCAGGGCGATGGCCGAGGGGCGCAAGCCCGACGTGCCCTACACGCTCAACGACATGGCAGATGATGCCGCAGCGCTGGTCACAGCCCTCGGCTTCACCTCGGTCCATGTGTCAGGCGCATCCATGGGCGGCATGATCGCCCAGCTGATGGCGATCCGCCATCCGGCCAGGACACGCAGCCTCATCTCGCTCATGTCGACGACCAGCGACCCGTCGCTGCCGCGCTCCGACCCAAAGGCGCAGGCCGCCCTGATGTCCAAGCCCGCCGCCGAGGACCGCGAGACGGTCATCGACCACACCCTCAGGATGCGGGCCGTCAACGCCAGCCCCGGCTTTCCGGAAGACCAGGACGAGCTGCGCGCGCGCATCGCGATGAACTACGACCGCAGCTACTATCCCGAAGGGGCCCTGCGCCACTGGGCAGCGATCATGGCCTCGCCCCCGCGCACCGAAATGCTGAAGGGCATCGACTGCCCAACGCTCGTGATCCACGGCGCCGACGACCTCCTGATCAGGCCCGAGGCGGCCCACCACACGGCCGCCTGCATCCGGGGCGCGGAGCTCGTGATCGTCCCGGGCTGGGGCCACAACATGCCCATCCGCGCCGTCGAGGCCGTCACCGGCCCCATGATCGACTTCATGCGCCGCCAAGACCGGAAGGGTTGAACATCCTCCGGCGTGAATTGCACAGCCTTTGTGCAAGACCCTGAAACATGGTTAATGCCGGTGACGGCCCCGTCGTCGGAACCAAACTGTCACCGTAACTCGGCTCAGAAGTTCGCCGCGTCCAGCATCATCAGCCCCTCGGCACCGGCCTTGATGCGCTCGTTGAGCGACATCGTGTCCGGCATCAACCGCTCCATCCAGTAGCGCGCCGAGACAAGCTTGGCTTCGTAGAAGGCCTTGTTCCCCTGGCCACCCGCGAGCTTCGCCTTGGCGACAGCCGCCTGTCGTGCCCAGAGATAGCCGACGACGACGATGCCGAACATGCGCAGGTAGTCGACCGAAGCGGCACCCGCATTGTCCGGGTTCTTCATGCCGTTCTGCGCAAGCCACATCGTGGCATCCTGCAGTCGCGCAAGCCCCGCCTTCACGGGCTCCACATAGGGCTTCATGTCATCGCCATCATGGGCGTTCAGGAACTCGCTAATGACACGGAACAGGGCAAAGGGCGCCCGCCCGCCATTGCGCGAGAGCTTGCGCCCCACGAGATCCAGCGCCTGCACGCCATTCGCGCCCTCATAGGTCTGGTTGATGCGCGAGTCGCGCACGAACTGCTCCATCCCGTACGAACGGATATAACCATGCCCGCCAAAGCACTGCATCGCGGCGTTGGCCGCGTCAAAACCCATGTCCGTGCAGAACGCCTTGATGACCGGCGTCAGCAGGTCTGCAATGTCGGCGGCTTCCTGGCGCTCGGCATCCGGGCGGTTGCTCTGCGCGACGCCCATGAGGAACGTGATCAGCCCTGCAAGCGAACGCCCGCCTTCCGCCGCCACGCGCGCGAACAGGAGCATGCGCCGCACATCCGGATGCACCAGCAGCGGATCGGCCGGCAGTTCCGGGTTCTTCGCGCCCGTCAGCGAACGGCCCACAAGCCGCTCGCGCGTGTAGGCAACGGCATTCTGGTAGGCCACCTCGGCAACCGCAACGCCCTGAACGCCGACGCCGATGCGGGCGGCATTCATCATGCCGAACATGCCCTTCATGCCTTCCGACGATGACTTCTTGTCACCCGTGCCCTTGGCCTGGGGCTTGGGGCCAAGCCGCCAGGCAACCGCGCCGTCGAAGTTCAGCACGCAGGTCGCGCTGCCCTTGATGCCCATCTTCTTCTCGATCGAGCCCGTGTTGACCGCGTTGCGCGCGCCAACCTTGCCGTCCTCGCTGACGACGAATTTCGGCACCATGAAGAAGTTCACGGTCGACAGGTCGTCGTGGATCTTCCCGTTCTCGTCAGGGATCTTCGCGATGACCATATGGATGATGTTGTCCGTCAGGTCATGGTCGCCACCCGAGATATAGATCTTGGTCCCGTGGATGCGATACGTGCCATCAGCCTGCTCGACAGCCTTTGTCTTCATGAGGCGCAGGTCCGTGCCGCAATGCGGCTCGGTCAGGCACATCGTGCCCGTCCACTCGCCTGCAATCATCTTTGTTGCGATGTGCTCGCGCATCCACGGGGCGCCCGTTCCCAGCAGGGCAGCGTAGGCAGCGCTCGTGAGGCCGGGATACATGGCGAAGGCCTGGTTTGCCGATGCCCCCATCTCCGACACCGCAAAGGTCATCAGGATCGGAAGACCCGCGCCCCCGAACTGCTCGGGCACGCCCAGCCGGTTCCAGCCCGAGTCACAGAAGGCCTGATAGGCCTCCTTGAACCCTTTGGGGGTACGCACGACACCGTTCTCGAAGTGGCATCCCTCTTCGTCGCCGACCTGGTTCAGCGGTTGCAGCACCTCCGACACGAACTTGCCCGCACCCTCGAGCACGTCACGCACTGTCGCACGGTCGAGTTCCGCATAGCCCGGGAGATCCTTGTACTTCTCGATCTCGAGAACGTCGAACAGCAGGAAATCATAATCGTCAACAGGGGCTTTGTAGCTGGGCATGTTGTTGATCCGGTTTGGCAAAAAGCGTGCGCCGGGGAATATGGCGTGCAGTCCCCGTTATGGCAACAACGCTCAGGCCGCCTTGAGGTGGAGCAACAATGATGTTTCCGGCCGCGCGAGGTAGACCGGGATGCCCCGCTGCCCCGCAACCCGCCCACCAAGTTTCAGGTTGCCGCTACGCAACGCGGGTGGCAGTGATTGCTCGACCGACGCCGGGTGGGGACCAGGCGCGGCGACACGGTAAAGGATCTGTTGATCGAGCCCCGGCACCCGCAGCCATGTGCCGCGGCCAAGCGCCTTCGACCCGGTGCGCACGACGAGGCAGAGCGCCTCGCTGCCATCCGCAGCAGTGACACCAACGCCCAGGTGGTCATCGCCCGGCAGGTCAATGCGCCACCAGCGGCCGCTGTGCAGCAGCGGGCGGAACGCCTTGTAGGTCGCGATATGCGCCGAGAGGCGCGCAAGCCCCGCCTCGTCCAGCGTCCTGAGGTCGAGCTCAAGCCCCATGTGCCCGAACAGCGCCACATGTGCCCGAAGATCAAGGGACAGTTTGCGCCCCGTGATGTGGCAGGCAGCAGGCCCGACATGCACGCCCGCCACCTCCGGCGGCAGGAACAGGTTCGCGTTGCGCTGGATGTCGAAACGGTCGAGCGCATCGTTGGAATCCGAAACCCAGGCCCGCTCGGCCCGCGAGAGCATCCCGTAATCGCAGCGCCCGCCACCGCTGGCGCAGGTCTCGATCTCCACAGCCGGATGCGCGGCGCGCAGGCGATCGATCAGCGCGTGCACGCCGCGGACATGCGCATGATGCCCGGGCCCTGTCACGTCGCGGTTCATGTCCCACTTGAGATAGGCGATTGCATGCGCCGACAGGAGACTGTCGAGCGCCGCGAACAGGTGCGCCTGCACCTCCG
>JAGWXR010000020.1 GCA_018969785.1 Alphaproteobacteria bacterium
CGAACGGCCCCGATCTCCCCCCTCCCACCGGACCTGCACCGGGGCGAACAGCGCCTTGAGCCGCTCGCGCATGATGGTCCGGTAGTGCTCCTTGACACGCAGGTCCTCGATCCCGTCGATAAGCCGCATCAGGTTGACCTCGGCCCCCGCCCGACGCTCAGGCGTGGACAAGTCGGCACTCTCGATTTCCCGGCGCCACAGCATGTCGGCCAGCGGCACCGCCGCACTCAGGACCTCCTGCATGGCCTGCGCACCGCGCGCCCGGAGCAGGTCATCCGGATCCTGCCCCCCGGGCAGCAAGGCCATCCGCAGCGACTGCCCCGGCTTGAGCAGCGGCAGCGCTAGGTCGAGGCTGCGCTGTGCAGCCTTCATGCCGGCGGAGTCGCCATCGAAGCACAGGATGGGTTCGGGCGCCATGCGCCACATCTGCTCGAGGTGATCCTCCGTAAGCGCCGTGCCGAGCGGCGCCACAGCACCCTCGAACCCGGAAGCCACCAGCGCAATGACATCGACATAGCCCTCGACCGCGACAAGCGGCGCACCCTTGGCCACTGCCTTGCGCGCGGATGCCAGGTTGAACAGGACGGTGCTCTTCCGGAACAGGGGCGTCTCCGGCGAATTGAGGTATTTCGGCTTGCCGTCCGGATCGAGCGTGCGCCCGCCAAAGGCGATCATCCGCCCGCGCATGTCCGAAATCGGAAACATCACGCGCCCGCGAAAGCGGTCATAGGGCGCGCCACCATCATCAGGCGTGACCAGGAGCCCCGCCTCGACCATGTCCTCGATCGAAACGCCCTTCGCGGCGAGGTGATCCTTCAGCGCATGCCGCGAGTCCGGCGAGAAGCCCAGCCGGAAGCGTTGCGCAATCGGCCCCCCAAGTTGCCGCCCGTCGAGATACGCCCGCGCCTTCGAACCGCGGGAACCCCGCAGCTCCGCCTCGAAGAAGGCTGCCGCCATCTCCATGACATCGTGCAGCGACTTCTGCACCTTCTCGCGCGCCTCGTCGCGCGGATCGCGCCGCGGCAGTTCCATTCCGGCGTCGCCGGCCAGCCGCTCCACGGCCTCCGGGAAGGAAAGCCCCTCCGTCTTCATGACGAAGTCGATGACGTTGCCGTGCTCGCCGCAGCCGAAGCAGTGATAGAAACCCTTGTCCTCGCTGACCGAGAACGACGGCGTCTTCTCGTTGTGGAAGGGACATAGTCCCGTATGGTTGCGACCGCGCCTGACAAGCTTCACCTTGCGGCCGACATAGTCGGTGATCCGCAACCGGTCACGAAGCTCGTCGAGGAAGCGCGGCGTGAAGCGCATGGGCTCAGCCGCCGGCGCCCGAAAGCAGTTCCTTCACCAAGCCGTTGGCCTTTGAGAAATCCATGCGTCCCGCAAACTTCGCCTTGAGCTCTCCCATGACCTTGCCCATGTCCTTGACCGACGACGCCCCGGTCGACGCAATGATGGCCTTGACCGCGGCCCTCACCTCGTCAGGCCCCATCTGCTGGGGCAGGTAGGCCTCGATGATCTGCTTTTCTTCCTGCTCCTGCGCGACGAGGTCGGCACGGCCCGCCTTCTCGTAGGCCTCGATGGAGTCGTTGCGCTGCTTGATCATCTTCTGCAGCAGGGCGAGGATCTCTTCGTCGCCGAGCGGGCCCTTGCCCAGTCCCCGCGCCTCGATGTCCTTGTCCTTCAGCGCCGAATTGATGAGCCGCAGCGTTCCGACCCGGCGCGCATCTTTCGCCCGCATGGCTTCCTTGAGGGCCTCGTTGAATTTCTCGCGCAGCATCTGCAGTCCTCGCTATCCCGGAAAGACCCGGGAACATACATGCTCGCCCACCCCACACCCAACCCTTTGAGGCGAAGGGCTGATCTGCCTTGTGGACTGGGACAATTGCGTTCCTTGACGACAGCAAATGCTGTCTCCTATGGTCCCGCGAATTTGTGGGGCGCCCGGCCAAAATCCCGCAAAATCGTGAGCTTTCGGAAATGACGGAACCTGCCAACACCCCCCGCGAGAAGGGCCCCGCCCGCTCGCGGAGACGAATCACGGGCGCGCTCGTGCTCGCCGACGGCTCGATTTTCGAGGGAGAGGGATTGGGCGCGACGGGACACGCCGTTGGCGAAGTCTGCTTCAACACCGCCATGACCGGCTACCAGGAGATCCTTACCGACCCCTCCTACGCCGCCCAGATCGTATGCTTCACGTTCCCGCATGTCGGCAATGTCGGCACCAACCCCGAGGACATAGAGACCACGACGCCCGCCGCCCGTGGCCTCATCGTCAAGGCAGGCATCACGAACCCCTCGAACTACCGCAACACCCAGCACCTCGACATCTGGCTGAGGCGCAACCGGATCGTGGGCCTCGGCGGCATCGACACCCGCGCCCTGACCCGCCGCATCCGCGAGCAGGGCATGCCCAACGGCATCATTGCGCACGAACCCACCGGCGAATTCGACTTCGACGCCCTGCGCCGGCAGGCGCGCGAATGGCCCGGCCTCGAGGGCATGGACCTCGCGCGAGAGGTCACCGCAAGGCAGAACTGGACACTCGACGAACAGCGCTGGCAATGGAACGCAGGCTACGTTCCCGGCAAGGACAACCGCTTTCATGTCGTGGTGATCGATTACGGCGTGAAGCTCAACATCCTGCGCGGCCTGTCATCGATCGGGGCACGCCTCACCGTCGTGCCGGCAATGACGGCCTGGGATGACATCGCGCGCCTCATGCCCGACGGGATCGTCCTGTCCAATGGCCCCGGCGACCCGTCCGCGACAGGCACCTACGCCTGCCCCGTGATACGCAAGGCAATCGACTCGGGCCTTCCCGTCTTCGGGATCTGCCTCGGCCACCAGATGCTGGCGCTCGCGCTCGGCGCGCGCACCCGCAAGATGAAGCAGGGTCATCACGGCGCAAACCACCCGGTCAAGGACCTCTCCACCGGCAAGGTCGAGATCGTCTCGATGAACCACGGCTTCACGGTCGACACGCAAACCCTGCCCCGGGGCGTGACCGAAACACACATTTCCCTCTTTGACGGAACGAACTGCGGCATCGCCCTTGAGGGCCGCCCGGTTTTCTCGGTCCAGTACCACCCAGAGGCATCGCCGGGACCGCACGACAGCGCGTACCTGTTCGACCGCTTCGCAAAGGCGATGGAGCAGCGGCGTTGACAACCGGACACGGGACCGAGGGCCTGAAGGCACGCTGGCGCACCCACGTGCAGACCTTGGGCAATTTCTCGGCCCCGCTGGTCGGCACGCTATTCGACAGCCTGTGCCGCTCCTACAGCGAGCCGCACCGCCACTATCACACCCTCGCGCACCTGACCTGGCTGTTCGACTGCCTCGAGAAGCATGCCGACGAGATCGGCGACCCCACGCGGCTGGCCTTCGCCGTCTGGTACCACGACAGCATCTACGACCCGCGCCGTCGCGACAACGAGGCCCGCAGCGCCGAACGCGCCATGAAGGAGCTCGACAGTCTCGGCGCCAGTCCCGCGCTGCGTTCCCATGTCGTCCAGCTGATCCTCGCCACGCGCAACCACGCAGACGGCGGGCGCGACTATGACGATGACATCTTCCTCGACGCCGACATCGCAATCCTCGGCACGCCGGCCGCCGAATACGACAGCTACGCCCGCCAGGTCAGGGCGGAATACGCGCATCTCGATGACGCCGCTTGGGTCACGGGCCGCACCGCGTTCCTGAAAGCAACCACGGCGCGCGAGCGGATCTTCCGCTCGGGTATCTTCGAGGGCGAATACGCCGGCGCCGCACGCCAGAACATCGCCCGCGAGCTGGCTGGACTGGCAGGCGGCGCATGAACATGACCCTGGCGCACCCCGGAAATTCCGCTGCGGACGCAGCAAGAAAGAGCTGGCGTCGCAAGGACCCGGAGGCTTCTTGCGATCGCCAGCGCACGGAAGATGACCGTAGGCTTGAGAGCGGGAACCTTCTTCTTGTGCAGCTCTTCGCGATCGGTTCCCTGCATAATCTGGCTGCACGCACGTCGTACGCCCCGCCGATTAATCAACTCCTAAAACACAGTGGCAGCATTGCATCACGCGCGCCGCATTGATGGTCTGACCCATGCCCAGAAGAACTGACATCGACACCATCCTGATCATCGGCGCCGGTCCCATCGTGATCGGCCAGGCCTGCGAGTTCGACTACTCCGGCGTGCAAGCCTGCCGCGCGCTGCGCGCCGAGGGCTACCGGATCGTCCTGGTGAATTCGAACCCGGCGACGATCATGACAGACCCGGACCTCGCCGACGCCACATACATCGAGCCGATCACGCCGGAATTCGTCGAGAAGATCATCGCACGTGAACGGCGCGAGCACCCCAAGTCACGCATCGCCGTCCTGCCCACGATGGGCGGACAGACCGCGCTGAACTGTGCCCTCGACCTCGACCGTCTCGGCTTACTGAAGAAATACGACATCGAGATGATCGGCGCGAAGCCCGATGTTATTGCCAAGGCCGAGGACCGCCTCCTGTTCCGCGATGCCATGGAACGCATCGGGCTGGAATGCCCCCGCTCGCGTATCGCAACAACCCGCGACGAGGCGCTCGCCGGCCTTGAGCACGTGGGCCTGCCCGCGATCATCCGCCCCTCGTTCACGCTGGGCGGACAGGGTGGCGGCATCGCCTACAACCGCGAGGAATTCGTCGAGATCGTTGAGCGCGGCATCGACGCCTCCCCCGTGGGCTCTGTCCTGATCGAGGAATCCGTCCTCGGCTGGAAGGAATTCGAGATGGAGGTTGTCCGCGACCGCGCAGATAACTGCATCATCATCTGCTCCATCGAGAACATCGACCCGATGGGCGTCCACACGGGTGACTCGATCACCGTGGCCCCCGCACTGACGCTGACCGACAAGGAATACCAGGTCATGCGCAACGCCAGCATCGCCGTGCTGCGCGAGATCGGTGTCGAGACCGGCGGCTCGAACGTGCAGTTTGCCGTCAACCCGAAGGACGGCCGCCTCGTCGTCATCGAGATGAACCCGCGCGTGTCGCGCTCGTCGGCTCTGGCCTCCAAGGCAACAGGCTTCCCCATTGCCAAGGTCGCCGCCCGCCTCGCGGTGGGCTACACGCTCGACGAACTGACCAACGACATCACCAAGGCAACGCCCGCCTCTTTCGAGCCCACGCTCGACTACGTGGTCACCAAGATCCCCCGCTTTGCCTTCGAGAAATTCCCCGGCGCCGAACCGGTGCTGACGACGTCGATGAAGTCCGTGGGCGAGGCCATGGCCATCGGCCGTACCTTTGCCGAGTCGGTACAGAAGGCCCTGCGCTCGCTCGAGACAGGCCTCACCGGCTTCGACGAGATCGAGATCCCGGGCCTCGGCGCGGGCGACGACCGCAACGCCGTGATCGCCGCACTCGCCCGCCCCACCCCCGACCGCATACGCGTCATCGCCCAGGCTTTCCGCATGGGCCTTGCGGTTTCCGAGGTTTACGCAGCCTCGAAGGTCGACACCTGGTTCCTCGAGCAGATTGAGCAGATCGTCCGCACCGAGGAGACACTGCGCGCCCAGGGCCTGCCCGAAGACGCCGACGGCCTGCGCGACATCAAGGCCATGGGTTTCTCCGATGCCCGCCTCGCCCGGCTCGTCGGCAAGCGCGAGAGCGAAGTCTCGGGCCTGCGCCGCAGGCTTGGCGTGACGCCCGCCTTCAAGCGCATCGATACCTGCGCCGCCGAGTTCCGCGCCATCACGCCCTACATGTACTCGACCTACGAAGTGCCGACCGCCGGCAGGGTCGAATGCGAAAGCGAACCGACGAGCCGGCGCAAGGTCGTCATCCTCGGTGGCGGCCCCAACCGCATCGGCCAGGGCATCGAGTTCGACTATTGCTGCTGCCACGCAGCCTTCGCGCTTGCCAAGTCGGGCTTCGAGACCATCATGGTCAACTGCAACCCCGAAACCGTTTCCACCGACTACGACACCTCCGACCGTCTCTACTTCGAACCGCTGACAGCCGAGGATGTGGTGGAACTCATCCGCACCGAGCAGTCGAATGGCGAGGTCGCTGGCGTCATTTGCCAGTTCGGCGGCCAGACACCCCTGAAGCTCGCAGCTGCCCTCGAGGCCGCGCGCATTCCCATCCTCGGCACCCAGCCCGATGCGATCGACATCGCCGAGGACCGCAAGCGTTTCCAGGCCCTGATCGACACGATCGGACTGAAGCAGCCGATGAACCGCACGGCCCTGACGACGGATGAGGCCATCCAGGCTGCACGCGAGGTCGGCTATCCCGTGGTCATCCGCCCCTCCTTCGTGCTCGGCGGACGCGGCATGACGATCGTGCGCGACGAGCAGCACATGCGCGAGACCCTGCTGCAGACCGACGTTTTCAGGATTTCCGGCGACGACCCGGTCCTCATCGACCAGTACCTGCGCAACGCTGTCGAGGTCGACGTCGATGCCATCGCAGATTCCAGCGGCGTCTTCGTGGCCGGCATCATGGAGCATATCGAGGAAGCCGGCGTTCACTCCGGCGACAGCGCCTGCTCGATCCCGCCGTGGTCGCTGTCACCGGAAACCGTGGCCGAACTCAAGCGCCAGACATCGGCCCTCGCCCGCGAACTGAACGTGGTGGGCTTGATGAACGTCCAGTTCGCCATCCAGTCGGGCCAGATCTTCATCCTCGAGGTCAACCCGCGCGCCAGCCGCACGGTTCCCTTCGTCGCAAAGGCCGTGGGCGTGCCCGTTGCGGCAATTGCCTCGCGCGTCATGGCCGGCGAACCGCTGGCCTCCATGGGCCTGAAGGAACGCACGCCGCGCCAGATGTCCGTGAAGGAAGCCGTGATGCCATTCGCGCGCTTTCCAGGCGTCGACGTGGTCCTTGGCCCCGAGATGAAATCGACCGGCGAGGTGATGGGCATCGACTCGAACTTCGAGCGCGCCTTTGCAAAAAGCCAGATTGCCGCCGGCATCGCCTTGCCCGCCGGGGGCACCGTCTTTGTCTCCGTGCGTGACGCCGACAAGGAAGCAATCCTCAAGCCGGTTCGGGACCTCATCGCCATGGGCTTCCGCATCGTGGCGACCGGCGGCACTGCCACGCACCTGCAGCAGAGCGGGCTCGAAGTGGCCCGCATCAACAAGGTCTACGAGGGCCGGCCCCACGTCGTCGACGCCATGAAGGACGGCACGATCGCACTCGTCTTCAACACGACGGAGGGCGCACAGGCGCTCAAGGACTCCCTTTCCATCCGCCGCACCGCGCTCATGCAGAAGATCCCCTATTACACGACAGCCGCCGGTGCTGCCGCTGCGGTCCAGTCCATCTCAGCCCTGAGGACAACCATGCTCGATGTGGCCCCACTACAGTCCTATGCAAACTAACTGATTGAATTATAAAGGTTTTCGGACAACCCACAGCTACCTCTGTCCTTGAAAACCAGGCCACGTGTTGCTATATTGGTCCTGTCAGCCGCGGGTTCGGTACCCCGGCGCGGGCTGCGCTGCAGTTCTTCAGCGAGCACTTTGAAAGTTCCGGGGCTTTGGTCGGTCGCGCCGCCAAGGCCGCCAAGTTCTGTTGTCCCTTGGCGCGACGGGAAAGTGACGAGTACCAGGCGATGGAAAAGATTCCCATGACCGCGCAGGGCTTCGCAGCCCTCGAAGCGGAGATCAAGCACCTCAAGCAGGTCGAGCGTCCCGCCATCATCAAGGCAATCTCGGAAGCCCGTGCCCACGGAGACCTGTCCGAAAACGCTGAATACCATTCGGCCAAGGAACGCCAGAGCTTCATCGAAGGCCGCGTCATGGAACTCGAGGACAAGGTCTCGCGCGCCCAGGTGATCGACGTCTCCAAGCTGTCGGGCAAGACGGTCAAGTTCGGCGCAACCGTATCGGTCGTGGACGAGGATACCGGTCAGAAATCGAAGTTCCAGATCGTCGGCGACATCGAGGCCGACTTCTCGAAGGGCCGCATCTCGCTGTCCTCGCCCCTCGCCCGCGCGCTGATCGGCAAGTCCGTGGGCGACACCGTCGAGGTCAACACGCCGTCCGGCGGGCGCACCTACGAGATCTCGAAGGTCGAATACAAATAGGCTCTGGCAAAGTCCCGGGCTTTGGGGGCAGCGGCATGCCGCTGCCCTTTTTCACGCCTGCGGCGGCCGGGCGTCAGCTGCCTTCCGGCAGGTCAACCGGCACACCCGGTTCCCGCTTCGACTCCCGGATGGTCAGGGCCGTCTTCACTGACGCCACGCTGCGGGCCGCTGTCAGTGTCTGCGTCACGAATGACTGCCACTCACCGAGGTCATGGGCGACGCACTTCAGGACGAAGTCCACCTCGCCCGACATCATGTAGCACTCGCGCACGATCGGCCATTGCCGCACCTGCTCTTCGAAGGCTTTCAGGTCAGGCTCGGCCTGGCTCGTCAGCCCCACGAAGGCAAACGCGGTCACCTCATAGCCAAGCGCCTTGGGGTCGAGGTCGGCATGGTATCCGCGGATGAATCCGTCTTGCTCAAGCCCGCGGACCCGCCGTAAACAGGGCGGCGCCGAAATCTTCGCGCGTTGGGACAGTTCGACATTGGTGATGCGTCCGTCCGCCTGCAATTCGTGGAGAATGCGCCGGTCAATGGCATCAAGCTTGTTTCGCTGCATGGGTGACCAACCGGGAAAGATTGTTTCGCGCGCATGTTGTATAGCGTTTTCACGGCCGATCCAGCAATAAAATTTCAGGACCGCGCAATTCTGTGAATAATTCAGCCCTGAAAGACGCAACCTGGATCGTGACGGACGGCAGGCCGGGCATGCTCAACCAGTGCCTGGGCCTTGCCGAGGCCGTAGGCCTTCCCGTCGAGAGCAAGCGCGTGGCACCGCGCCTGCCCTGGACGCTGCTCCCGGTCACGCTCTGGCCCTTTCCCTTCATGTCGCTCGCCACCGGGTCTTCGCGCCTCGAGCCACCCTGGCCCCGGCTTGTCATCGGCTGCGGCTGGCGCAGCATCCCCTTCCTCATCGAGATCAAGCGCCGCTCGGGCAACCGCACGATGACCGTGCAGCTGCAGGACCCCCGCGTACCCACGGACGTCTTCGACCTTGTCGTGCCGCCGGAGCACGACGGACTCGTCGGGGAGAACGTCGTGCCGATCATCGGCAGCCCCAATCGCATCAACGCCGCAACCCTCGAGGCTGCAGCCCGCCGCTGGAGCGACCTCGCGAGGACCTATCCCTCGCCGCGCGTTACCGTCCTCGTCGGCGGCAAGTCGAAGGCCCACCGGTTCAACAAGGCCGATGCAGAAGCGCTCGGCGAACAGCTCCGCAGCCTGTTGCACCAGGGCTATTCGTTGATGGTTACGACCTCCCGCCGCACGGGAGCCGAGCAGACACAGGTCCTGCGCGAGGCGCTCAACGCCAAGCATGCATTCCTCTGGGATGGAACGGGTGACAACCCCCTCTTCGGCATGCTGGCGCACGCCGACGCCATCCTCGTTACCTCGGACTCGACCAACATGATGGTCGAGGCTGCAGGAACCGGAAAGCCGGTGCACATCCTGCCCCTTGAGTGCACCAACCCGAAATTCGACCGTCTGGTCGAACGTTTGGTGGGTCTTGGCGTGGCGCGCATCTTCACGGGACGGATCGAAAACTGGACCTGCCAGCCACTGAGAGAAACCGCCAGAATCGCAGATCTGATACGCGGCAAATTGGTCAACTTCCCTTGATTTTCCCGGATCGCCGCGGCCCCCCATATTGCGGTGGGCAATGAACCCTTCCTATATGAGCGCCATGCCGCCGCCATGGCCGTCCACCCCGGGGGAAGAAGATCAATGACAGCAGCCGCGCACGCCAAGGTAATCATCATCGGGTCAGGACCCGCCGGCTACACGGCCGCGATCTACGCCGCACGCGCGATGCTGGAACCCATGCTCATCGCAGGCCTCCAGCCCGGCGGCCAGCTCACGATAACGACCGATGTCGAGAATTATCCGGGCTTTGCCGAAACGATCCAGGGCCCCTGGCTGATGGACCAGATGAAGGCGCAGGCCGAGCATGTCGGCACCCGCATGGTCAACGACATCGTGATCTCCGTCGACCTGAAGGCGCGTCCCTTCCGCCTGTCCTGCGACAGCGGCGACATCTACACCTGCGACACGCTCATCATCGCCACCGGCGCACAGGCGCGCTGGCTGGGCCTTCCTTCGGAGGAGCACTTCAAGGGACACGGTGTTTCGGCCTGCGCCACCTGCGACGGCTTCTTCTATCGTGGCAAGGATGTGGCAATCGTCGGCGGCGGCAACACGGCCGTCGAGGAAGCCCTTTTCCTCACCAATTTCGCAAGCACCGTCACCCTCGTCCACCGCCGTGACAGCCTGCGCGCCGAGAAGATGATGCAGCAGCGCCTGTTCTCCAATCCCAAGATCAGGGTGATCTGGGACTCCGGCGTTGACGAGGTCCTCGGCAGCGCCAACCCGAAATCCGTCACGGGCATCAGGCTCAGGAACATCAAGACCGGCGCCAGCACAGACCTCAAGGTCGACGGGATGTTCGTGGCGATCGGCCATTCGCCGGCCACCGAACTGTTCCGCGGCCAGGTCGACATGGATGCCGATGGCTATATCCGCACCGCGCCCGACTCGACGGCAACCAACATTCCCGGTGTCTTCGCGGCAGGCGACGTGAAGGACAAGGTGTTCCGCCAGGCCGTCACCGCAGCCGGCATGGGCTGCATGGCCGCACTCGAGGCCGAGCGTTTCCTCGCCCACCACCAGCAGGTCAAGGCTGCCGCGGAGTAGATGCAGCCATGCCCGTGGATCTGGACAGGTTGCGCGTCTTTCACGCCGTTGCACGAGCGGGCAGCCTCACCCATGCGGGTGAGGAACTAGGCCTCAGCCAGCCAGCCGTCAGCCGCCAGATCAGCGCCCTCGAGGACGAACTGAAGACCCCCCTCTTCATCCGCCATGCCAGGGGACTGATCAGGACCGAACAGGGCGAGCGCCTCTTCCAGACCACGACCCGCATCTTCGAGGAACTCTCGGCTGTCGAGGAAGACCTTCTCAACAGCCGCGAGGACCCGCGCGGCGAACTTCGTGTGACCGCGACAGTCGGCATCGGCACCTACTGGCTGACGCCACGCCTGCGCCGCTTCGCCGAGGCCTACCCCGACATCAAGGTGCACCTCCTGCTGCACGACGGCGAGCTCGATCTCAGCCACCGCGAGGCCGACATTGCCCTGCGCATGCGCCAGCCCGTGCAGGCTGACCTCGTACAGCGCAAGCTGTTCGACGTCGGCTATCACGTCTACGCGAGCCAGGACTACCTGTCGCGCAAGGGAAAGCCGGTGGACATCACCGACATCGACGGCCACCACATCATCATCTACGGCGAGGCGCCGCCCGAAATCGCAAAGGTGAACTGGCTCTCGGAAGTCGGTCGCAAGCCCGGGAGCCCCCGCGAGGCATCGCTTTACGTCAACAACATCATCGCCATGAGCAAGGCCATCGAGAGCGGCATTGGCATCGGCGCGCTGCCCGACTACATCGCCCACGGCAATCCGCAACTCATTCGCATCCTCGAGCAGACCCCGGGACCCAAATACGAAGTTCACCTGTGCTATCCCGAAACGTTGCGCGGCGCCAAGCGCGTGGCCGTGTTCCGCGACTTCATGGTTTCACAGGCGCGCGAGTGGCAATTCTAGCAACGAAAGTTTTTGCAGCCCCTCTTGGCAACCCGGCGATGCGTACCCATCTCGATTTTGTCGGAGCGGCCATCTCCCCCTGAGAAGCAGCCAACCTGCTCCGGCACTGGAACTCCCTTCCAGGAAACCGCCCGGGTGTCCCCCTATGCCCTGGCGGGTGAGGCGTGAAAGGCCGGACCGTACTCCCCAGTCGGTCCGGCCGACCTCACCGGGATGGTCAGTGTACGTCGAAATCAGTCGCCGCCACGAAATGCGCAACCAGTTGCTCGAAGCCACGCTGGTCAACCCCGTCGAAGCGCTTCAGGCGGGGGCTGTCGAGGTCGAGCACGCCATGCACGTGGCCCCCATGGACAAGCGGCACCACCAGTTCGGAGTTTGATGCAGAATCGCAGGCGATGTGCCCTGGAAACGCATGGACATCCTCGACAAGCATCGTGGCACGCCGCGCGACCGCAGTCCCGCACACGCCCTTGCCGACGGCGATCCGCACGCAGGCAGGCTTGCCCTGGAAGGGACCAAGCACAAGCTCGCCCCGCTTCATGAAATAGAACCCGGCCCAGTTCAGGTCAGGCACGATCTGCCAGATCAGCGCCGACACGTTGGCCGCATTGGCGATCAGGTCACGCTCGCCCGCGAGCAGGCCCTTCGCCTGCCGCAGCAGTTCCTCGTACATCTCCTCCTTCGTGCCGGAGAAGGCTTCGACAGCAAACATCAGGTTCTCCCGGAAGGCGTGCGCCTTCGCTCAGCGCGTGCCGCCACCCGCTTCAGCGCCCCAAAGCGCGTCCAGCCGCGCATCGCGACCGCAATTGAAACGGTAGAGATTGTAGCGCAGCGGCTCCTTCTTGTAATAGTCCTGGTGATAGTCTTCCGCCGGATAGAAGGGCCCCGCCGGCAGGATCTCGGTCACGATCGGGCGCTTGAGCCGGCCCGATTTGTCCAGAGCCGCCCGCGATGCCAGCGCCGCCTGCAACTGCGCATCGCCCGTCGCGAAGATGCCCGTCCGGTACTGCGTGCCATAATCGCAGAACTGGGCGTCTTTCGTGACGGGATCGATCGTACGCCAGAAGATGAAGAGCAGCCGCTCGAACGTTACCTTGGTCGGGTCATACACGATCCGCACGGCCTCGGTGTGTCCCGTCGACCCGCTCGACACCTGTGAATAGGTCGGATTGGCCACACGCCCGCCGATATAGCCGGAGGTCGTCGACAATACGCCCGGCACCTTGTCGAAGTCCGCCTCGACGCACCAGAAGCAGCCCCCCGCAAAGATCACTACCTGCGAACCTTTCGGATCGGCCACAGCGGCAGCGCCACTCGACGAAACGTTGACGATCGACGGGACGAAGAGAAAGGCAAGGACCACGGCCAGCAGCACATTAAGTCCGACGAAGATCTTTGACATGCTTTCCTCACGCCTTGGCCGGTTTGAACTTCATGGCCACGCCATTCATGCAATAGCGAAGGCCTGTCGGCGCCGGTCCGTCATTGAACACATGGCCAAGATGCCCACCGCACCGCCGGCAGTGCACCTCCGTGCGCACCGTGAAGAACGAGCGGTCGATCGAGGTCCCGATTGCATCCGGCAACGGTTGCCAGAAGCTCGGCCAGCCCGTGCCGCTGTCGTACTTGGTGTCCGACGAGAACAGCGGCAGGTCGCAGCCCGCACAGTGGAACACACCCGCACGCTTCTCCCGGTCGAGCGGACTGGACCCCGCATACTCCGTCCCATGCTCGCGCAGCACGTAGTATTGCTGGGGCGTCAGGAGCCGCCGCCATTCGGCATCGCTCTTCGTGACCTCGAACGTCTTGCCCTTCTGGCTGGCCTTGGCGGCGCGAGCGAGGGAAAGGGCCGTACCGGTCGCCAGCAGCGACCTCATGAAAAGGCGTCGGCTTTGCACGGTGAAACTCCCGTAAACGAGAACAGCAAGCAGAAACCGGCCCCGCGAACGGAGCGAGCTCCCCCCCTTATACGGGAATTCAGGCTGCGTGGGCTTCTGCCCGTCGTGCGACAGCCTGTTCCGCAAGCCGGCCCGTCAGTTCGCTCAGGTGGTCAAAGCGGCAGACGAACGTTGCGGCACCCTGGGTCGCCGACCGCAATTCGATGATGAAATTCTGCAGTTCGGCCTCAGGAATATGGGCTTGCACCGTATCCCAGCCCGGCCAGTCCGGCCGTCCGTCGAACCCCAGGAGCTGCCCCCGGTGCCCGGTGATGATCTGGTTGATCCGCGAAGTATGGTCGGCAGGCGTGTGGACCTCGACCGCCATGATGGGCTCGAGCAGCACCGGCGCGCACTTCTCCATGCCCTCCGCCATCGCCACGCGCGCCGCCATCTGGAACGCCGCATCGCTGGAGTCGACGGCATGGAAACTGCCATCGGTCAGCGAGACCGCGATATCCACGACGGGAAAACCGAGCGGCCCCTTGTTCATGTACTCCCGCACGCCCTTCTCGACCGAGGGAATGAACTGTCGCGGCACCACCCCGCCCGAGATGCGGTCGTTGAACTCGAAGCCCCCGCCGCGCGGCATCGGCTCGATCACAAGCACGACATCACCGAACTGACCGTGCCCGCCCGACTGTTTCCGGTGCCGCCCGCGCTGTTCGGTCCTCGCGCGGATGGTCTCGCGATAGCCCACATGCGGCACAGCCGTCGCAAGCTTCAGCCCGAACTTGCGCTCCAGCCGCGCCAGCGCCGTCTTCAGGTGAACCTCGCCCTGCCCCTGCAGCACCGCCTCGTGCGTCTCGGCAACATGCTCGAACCTGATGCCGGGATCCTCGTCCTTGAGCCGCGCGATCGCCGCCGACAGCTTGACGTCATCATTGCGGTTCGCAGCCCGGATCGCCAGCCGGTAGACGCTGGCCAGCATCTCGGGCCGCCGCAATTCGCGCACGGCCCGTGGGGCCGACAGCGTATCACCCGTATGCGTCTTCTCGAGCCGGCCGATCGCGACAAGGTCGCCTGCCGCCGCCGCCGGGACCTTCGTCGCCTTCTCGCCCGTCAGCGAGAACAGTCCCGACGCGCGCTCTTCGCCGCCATCACCGCGTGTCAGCGTCATGCCATCCTTGAGGATCCCGCGGAAGACGCGCGCCAGCGACAGCTTCCCGCCGGTCCCGTGCGTTGTCTTGATGACCTGCAGCACAGGATCGTCGCCCGCCGCCGCAAGTCCCTGCCGCGCCGCCGCCCGGGTCACATCAGGGACCTCATGCCGCAGCGCCTTCATCAGCCGGCGCACGCCGTTGTCCCGCTCCGCCGACCCGATGAGCACGGGCACGATGAGGCCCTCGGCAAGCTCGCGCGACAAATCCGCAAAAATCTCGTCGCGCGGCGGCTCGACGTCGGACAGCAGCTCCTCCATCAGGTGGTCATCATAGTCGGCGAGCTTCTCCAGCATCTGGTAGCGCGCCTCCTTCTCGCGGTCCGTCATGTCCGACGGGATCGCGATGACCTCCGAGGCCGCATGCTCGCGATAGACAAACGCGCGCTCCAGCGCGAGATCGACAAAGCCCGTGACAATGCCGCCCTGCCAGATGGGCACCTGCCGCAGCACCAGCGGCCTGGCGCTTGCAGGCTGCAGCGCGGCAAGCAGGTCCCGGATGCGGCCCTGCGCCTTGTCGATCTTGTTGACGAACAGAAAGTGCGGAATGGAAAGATCCGAGAGGCGCTTGAGCAGCGGCTGCAGCATCGCCGCCTTCGCCGGATCGGGATCCGCGACCACGACGGCTGCGTCGACACCGGCCAGCGCATTGAGCGTCTCCTGCTGGAATTCGATCGAACCGGGACAGTCGAGGAACGTGAAGTGATCGCCGAGATAGGTCGTGGCCGCCGCCGTCACGTCGACGCTGATGCACCGCTCCCGCGCCTCGGCGGAACTGTCTCCCACCGTGTTCTTCTGCGCGTGGCTTCCCTTGCGGCCGATAGCACCGGTCACCCACAACAAGCTTTCGAGCAGCGTGGTTTTCCCGCAGCCCTGGGGTCCGACGAGGGCCACGCAGCGCGGCCCATGACCTCCCTTGCCATTCCTGTCTGCCATGAAGTTGCTCCCTTGAATGCCCGGGGGAGCGCAACCAGCACGAAAAAAGGCACGCCCACTCGACCGGGCAGGAAACAGGTTCTGCCTGATCGCGCCGGGGCGCAAGCGAAAAATACGCTACGTCAGGCTGGCGCAGAAACGCTGGATACGCGTGCACGCCTCGGTCAGCACCTGTTCCGAGGTCGCATACGAGATGCGGAAATAGGGCGACAGGCCGAACGCTGCCCCGTGCACCACCGCAACCCCCTCGGCCTCGAGCAGTTCGGTGGCAAACGCCTCGTCATTCTCGATCCGCCGCCCCGACGGCGCCACGCGCCCGATCGTCCCCGCGCAGGACGGATAGACATAGAACGCACCTTCGGGCCGCGGGCAGTTGAGCCCGCGCGCCTGGTTGAGCATCGACACGACCAGGTCCCGACGTCGCGCAAAGCTTGCAGCGCGCACCGGGATGAAGTCCTGCGGACCGCTGAGCGCCTCGACCGCCGCCCACTGGCTGACCGACGTGGCCATGGTCGTCGACTGTGACTGGATCGCCGACATCGCGCGGATGAGCGGCTCGGGCCCCGCGCAATAGCCGATGCGCCAGCCCGTCATCGAATAGGCCTTCGAGCAGCCGTTCATCGTCAGCGTGCGCGCATGCAGCTTCGGCTCGACCTCGGCCATGGTGGCAAAGCGGAAGCCGTCGAACAGGATGTGCTCGTACATGTCATCGGTCAGGACCCAGACATGCGGGTGGTCGAGGAGCACCTGCGCAAGCTCTGCAAGATGTGCCTGCGTATAGGCGGCACCCGTCGGGTTTGACGGCGCATTCACCATCAGCCATTTCGTGCGCGGCGTGATGGCCTGTGCCAGCTGCGCTGCCGACAGGCGGAACCCGTTGGCCGGCGTCGTCTCGACGATGACAGGTGTCGCACCGCACAGCTGCACGATGTCGGGATAGCTCACCCAGTAGGGCGCCGGAATGATCACCTCGTCACCCGGATTGAGCGTCGCCATGAACGCATTGAAGATGATCGCCTTGCCGCCGGGCGACACCAGCGTCTGCGACGGCGCATAGTCGAGCCGGTTCTCGCGCCGGAACTTGTCGGCAATGGCCCGCCGCAGCTCCGGGATGCCCTCGACCGCCGTGTAGCGGGTCTCGTTGCGGTCGATCGCACGCAGGCCCGCCTGCTTGATGTTGTCGGGGGTGGGAAAGTCCGGCTCGCCCGCCGCAAGCCCGATCACGTCGCGACCCTGTGCGACGAGGTCCCGCGCCTTCTGCGAGACCGCGATCGTCGGCGAGGGCTTGATGCGCCCGAGGGCAACGGACAGGAAACCGGGGGGAAGCGGGTTCGGGCGGCTCACGTAGGAAGGCTCCTTCTCCTGGAAAGCGGTCGGGACAAAGCGGTTTCGTCCCGGCTGCGCACGAGAATGGCGCATTGCGCCACCCGGATGCATGGGATTTGTTAAGGTAGGTTTACCATTCCTTAGTGCCTCGTGCCTGACACTCATGGCAGTCGGGTCCAACAGCGGGCGGCGACATGAAGACGCTCTACAAGTCAGCATTCCTCGGTGCCTTCCTCTTCCTGCTGGCGGCTTGCAGCCAGCAGCAGGCCCCCGTCGGCCGCTGGGAAGGTTACCTCGAGGACACCGACTGGATCATTGCGGTCCGCCTCCAGGTCAACGAGGGCAACACGATCTACGCCACCGCCCTGTCCCTCGAGGTCGCCGGCATGTCCAACGCGATGCGCGCTGAGAACACTGAGACCCTGCTTCAGACGCTGCCGGACCAATGGAAGGCGGCAGAACTCGGTGAAATCGACTTCAGCGACAACATCTTGAGACGCAAGGGCGGGGTAGCACCACTCTTTGTATACGAGCCCAGCGACAACACCATGACCTTCCATTTCTTCGCCGGCGGAAAGCTTACCCGGCGCGTCTACCTGCGACCTGTAAAAAGTTTCACCCCCACCCCCGGCTCCTGAGCCATCGAAACGGTGGCATTTCCGATCCAATTCGTGCAGGATTGCGTTCGGGGGATGGGTAAGCTTCGTCATGTTCGACAGGAACCTGGTCAGGGTCGTTCTGGTGTGCGCGGCAGCGGTTGCACTTTCTGCGTGTGAGCGCGCAGTAGCACGCTCGTGCTCGACCGCACAGGACGCGGCGGTGAAGGTGTCCATCCTCGCCGATGACCTGAACGCCGCCGAAGCCGACGGTCGCCTCTCACCGTTCAGGTTGGGCGAGATCGGCGCGCGCATCGTCGACGCCGGCAGCCGCTTTGGCGCCAAGGGCAACCACCAGTCCTACTGCGCAGCCATCGACAGGATCCGCGTCGAGGCTGGCCTGCGCTGACGCGGGCAAGCCCGCAGCCGACCACCCGCAGGGAAAACCCCTTGCTTGCCGTTCTGCGTGGCGACCTGCTAACTCTCCCGACGTTCAGAAATGCAGGAGGTGCGCCGTGCGTCCATCGTCGAAATTCGTGGCCCTGGCAGCAATCGCGATGCTCACGTCGCTGACGGCCTGCGTTGACGACGAGAGCGCGCCCTCAGGCCCCTCTGCCCTGATCACCCCGCCGATCATGAACACGCGGCCGGCGACCTTCGTTTGCGACAATGCCGGCAGCGTGGTGGTGCGACCCGTCGGCGAGGACGGAAAGAACATAACGCTCGCAACCCGCCGCAGCGACATCAAGCTGCGACTTGTCCCCGCAGACCAGGGACGCAAGTACTCCGACGGCCAGACCGTGTTCTGGATCAACGGACCCAACGCGCGCCTTCTCCTCGAAGGCCAGCAGGAACCGGAAGACTGCAAGCAGCGCTGAGGCCCGCGAGGCTACTCGACCGCGATGTAGACATTGGTCAGCAGGGCGTCGTCACCCATCTCGGCGGGATCGCCCACGTACTCTTCCCAGGCGACACCCTTCTCCTTCAGCTTGTTCTCGCGCGCAAAGGCACGCAGCCGCTCGTAGGACTCCTTCAGGGTCGAATAGGGCCCCTTGTGCGTGAGCTTGATCGCGCGCCCGGCATAGCTCTTGCCGATGCTGACGCCCTCCACGGCAATCAGTTCCCCCTCGGGCGCCTCCGCGAGCGGCATGGCGGCCTCGAAGCTCCAGATACCGTTCTCGTTGGACACCGTGACGGCCTGCGGCGCACCGCCGCCGACCTCAAGCCCGTTCTGCTCGGCAAACGACAGGATCTTGTTGTAGGCCTCGCCCAGCGCCGTCGACAGCGCCGTGTCATCCGCAAGCGCGGCACTGCCGCTTGTCCGGATGACGGTGCGTGCGGTGACGCTGACGATCTCCGGACCCTTTGCAGGATCCGCATCCTGCGGCGTGAGCATGTCGGGTGCCAGCACGCTGGTCCCGGCATCCGCCGTTTCCTCCGGCGCATTGCCCTCGGCAACCGGTTCAACCAGCGCCTTCAGGCGCGCAAGGCCGCGCTCGTAGTCGGGGCCGACCCACGTGTCCATCATGAGCCCCATGTAGCGCTGCACCGGATTGAAGCCGAGGTCCGTCTCGAACACCCAGGTGACCCTGGTGCCGCCCGCCACGGGCACGAGCGACAAGGTTCCCTTCCCGCCGCCCGCAGACCCGAAGTCGAGCCGCGTCGCGACGACCTTGAAGGGCGTGCTCTCGGTGATCTCGAGTGTCCCGCTGCCCAGCGTCTCGCTGCGCCATGACAGGCGCGCGCCCACGCCGGTGGGCGGACCCGACAGCATGATCGACATGGCAGGATCGGTCTCGGTCCACGAAGCCCACTCCCTGAAGCGGGTCAGGTCGTTGATGACGACGAAGACCTCTTCGGCGGAAGCCCTGATCACGGCAGAGCGTTCAACATGGGCCGTCGCCGGAAGCAGGAAGGATACACCGACCAGGATCGCGACGAGCGCGGCCACACCGATGACAATGTTTCGAACCATGTCCTCAACCATCCGCCCCGGTGCAAGGTGCGAACACTGCCGGGGCACAAGCCTTGTCCTGAAGTCGAAGACTATCACCAGCCTGCAGCCGGAAGGGTGGCACCAACGCCTCACCCCGAAAGGATTTCAGATCGCCGATCGGCCGCGAAAACATTACCGATCGGTCATCCTCCGACAGCAGGCCAGGGGACAAGCCCGGTCAACGAACGCGGATGCCTCGACACGGGCACGCCGGGCAGACATAGTCCCCCCATGTCGCTCTGGTATTGGCTCCTGCTCGGCGCGGGAACGTGGGTTCTCGCCATCGTGCTGAAGGTGACCGCGGACCATTACGTCCAGCGCAGCAAGCTGCCCGTCCTGCAGGACTGGGCCGCAGCCATCCTGTCTGGCCTGTGGTCATCGCTCTGCGAACTCCTCCTTTTTGTGCTCGCCTTGTGGTTCTGGAGCGCAGGTTGGCTCGAGGCTCTCGTCGCCGCCCTCGGCGCGGGGTTGGCGGAATTGCTGGCGCTCATGCCAGCCATACTGTCCGCCCGGTTTGGAAAGCAGTCGGCCGCGGCGCGCCAGAAGGCGACCTGGCAGGCCATCGCCATTGAGCGCAGCCTCCATCTTGCCAATCACGTGCTCGTCCGGATGCTGGCGTGGATCGGCCTTGCCGGCACGGGCGGCGTGCGCGCCCTGGCGGTCGCGTTTGGCCTTCTCGCACTCACCGAGGCGACCCAGGCCTTTGCGCAGGCCCGCAACTGGGACCTCCTCCAGCCCCGCGCGCAGGTCGCCTTCCTGTCCTTTCTTGGCACAGTCATTCTCGCCGAGGCAGCCCTCGTGGCCCTGTGGTGGTAGCAATACCCGCCTTTTTCGACGATTTGACCGCCCGGGCTAGCACTTTGTTTACGCGTCATGCCGACGATGGAGCGATGGACCGCGAGATCACATTCGCCCTGCTTGTTGCAACCACAGCCACCGTGCTGATGGGATCTTACTATTTCCCCTCGGGCACGCCTGCGCCGACGGCGATCGAGCGTGCGTCGGTTGTCTACGAGCCCGATGACATCCGCTTCCCGCTTCAGCAGGCCGAGCGCAAGGCCCTCGAGCGCCAGGCGCGAACCCGCGAGGCGCCGTCACCCGCGGACGGTCAATAGCCGCAACGGCACCCGTCATGACAAGGGCCTGGGCAGGCCCTATAACCTTGCCATGCCTTCAAGCTCCAAACCGCAACGACCGGCCAAGGCCCCGGCGACGCCCGCCCCGCCAGAAGCGTTCGTGCCGCATCGGCCAAGCCGCCCCCAGAAATCCGAGGGTGGCCGGCGTTTCGAGGTCATTTCGGACCTGACACCCAAAGGCGACCAACCCCGTGCCATCCGCGAACTGGTGGCCGGCATAGGGTCGGGCGACCGCGACCAGGTCCTGCTGGGCGTGACGGGTTCGGGCAAGACCTTCACCATGGCCAA
>JAGWXR010000172.1 GCA_018969785.1 Alphaproteobacteria bacterium
GACAACCCGATCGACTTTCAGGAGTTCATGATCCTGCCCGTTGGCGCGCCGACCTTCCGCGAGGCCCTGCGGATGGGGACCGAGGTGTTCCATGCGCTGCGCAAGGCGCTCAAGGACGCCGGCCACAACACCAACGTGGGTGACGAGGGTGGGTTCGCGCCGAACCTCAAGTCGGCGGATGAGGCGCTGAGCTATGTGATGCGGGCCATCGAGGCTGCCGGCTACAGGCCGGGCGAACACGTCAAGCTGGCACTCGATCCGGCGTCGACCGAGTTCTTCCATGACGGGATCTATGACCTTGAGGGTGAAGGCAAGAAGCTTGATTCCGCGGGCATGGTGAAGTTCTACGAGGATTTGTGCCGGCGCTATCCGATCGTCTCGATCGAGGACGGCATGGCGGAAGATGACTGGACCGGCTGGAAGGGGCTCACGGACGCGATTGGCGCCAAGGTGCAGCTGGTTGGTGACGACCTGTTCGTGACCAATCCGGCACGCCTGCGGGAAGGGATCGCGAAGAAGACGGCAAATGCCATCCTGATCAAGGTCAACCAGATCGGCACGCTCTCCGAGACGCTGGAAGCTGTCGAGACGGCGCACAAGGCGGGCTACAAGGCCGTCATGTCGCATCGCTCGGGCGAAACCGAGGACACCACCATCGCCGACCTTGCCGTCGCCACGAATTGCGGCCGCATCAAGACCGGTTCAGCGTCGCGTTCGGACCGGCTAGCGAAGTACAACCAGTTGCTGCGCATCGAGGAGCAGCTCGGTTCGTCGGCGAAGTTTGCTGGCGCAGAGTTTCGCTGACCAGGGCGCGTGGCGCGCGCCCGGGTGTGACCGGCTGCCTCAGCGGCCGTTGCGGCGTCATCAGGGACCCATCAGAATGGGTGCTAGCGCCGCGGCTATCGAGATCGTTCCGGATGCGACGAGGATGGTTGCGGCGGGCCACCCGAGTGCCGGCGAGCCGAGCCTGAAGGCGATCCCCGACTTCACCACGCTGTTTGCGAGGATCGCGATGGCGATTGACATGGCCGCCGTTGCGAGCGGCGTGGTGGTCGAAACGCTGGTGCTGGACAGCCGGCTTGCCGATACGGTTGCAGCATCGACATCGACTGCGCCGGAGACGAGGCCCGAGAGAAGCATGCCGGCATCGCCGGCCCATTGCCGGGCATAGTGGGAAAAGACCAGCATCGCGGCGACGAAGGCGATGAAGCGCACGGCGATGCCCAGCGAGTCGGCTGAACCGGCTTCGAAGGTGGCATTCGTGTCGGCGCTGCGCGCGCGGATCACAAGGACTGCGGCGCCGATGATGGAGACCATGCATCCCAGCACCAGCGGCAGCAGCACCATGTCGAAGAGGGGCTGGTTCAGCGTGTACACAAGGGCCGCGATGCGGGCGAACATGATCGACTGCGCGATGGCGATCGCGGCGGCGAGCGACAGGGTTGCGGCGGGCGCGCTGCTCGCGGCGCGGGCCGCGCTGACGGTGACACTGGTCGAGGAAACGAGGCCGCCAAAAAGCCCCATGAGCAGCGCGCCGCGCTGGGCACCAACCGCGCGGATCGCCGCATAGCCGGCAAGGCCCATCGCGGCGATGATCACCACCGCCCGGCAGAGTTCATGTGGGTTCAGGACCTCACCCGGACCGAAGCCGCGGTCGGGAAGGATCGGCAGCAGCACAACAGCAACCACCAGCAGTTTCAGCGCGGCTGTTATCTCGAGATGCTGCAGGCTGCGCAGGAAGTCGTGGAGAACGGTCTTCTGGTCGAGGAGCACGACGGCGATGACTGCGATCATCGCGGCCTCGCCGAGCGCGCCGGCGGCGCACAGCCCGCCCAGCACGAAAGTCAGCATCAGGGCCACTTCCGTTGTCATTCCCCGGTCGGCCTCGGGACGGGTCGTATCGCTGAAGTAGCTGGCGACGACGAGCGCGAGGAGGCCTGCACCGATGATGGCCGGGAAGATGGGGCCTAGCGTCCCGGACAGCAGGCCCGCGGCGAAACCGGTCAAGGAGACAAGCGTGAAGGTGCGTATGCCCGCCTCGCGCTCGCCAGAGGCCTCGGTGCGCTGCTTCCAGCCCCGCTCGATGCCAAGCAGGAGCCCGAGCACGAGCGCCGTGAAGAAGCGGGGATAGAATTCCTGCAAGTCCATGCGTTCGGGCCTTGGCCTTGGTGGCAGCGCGATGGCTTTCATCCTAACGGGTTTGCGCGCTGGTTGCCTCTCCTTTGCGCGGACGAAGCGGTCCGTATTGGCGCGGGGCGAGCGTTAATGCGGCTTAACCCAAAAAACCTTGACCCTGTCTGTTGGCCCATGGTCCCATGACACCATGGACGAGAGGCTGACTCTTCGACGGGTGACGCGTGGCTGGAGCTTTCCGCTCCTGGTGCTGGCCCTTGTCGGCTATTTCTCCTACTTCGCGGTGTTCGGCAACCACGGGCTCCTGCGCTGGTCGCGGTTGCAGGCTGCCGTGGAGGCAAAGCAGGCCGAACTGCAGAAGCTCTCGGCGGAGCGGGTGGCGCTGGAACGCCGGGTCAGCCTGATGCGGCCGGAAAGCGTCGACGAGGACATGCTGGAAGAGCAGGCGCGCTCGCGCCTCGGGCTTACCGAGGCAGATGAAGTTGTCATCCTGAAATAGCTTGAAGCGACAGGGGTTTTCTGTTGCAGCGCAGCACGGCAGGGTGGTGCGGGCTTGCGATCTTTGCTTGCGTGCCCGGGCCCCGGAGGCTAGAGGATCGGCCGGAATTCCAAGGTTTCAGGACGGACAAACGCATGGCGAAGGCTGACGCAACCGCCCGTAGCAGTGCCCCAGCCAAGCCCCGGCTGGACAAGGACGCCTTGCTGCATTTCTACCGGGAGATGCTGCTCATCCGCCGCTTCGAGGAGAAGGCCGGACAGCTCTACGGCATGGGCCTCATCGGCGGTTTCTGCCATCTCTATATCGGGCAGGAAGCCGTGGTTGTGGGGATGCAGGCGGTGATCGGCGAGGGTGACCAGGTCATCACGGCCTATCGCGACCATGGCCACATGCTGGCCTGCGGAATGGATCCTGCCGGCGTGATGGCCGAGCTCACCGGGCGCAGCGGCGGCTATTCGCGGGGCAAGGGCGGCTCGATGCACATGTTCAGCCGCGAGAAGAACTTCTTCGGCGGCCACGGGATCGTGGGCGCACAGGTGCCGCTGGGCACGGGGCTTGCGTTCGCGAACTGGTACCGCGGCAATGACCGCGTGTGCCTGACCTATTTCGGGGACGGTGCGGCGAACCAGGGGCAGGTCTATGAGAGCTTCAACATGGCAGCGCTCTGGAAATTGCCGGTGATCTACATCATCGAGAACAACCAGTACGCCATGGGCACCTCGGTGCAGCGCGCGAGCGCGGTGACCCATCTCCACCGGCGCGGCGTGTCGTTCAACATTCCCGGCGAAGAGGTGGATGGCATGGACGTCATGGCCGTGCAGGCCGCGGGCGAGCGGGCCGTCAAGTGGTGCCGCG
>JAGWXR010000173.1 GCA_018969785.1 Alphaproteobacteria bacterium
GGTGCGGGTGCCGGGCCCCAGACCTGGACACCGCGCGCCTCGGGCGCGAGGCCAGCGAGTTCCTCGGCGAACGTGTTCACGGCCTGCTCGTTGCGGCTTGCCAGGATGACGGCGGCGAGGCGCGCAAAGGGCGGGAGTGCGGCTGCTTCACGCTTTGCCCATTCAGCTGCGTAGAAGGCATCGCGGTCGCCAGAGGCCATGGCCACGAGTACCGGATGGGACGGATCGGTGGTCTGGATGAGCACGCGGCCCGGTCGCTCGGCCCGGCCGGCGCGCCCGGAGACCTGATGCAGCAACTGGAATGTGCGCTCGCGCGCCCGGGGATCGGCGCCTTCGAGACCGATGTCGGCGTCAATGACGCCCACGAGCGTCAGCATCGGGAAGTTGTGCCCCTTCGCCACGATCTGCGTACCGACGAGGATGTCGACCTCGTGTGCGGCGATCGCCTCGATCGCGGCCTGGATCTGGCGGGGACCGGCCATCGTGTCACTGGAGGCGATGCCGGAGCGGGCGGTGGGGAACTTGGCGAGCACCTCTTCGGCGACGCGCTCGACGCCCGGCCCGCAGGCGATGAATGTGCCCGCGTTGCTGCACTGGGGACAGGCGGCGGGCGTGCCGCGTTCGTAGCCGCAATGGTGGCAGACAAGCTTCCGGCGATAGCGGTGTTCGACCAGCCATGAGGTGCAGCGCGGGCAGCCGAGCTTGTGGCCGCAGGCCTTGCAGAGGGTCAGCGGCGCAAAACCCCGGCGATTGAGAAAGAGCAACGCCTGCTCTCCCTGCGACAGGGTTTCGTTGATCGCGGCACAAAGCGAGGGCGAGAGATACTCTCCTGCCTTCGTCTCTTCCTTGCGCATGTTGATCAGCGTTGCCTCGGGAAGCCTTGCGGTCCCGTGACGCTCGGCCAGTTTCAGGCGCGCATAACGCCCCTGCCCCGCGTTGACCCACGTCTCGAGCGAAGGGGTAGCAGAACTCAGCACGACGGGGCAGCCTTCCATGCGGGCGCGGACCACTGCCATGTCGCGCGCGTTGTAGACGACGCCCTCTTCCTGCTTGAAGGCGGTGTCGTGTTCCTCGTCGACCACGACGAGGCCCAACTCTCGGAACGGGAGGAACAGGGCCGAGCGGGCACCAACGACCACGCGCACGTCACCGGCTGCCACGCCGCGCCAGACGCGGCGGCGCTGGGCCTGGGTCAGGTCGGAGTGCCACTCGGCCGGCCGTGTGCCGAAGCGGCGCGCGAAGCGGTCGAGGAACTGAACGGTGAGCGCGATTTCGGGCAGGAGGATGAGCGCCTGCCGGCCGCGCATGAGGGCGGCTGCGATGGCCTCGAAATAGGTCTCGGTCTTGCCTGATCCGGTGACACCATCAAGGAGGATGGCCTCGAAGGCGGACGCATTGACGGCCCGGATCATGTGGGCGGCGGCGGCAGACTGGGCCGCGGACAGGGTCGGGCCTGCAAAGGCGGGATCGGGGGTGCGGGCTGCCGGCTCGGGCGGGAGCATCACTTCCTCGAGCGCCCGCATCCTGACGAGGCCGCGGACCACTTCGGTCGTGACACCGGCCTCGGCGCAGAGCTCGCTGCTACGCCTTGCGAGGCCATCGGCGGCAATGGCCATCACGCGGGCGCGGGCATCGGTCATCCGGTCGGGTGCGTGCGGGCCGAGGCGCAGGGCCTTGCGCGCGGGTTCGGGCTCGAGCGCGTCAGGGGCGCGCAGGACGAGGTTTGCAATCTCGCCCGGCGAGACCATGACATAGGCGGCGACCCAGTCGATGAAGCGCAGGAGGTTCTCGTTCAGCGGGTCGGCGTCGAAGCGGCGCGCGACGGGCTTGAGGCGTTCGGGCGCCAGTTTTCCCTCTGCTGGCCCCCACACGATGCCCAGCGAGGCTCCCGAGCGGCCGAGGGGGACCTCAACAATGTCGCCGCGCGCGAGTTGCATGCCGACGGGCACGTGGTAGTCGAGCGGTCCCTTGAGCGGACGTGGCACGATGACGCCCACCGTCGTGCCGTCCACAGGTGCGGGATCGGGAGGCTGTCCGAAATCAGTGGTCATGGGGTAAGGTCCACCGCACCGCAAAGCAAAGGTCAAGCGTCATGAAGTTCTTCATCGATTCTGCAGATGTCGGCGAGATCCGGGAGCTGTCCCAGACGGGGCTGATCGACGGTGTTACGACAAATCCGACGCTGATCGCCAAGTCGGGCCGCAAGTTCACGGATGCAATCGCCGAAATCTGCGACCTGGTCGATGGACCGGTCAGTGCCGAGGTCACGGCCACCGACGCCGAGGGCATGATCGCCGAGGGCCGGGCGCTGGCCAAGATTGCGGAAAACATCGCCGTCAAGGTGCCGCTGACCTGGGCGGGGCTCAGGGCCTGCCGGACGCTGACGGACGAGGAGACCATGGTCAATGTCACGCTGTGCTTCAGCGCGAACCAGGCACTCCTGGCGGCGAAGGCCGGTGCGACCTTCGTGTCGCCGTTCATCGGCCGGCTGGATGACATCGGCGAGGACGGGATGCAGCTCATTCGTGACATCCGGAAGATCTATGACAACTACATGGGGCTCGACACGGAGATCCTTGCGGCCTCGATCCGCACGCCGGTGCACGTGACAGAGGCGGCGAAGGCCGGCGCGGACGTGGGAACGCTGCCGCCCGGCGTCTTCCGGCAGCTCGTCGAGCATGCGCTGACCGACAAGGGGCTGGCCGCTTTCCTTGCGGACTGGGAGAAGACCGGGCAGACCGTGCCGCGCAAGTGACGCCATGAACGCCGAGGCGGCCTTCCAGGCCTGGCGCGCGCAGATGACCCATGTGCGCCGCCTGTCGCCGAAGACGGTCGATGCCTACACGCATGACGTCGGCGGGTTCCTTGCGTTCCTCAACCAGCACCTGGGTGGGGAGGTTGATCTCGAAGCGCTTCGCGCGGTGAGTGCCGGCGACGTCCGGGGCTGGCTTGCGGTCCGGCGCGAAGACGGGCTTGGTGCAAGGGGCGTGGCGCGGGCGGTGTCGGCGCTCAGGACGTTCTTTTTTTTCCTTGAGAAGCAGGGCTGGGTCGAGAACATTGCCGTGCGGCGCGTGAGGCCGCCGAAACTGCCGCCGTCGGTGCCCAAGCCGGTGTCGGTCGCGGGGGCGGAGGCGCTCATCGACGAAGCCGAGATCATCGGACGCGAGCCATGGGTGGCGGCGCGCAATGTTGCGATCCTGACGTTGCTCTATGGCGCGGGCTTGCGCATCTCGGAGGCACTGGGGCTGAATCGGGCCGTGCTGCCGCTTGGCGAGGCCATCGTGATCACCGGCAAGGGCAACAAGCAGCGCGTGGTGCCGATCCTGCCGCAGGCGCGCGATGCCATCGATGCCTATCTG
>JAGWXR010000174.1 GCA_018969785.1 Alphaproteobacteria bacterium
TTCGTGGATGAACGGCGTTCAAACCGGAAAGTGCAGCGCGGCTGCCGGAAAACGGGCGACCCGGCAGTTGCGGCTGAAGCATATGCTCGCGCGGTGGGGGATCAGTGGCGGGGCTGCATCGGTGCGATTCGCAGGTGTGCTGCGAATCAGCCGGCATGCGCGAGGGGTGCCAACATGACCCTCGAGGTCATGGCGAAAGTCGGCGGGGCTTCGTAAGCTCAGCCATCCAACGATGGCGCCTGCACCATGACATTCCCCATCCCGTCAACACACCGGACATGGATCAACCGCGAAACGCTGTTCCTTGTGGCGTTCGCGCTCATGATGACGCACGAGTTGGATGCGGTGGCGCGGATGGAGTGGCGGGTGCTGCCGCTGACGTCGTGGATGGACGACAATCTGGGCTTCCACGTGTTCGTGGCGGCGCATGTGCCTCTGGTGATTGCGATCGTGCACTGGGCGTTTCGCGCGGGGGCGCTGGCAGGAGAACGGTTGAGGTTCTGGTTCTGCCTGTTTTGCGTCGTGCATGTGGGGCTGCACTGGGTGTTCCGGGATCTTCCGGAATACCGCTTCAACAATCCGTTCTCGAATGGGCTGATCTGGGGGTGCGGTGCTGCCGGCCTTGCGTGGCTTGTGGCCACAGCGCTTGCGCGCCCTTCCCGCGTTCCCTGAAACGAAAGGGGGCACCAATGGCGCCCCCTCGATGAGATGCTGTCGCTGGCTTGCGTGCTTCAGCGCGGGGCCATGCGGATCGCGCCGTCGAGGCGGATGACTTCGCCGTTGAGCATCGAGTTCTCGCAGATCTGGCGGGCGAGCTTTGCATATTCGTAGGGGTGGCCGAGGCGCGAGGGGAACGGCACCTGGGCGCCGAGGCTCTTCTTCACTTCTTCCGGCGCGCCGGCGAGAAGCGGCGTGTTGAAGAGGCCCGGCAGGATCGTCATGCAGCGCACGCCGTCACGCGAGAGATCGCGGGCGATGGGCAGGGTCATGCCGACGACGCCGCCCTTCGAGGCCGAGTAGGCGGCCTGGCCGACCTGGCCGTCCTGGGCAGCGACCGAGGCGGTGTTGATGATCACGCCGCGCTCGCCGTCCTCGGTGACGGGATCCAGGGACAGCATGCCTGCGGCCGACTTCGCGAGGCAGCGGAAGGTGCCGACGAGGTTGATCTGGACGATGCGGTCGAAGTGCTCGATCGGATGGGGGACGACTTCGTTCGTCTCCTTCTTGCGGGCCGCTGTCTTGATGGCGATGCCGGTGCCGGCGCAGTTCACGAGGATGCGCTCCTGGCCCAGGGCCTCGCGGGCCTTCTTGAAACCGGCGATGACGCTCTCTTCCGACGTCACGTCGACTTCGCAGAAGACGCCCTTGATCTCGGCAGCGACCTTCTCGCCCCTGGCCTTGTCGCGGTCGAAGATGGCGACCTTGACGCCGGCAGCGGCGAGTTCGCGCGCGGTGGCTTCGCCGAGGCCCGAGGCGCCGCCGGTGACGACGGCCGTGACGGAAGAGTTCAGCTGCATGGGATGACACTTTCTGCTAGGGTGGATGAAATTCGGCGCCTTCATAGCCCCGGTTCGCGCCGCTGGCTAGTGGAGGCGCCCGGTACGAGGAGCCGGTCATGCAGGTCTGGATCGAGGAAAACGCTGCGTTACCCGCCGTGATCGAGCGGCATGAACGGATTGTCCGCGAGGGGCTCTGGCGCAAGCTTCGCCGGCTGGCCGGACGGCTGCCCTTTGCCGAGGATCTGGTGGCTGCCTATTACTGCGCGATCGATCCGGCGACGCCGCTGGCGGTGCGGGCCACGCTGATCGCGGCTGTCGCCTATTTCGTGGTTCCCATCGATGCCATTCCCGACGTGCTTGCGCTTGTCGGCTTCAGCGACGATGGCGCGGTGCTGGCGACAGCGATTGCCGTGGCGGGTGCGAACATCATGCCGCGGCACCGGGAACGGGCGCGCGCCGCGCTGCTGATGAGACCGCGCGCGGGCTGAGTTTCAGCCCTGCCCTGCGGTGGCCTGCCTGATCTCCTGCCATAGTTCGGCGACGTGGCTCTGCTCGGTCTGAAGCGCGCCGATGGAGACCCGCGCCATCCAGCGCCCGTGGATCGTCGCTGGCGTGAGCAGCGCCCTGCCCGAGCGATTGATGGCATCGACCCAGGCCAGCGTGTGACGATCGAGCGCCTCGCCCTCGAGGCCTTGCGGCTCGTGCCTGATGCAGAGTGTCTGCAGGGCAACGGGGGCAAGCAACTTCCAGTGCGGCGTCGCCGCGACTTCGCCCGCCAGCCAGCGGGCATTCGCCATGTCGCGTCGCAGCCTTGCGCGGATGGCCTCGAGCCCCTCGAGGCGCAGCGTCAGCCAGAGCTTCAGCGCGCGGAAGCGGCGGCCAAGAGGTATGCCCCAGTCGCGGTAGTTCTTGGCCTGCCCGTCGGCTGCGGTCTGAAGGTAGCTCGGGTTCGTGGACATGACCCGCACGAGGAAATCGGGATCGCGCACGAAATAGAGCGAGCAGTCGAAGGCCACGCCCAGCCATTTATGGGCGTTGACAACCAGCGAGTGGGCCTCCTCGACGCCGTGCCAGAGATGCCTGCATTCGGGCAGGACCATCGCCGCGCCGCCCATGGCGGCATCGACGTGGAGCCAGAGGCCGAACTCGCGCGCCAGCGTGGCGCAGCCTGCGACCGGGTCCATGGCGGTCGTGGAGGTGGTGCCCGTCGTGGCGACGATCGCGCAGGGCTTGCGGCCGGCGGCAAGGTCGGCCTCGATCGCGCGGCGCAGTGCCGCGAGATCCATCGCGAAGGCGCTGTCGACGTCGACGTGACGGATGTTGTCACGGCCGAAGCCTGCCAGGAGGGCGGCCTTGTCGACCGAGCTGTGCGCCTGGGACGAGGTGTAGACGACGAGGCTTTGGCCTGCGGCCTGCAGTCCGCCCCCTGATGCCGAGTGGTTTGTCGCCTGCTCGCGCGCGCAGATGAGGGCCACGAGGCTTGCGGTCGATGCGGTGTCCTGGATCACGCCGTGCCACACCTGCGAGAGGCCGAGGGCCTCGCGCATCCAGCCGAGCGTTGCTTCCTCGAGTTCCGTGAGTGCGGGGCTGGACTGCCAGTTGAGCCCGATCTGCCCGAAGCCCGTCGAGAGAAGATCGGCCAGCACGGAGGAAAGGCCCGCATTGGCGGGGAAGTAGCCGAAGAACTTCGGATGCTGCCAGTGTGTGAGGCCAGGCTCGATCAGGCGCGCGAGGTCGGCGCGGATCGCGGCCATCGGCTCGGGCTTCTCGGGCGCGGTGGAAG
>JAGWXR010000021.1 GCA_018969785.1 Alphaproteobacteria bacterium
GTTGAGGTCCCGGGCATCACGGCCGAACCAAAAGCGTTGACGGCGGCGATGGCCCCTATCTCGAAGCCGTCCTCGGTCACGAAGGAGGCCGAGCCAAGCCCCCCTTTCAGCGCGCCCGCGCGGGCGCCGTAGCCGGCGCCGGCATTGCCGAGGGTGAAAGCACTTCCTGCGGCGTCGCAGGCGGCAGCGCCGAGGGCACGATAGGGTGGTTCGATGCCCCAATCCTTGTTGCCGCCATTGGTCAGGTCGAACAGGATGGCGGCCGGCACGATGGGCGCAACAAGGCTTGCGCCCTGCAGGCGGTAGCCGTGGCCCTGTGCCGCCAACCGGTTGACCACGCTGCCGGCGGCGTCGAGGCCGAAGACCGACCCGCCTGCGAGCACGATGGCGTCGACGCCGACATTCAGGCCCTCGGGATTGAGGGCTTCGGTCTCGCGCGTCCCCGGACCGCCACCCCGCACATCGACGGCGCCGACGGCGCGGCCCTCGGCGAGGATGACCGTCACGCCTGTCATCGCGGAAGGGTCTTCGCTATTGCCGACTTTTATGCCACGTACGTCGGTGATCAGATTGCGGGAACCGGGAGCTACCATGAGGGCAACGCTATCCTTTCAGGCGATCCTGCGCAATTCGCTGCTTGTGCTTGCGCTCTTTCTTGTGCCGGCTGCGCGGGCGAAGACGGCCGAGGTGCAGGCGCCTGTCATCGTGGCCTCGCACCCGCTGGCGTCGGAAGCCGGTGCGGAGATGCTGCGGCGTGGCGGATCGGCTGTCGATGCGGCGATCGCGGCGCAGATGGTGATGACGCTCGTCGAGCCGCAATCATCGGGCATCGGCGGTGGACTGTTCCTGCTGCATCATGATCCGCGTACCGGGTCGATCGAGAATTATGACGGGCGCGAGCGGGCGCCGGCCTCGGTGACGCCCAACCTGTTCATGGGAGCCGATGGAAAGCCGCTTGGTTTCATCGAGGCGGCTGTCGGAGGGCGCTCGGTTGGCGTGCCGGGGGCTGTCGCGGCGCTGTGGCTTGCGCATCGCGAGCACGGGAAGCTTGACTGGGCAGAACTGTTCAAGCCTGCCATACGCCTTGCGCGGGAGGGGTTTCCTGTTTCGCCGCGGCTGGCCAAGGTGATCGGGATGGTGCCGTCGCTCGACCTCATCCCGGCGACAGCGGCCTATTTCAAGCCGGGCGGACGGGCGCTGGCGGCGGGCGACATCCTGAGGAATCCGGCGCTTGCCGATACGCTGCAACGGATTGCCGACCAGGGGCCTGACGGCTTCTACAAGGGGCCGGTTGCGCAAGCGATCGTCGATGCCGTGGTGCAGGCGCCCCGCGGCGCGGTGGCGCTCACGCTGAAGGACCTGCAGTCGTTCCGGCCCTCGAAACGGCCAACGCTGTGCGGCACGTATCGGGCCTACCGCATCTGCGGGATGCGGCCGCCGAGTTCGGGCGGGATCGCCACGCTGCAGATCCTGAAGCTGCTCGAACGCTTCGACATGGGCGCGCTTGAGCCCGGCTCGGCGGCGGCGATGCACCTTTTTGTCGAGGCACAAAGGCTGGCCTTCGCCGACCGGGCGGCGTTCCTCGGTGATCCCGATTTTGTTCCCGTTCCCGTGACGGGTCTGCTGTCGTGGCCCTATTTGCGCCAGCGCTCGCAGATGATTGATCCGGCGCGCGCGCTGCCGCAGGCGATGGTGCTGCCGGGTGATCCGCGCGGCGCACGCCTGCTGTTCCAGCGCCTGCGCATTCCCGATCATTCGAAACCGTCGACGGCGCATCTCAGCGTGATCGACGGGAAGGGGCGTGCGGTGGCGATGACGACGACGGTCGAGGGGCCTTTCGGCAGTCACATGATGGCGGCCGGGTTCATGCTGAACAACCAGCTGTCGGATTTCGCCTTCGAGCCCACGGGTGACAACCGGCGCTTTGCCAATGCGCCGGCGGCGGGCAAGCGTCCGCTCTCGTCGATGTCGCCGACGCTGGTGTTCGACGCGCGCGGGCGGCTTTATGCGGTGATCGGCTCGCCCGGTGGCTGGCGGATCATTCCCTATGTCTCGAAGACGCTTTTGGGGCTGATCGACTGGAAGATGGACATGGAAGGTGCGATCGGGCTGCCCAATGTCACCAGCCGTTCGGGCGTGGTGGAGATCGAGAAGGATCGCGGGCTGGAGGCGGTGGGTGCCGCGCTTTCGGCCCTGGGGCACGAGGTCAGGTTCATCGAGCAGACGAGCGGGCTCAACGGCCTGCGGATCGTGGGCGGGCGGATCGATGCGGCTGCGGATCCGCGACGTGAGGGGGCGGTGCGCTGATTTCATTCGAAATCAGTGCATGGTCACCGCTGGTCGTGAAGCAGGGCAGCAAGGCCGCGGAAGGCGAGATCTTCGGCGGTGACGAGGTGGCAGGGGATCGGCGCGAGGTAGCTGCGCATCCGGCCCTTGGCCTCGAAGCGGTGGCGGAAGAGCTTGCGGTCGAAGAGCGGCCCCCATTGGCGGATGATGCCGCCTGCGATGTAGACGCCGCCGCGGGCGCCGAGTGTCAAGGCGAGGCTGCCAGCGGTGCTTCCCAGCATGCCGGTGAAGACCGAGACGGCTTCGGCGGCGACCGGGTCGCCGGGGGACCGCGCGGCGCGTGCGATATCGGCGGCCATGGGTTTCTCGCGGAATGTCTTGCCATCCAGTGCGGCGATGGCGAGGTAGAGGTTCTCAAGACCCGGGCCGGAGAGCACGCGCTCCACGCCGACATGGCCGAACTGGCGCATGAGCTGGAACATGATCGCGAGCTCGCGGTCGTTGTTGCAGGCGAGGTCGGCGTGCCCGCCTTCGCCGGGATTTGCGATCCAGCCTCCCTTGCCGTCGGGTATGGCGCAGGCAACGCCGAGGCCCGTGCCGGGGCCGAGTGCCAGGCGGGTTGCACCTTCTTCGGCGTGCGTGCCACCGATCTGCTCGCAATCGGCGGGGCCAAGCGTGGGGATCGCGCGTGCCACGGCCGTGAAGTCATTGACGAGGATCGTGCGTGTCGCACTGCACGCTTCGCGGAGGATATCGCGGGTCAGTGTCCATGATCCGTTCGTCAGGTCGATGCGACCGTCAATGAGCGGGCCTGCGGCGCAGGCGGCGATTGCCTGCGGCAGGTCACGCCGGCCCACATGATCGAGATAGGCGCCGAGGGCGTCGGGGAAATCCGTGTAGAGCGACGTCAGCCATGACTCCCGCGCGCTGACCTGTCCATCGGGCGACAGCAGGGCGAAGCGGATGTTCGTGCCGCCGATGTCGGCCAGTACCGCCAGCGTCATGCATCGACCTGTTCTGCAGGAGGCCGGGCCGGCATGACGATGCGGAACATGGTGCCCCCTGGGTCCGACCTCACGAGCGTGACGTCACCGCCGTGACCGCGTGCGAGCTCCCGCGCGATGGCGAGGCCGAGGCCCGATCCCCCCGTGCGACCCTGGCTCGAGAATGGCTCGAACAGATGGCTGCGGACCTTGTCGGGGATGCCCGGGCCGTTGTCAGCGATTTCGATGCTGACCTTGTCGGGGCCGGCGGGCGATGCCGTTAGCGTCACGCAGGCGTCGGGACGGTCGTCGAGGGCCTGGACGGCGTTGCGACCGATGTTGACCAGCATGCGCAGCAACTGGTCGGCATCGGCATAGACCTGCTGTCCCGTCGGGATCCGGTTGGTCCAGCGCACCGTACCGGCGCCGGCGGCGAGGGCTGCCTCCATCGCTTCCTCGGCGAGGGGCAGGAGGGCGTGCATGTCCGGTTCGGGCGGCGCCTCGTCGGCCTTGCCATAGCGCAGCGTGTTGCTGGCCAGGCTGATGGCGCGGTCGATGGACTGGACAAGGCGCGGGGTCAGGGCCCTGACGGCAGGATCGTTGCTGGTCGAGAGGCGGTCGGAGGTGAGCTGGGCAGTCGAGAGGATGTTGCGCAGGTCGTGCTGGATGCGTGCGACGGCTGCACCGAGCTGTGCGAGGTGCTCGCGCTGGCGCAGGGCCTGGCGCAGCTCGGTCTGCATGGTCTCGAGCGTGCGTTCCATCTGGCCGATCTCGTCCGCGCGCGTGGTCGCCTTGAGGATCCGCCTTGCGTCCTCGGGGCTTTCCTGAAAGGCCAGCATCGACTGGTTGACGCGTTTCATCGGCCGGACGAAGAGGATGTAGAGAACCCAGAAAACGAGCGCCGAGGTGATGAAGGCGATCAGGAGCGAAAGATAGAGCAGGCGCTCGCTGTAGTTCAGCATGTCCTCGCGGATCGCGTCCTCCTGCACGAGGATCTCGAGGGCGTCACCGCCGGTCATGCCCGGAAAGGTGATGATGCGCAGTACGCGCGGGCCGGGGCTTGTCAGACAGTCGATGCTGCGCCAGATCAGTTCCACCCAGTTCAGGACGCGCAGGTCAATCGAGGCGTCGGGCTCGGGCAGGATGACTTCGCCGAGATAGATCTCGCGCTGGTCCTTTCGCACCACGGCGATCCGGCGAATGCCGGACTTCACCAGGAGCTCGGTGCGCAATGTGTCGTAGAGCCCGCTTTCGCCGCGCTCGTCGAGTGCGGTGACGGCTACCTGCGCGCTGGAGATGCGGTAGGAGAGAAGGTCGAGGTAATGGCGTGCGGCCGAAGGCACGTAGATGATCATCTGTGCGGCCAGCACGAAGAGCGAGGTGAAGAAAAGGAGGCGGCCAGACAGGCTCGCCACCAGGTGCCGGTAGAAGAAATTCCTCATGTTCTCCAGGACATCGGGCATCGCACGGGGACACCTAGCACAGCGCGCGTGTTGCGGCGACGGGATTTGCGATGCTTCACGGGCGCGGATTGAAAAGTGACATGATCTTAACCACTGCACGCGTGGTCCGGGAGAAGAGGGTGGGTGTGAAGTATGCCCCGGCGGCCCGTTTCGAGATTTCCGCCAGTGTCGGATAGGGGGCGATGAGGCTGGCGATGGCGCTCAACTTCGTCTTCTGGCTGATGGCCATGACCCAGGGCAGGATCAGTTCGCCCGCGTGGGGGGCAACGATCGTGGCACCGACGGGGCGTCCCCCGGCAACCACGATCTTCACAAAGCCCTCTGTCTCGCGCATGGCCTGCGCCCGGTCGTTGTCGTGCAGGGGCCAGCGCGTGATGCTGACGGCGAGGCCCTTCGCGCGCGCCTGCTGCTCGGTCAGGCCGGCCTGCGCGAGTTCGGGGTCGGTGTAGGTGCACCAGGGCAGTGATGCGTAGTCGACCTTCGCCGGCGCCTTGAACAGCAGCCTGCGCACGAGGAGGCCTGCGTGATAGCCGGCCACGTGGGTGAACTGCGGTCCGCCGGCCACGTCGCCGATCGCAAAGACGCGCCGGTTGGATGTCTGCAGGCCTGCATCGACTTCGATCCCCTTCGTCGTGTAGCGCACGCCGGCAGTCTCGAGGTTCAGCCCGGCGATATTGGGTGTCCTGCCGGCCGCCAGCAGGAGATGGGTGCAGTTGATGGTCTCCTCGCTGCCGCTCCTCGTGACGGTCACGCTGATGTCGCCTTGCGTGCCCGAGACGGCGCTCACGGTCGCATTTTCGCGAATGTCGATGCCGTCGGCGATGAGGCGCTTGCGGATGATGTCGACGGCCTCGGCGTCGTCCCTGGGCATGATGGTGCGGCCTTCGAGCAGCGTGACGCGGGCGCCAAGCCTGCGATGGGCCTGCGCCATTTCCATGCCGATCGGGCCGCCGCCGATGATCACGAGATGGCCGGGCAGGACGGTATTGTCGAAGACGGTCTCGTTGGTCAGGCAGGGGGTCGTTTCAAGCCCCGGGATGGGTGGCCGGAAGGCGGAAGATCCGGTTGCGATGACGAAGTAGCTGGCGCTTATGCGGTCGGCGCCAGCCTGGACTTCGGCCGGGCCGGTGAAGCGGGCCTCGGCCCTGATCACGCGCACGCCGAGTTTCTCGAAACGCTCGACGGAGTCGTTGGGCTCGATCGCTGCGATGACCTCCCTCACGTGGCGCATGACGGCGGGGAAGTCCACGGTGATGTCGCCTGCGTGGATGCCGAAGGCGGGGCCGCGCCTTGCGGCCTCGGCGTGGGCGGCCGATGCGATCAGGGCCTTGGAGGGCACGCAACCGAAGTTGAGGCAGTCGCCGCCCATGCGATGGCGCTCGACGAGGACGACCTTGCGGCCGAGCTGTGCGGCCCCTGCTGCAAGCGACAGTCCGCCCGAGCCGGCGCCAATGATGCAGATGTCGGCCTTGATGCGGTTTGTCATTGCGGCCCGTCCTGCCGGCCGGCGAGGGCGCGATAGACCACGGGAATCAGGGACAAGATGAGGAGGCCTGCGATGGGGATGTAGAAGTCCGGGCGCAGGATGATGGAGGCGAGGCTCAGGTCGGGCTGCTCGCCGGCCTCGAAGAGGGCATTCAGGCCGTTGCCGATCGAGGCGAAGACGAAGGCGCCGGGAATGATGCCGATGGCTGTCGTGACCACAAAGGTGAGCAGCGACACGCCGAGAAAGGCGGGCGCGAGGTTGACCAGCCAGAAAGGGAAGAGGGGCACGAGGCGCAGGATCAGCATGTAGGAAAACGCGTTGCGGCGGAAACCTTCCTCCATTGCCTTGATGCGCCCGCCGAAACGCCGTCGCAGCGGTTCGCCGAGGGCCGATCGGGCGATCACGAAGAGCAGCGTGGCGCCGATCGTCGCGCCGATCACGATCCAGGCCGCGCCGAAGACGCTGCCGAAGAGAAAGCCGCCTGTCACCGACAGGACGGCGCCCGCGGGCAGGGATGCGGCGGCGACCACGATGTAGACGCCGATGAAGATCAGGACGGCTTCGGTCCGGTTGGACTGCACCCATTCCTTGAGGACGGCGCGATTCTCGCGCAGCGTGTCGAGCGTGAGATACTCGTTCAGCCCGAGGGCAAAGAACGCCACGAAGGCGGCCAGCAGCGGCAACAGGGGCGCGAGGCGATCAAGCGTGGTGGGGCCGGCAGGTTCGGTCATGAGCTCACTTTGCGTCGTTCAGGTTCCAGTCATACCCGTAGCCGTCGATTTCGCGAAGGGAGGCGAGGTCGCGCTGCAGTGCAGGTTCGGCATAGGTCGAGAGGTGCCGGATGACGTCCGTGTCGTTGCGGCCGAAGTCCTCGCGGTACCACTGCCAGATGCGCGAGATCGTGAGCTTGCCGTTCTTCACGCTCACGCCGCGCGGGTGGTTCACGTAGCTGCGGGCGCCCTCGTCGAGCATGGCGTCGAGCGACTTTGCGGTGAAGGGCCTTGATGCAAGGTTGGGGCAGCCGATCGAGGCGCAATTGACGGCGTAGTGGATGCGGGGATCCTTCCACTGCTTGCGCAGGATGGCGTGCTCGATGTCGTCGAGGGAAAGTTGCCGACCCTCGACCGTCGTGTTCTTCTGCTTCCAGGGGCCGATCGTGAAGAGGCCGCCGAGCGAGATGTCGCGGATCGACTTGACGGGATAGTGGTCGAGGACGATGTCGATGGTCCTGGCGTTGTAGAGGTTGATCCAGAACGCCATCTGCGCGTCGCGGGGCAGGGCCGATACGCGCGTTGCCTCGAGGGTTGCGATGTACTGCTTCAGCAGTGTCCGGTCGGCCGGCGTCACGCGGCTGTAGGCGAACAGGTTCAGCCCATCGGGCCTGGCCACGACATAGCGCGACAGGATCTGGCCCCAGGGAAGATGCTCGTTGTCCATGTGCGTGGCTTGTCCGGGTGGGACGGCTTGTGGGGTGGGTGCTGCGCCTGCCGCACCCAGCGTCAGTGCGATCAATAACAGAAGTGCCGCGGCGTTACGCCTGCCGGTGCCGGTCGGGTGGTTCATGTGGCTTGTCCCCTTGTTCCTGAGGGTTACGGGTGGCGGCGGGGGGTGGATGGGTCGCGGGTGCGCCCGGGGGAGGCGAATTGACTTCGGGGGCCAAAATCCGTATATGCCGCCCCTCCCGTCGGACCGCAGACATCAAGGACTTCAGCCGTGAAGCGCACATATCAGCCCTCCAAGCTTGTCAGGAAGCGCCGCCACGGGTTCCGTTCGCGTTCGGCAACAGCCAATGGCCGCAAGGTCCTGGCCAATCGCCGCGCCCACGGCCGCAAGCGCCTGTCGGCCTAAACCCTTTTCCATTGTCATCGGAAGACCCCACCCCTCGCGTGGTCAAAATGTCGCGCCTTGCGAAGAGGTCGGACTTCCTGAGGCTTGCCCGGGGCCAGCGGTTCACGACCGAGGGGCTCGTGCTGCAGATGCAGCCAAACCCGGCAGGGGGAGAGGGGTTGCGCGCGGGATTCACTGCCACAAAAAAATTGGGAAATGCCGTCGTGCGGAACCGCACAAAACGCCGCCTGCGCGAGGTGGCGCGGCTTGTGCTCCCACTTTTTGCGAACCCCGGGTGTGACTATGTGCTAATCGGGCGCGAAGCAACGGCCTCAAGGCCGTTCGCATCGCTCATCGAAGACCTCAAGCGTGCCCTCGTCCGCGTGCACGCCGCCCGACCCAGGAAGGCAGAGACTGAATGAACGCGACCGCGCTCATGTCGAGACTCGCGAAGGCCCTGCTCAAGGCGCCGATCCTTGCCTACAGGCTCGGGATCTCGCCGTGGCTTGGCCGGCACTGCCGGTTCGAGCCGTCGTGCTCGGTCTATGCGCTCGAGGCGATCGATTGCCATGGTGCCCTGCGCGGCACGTGGCTTGCGATGCGGCGGCTGGCGCGCTGCCATCCCATCACCTGGCTCGGCGGCAGCGAGGGCTACGATCCCGTGCCCCAGCCGCGCTGCTCCCACCAGACCCACATCCCGACCGGTAGACACGAATGAACAGCAACAGACCCGATTCCAGGAACTATCTTGTCGCGCTGCTGCTGAGCGCGCTCGTCCTGCTGTTCTGGCACTTCTTCTTCATCGCGCCGATGGCCGAACGGCAGAAGCTTGCGGCAGAGCGGGCGGCTGCGGAGAAGGCGCTCGGCGAGGGCAAGGACGGCGCGGCGACGGCTGCGGGGACCGGAATGCCCGGCGTGCCCGGGTCTGCCGGGCCGGCCACGGCGCTGACGCGTGATGCGGCGCTGGCCTCTGGCGGCGCGCGGCTCGAATTCGAGAATGACGCGGTCGACGGGTCGATCCGCCTGACGGGTGCGCAGATCGACAATCTCAGACTGAGGAAGTACCGGGAGACGCTGGAGCCGTCGAGCGACGAGGTCATCTTCCTGACGCCGCGCGGCACGGCAAGCGCCACGTTTGCCGAGACGGGCTGGGTGGCTGCGCCGGGTTCGCAGACGCGCGTTCCCGATGCCACGAGCGTCTGGAGCAGCAGCGACAGCCGGCTTTCTCCCGGCAAGCCGGTGACGCTGACGTGGGACAACGGGCAGGGGCTGGTCTTCATCCGGCGCATCGCGATTGACGAGAACTACATGTTCACCGTCACCGATGGCGTGCAGAACAATACGGGCGTACCCGTGACGCTGTTCCCCTATGCGATCGCAACCCGCGAGGGCGAGCCCAAGCATACGCCGCAATGGACCCTTCACGAGGGCCTGTTCGGTGTCCTCGCCGGCCTGCTCGAGAAGTACACCTATGCGGATTTGCGCGATGCAAAGGTGCCCGAAGCCAAGTTCGAAGGTACCGGCGGGTGGCTCGGCATCACGGACAAGTACTGGATGGTCACGGTCGTCCCGCCGCAGAACGAGAAATTCACGGGCCGGTTCTCGATCGCCCGGGAGCCGCGGGGCGAGGTGTTCCGTGCCGACTACCTGCTGCAGGCACGCAATGTTGCGGCTGGCGGAACGACCAGCGTGACGCACCACGTGTTTGCGGGTGCCAAGATCGTCTCGCTGGTCGAGGCGTACCAGCAGCAGCTCGGGATCGTGCGCTATGAAATGACGATCGACTGGGGCTGGTTCTCGTTCTTCACGTACTGGATCTTCAAGGCGCTCGACCTCATCAATCACCAGGTCGGGAACTTCGGCATCGCGATCATCATCCTGACCATCCTGGTCAAGATCCTCTTCTATCCGCTTGCGAATGCCTCGTATGTGTCGATGACCAAGCTGAAGAAGATCCAGCCCGAAATGAAGGAGCTGCAGGACCGCTACAAGGACGACAAGCCCAAGATGCAGCAGGAGCTGATCGCGCTGTACCGGCGCGAGAAGGTCAATCCATTCATGGGCTGCGTGCCGATGCTGCTGCAGATCCCCATCTTCTTCTCGCTCTACAAGGTGCTGTTCGTCACGATCGAGATGCGGCATGCGCCGTTCTTCGGATGGATCCAGGACCTCGCGGCCGGCGACCCGACATCCATCTTCAACCTGTTCGGGCTGCTGCCCTTTGTCGTGCCGCAGTGGCTGCACATCGGCGTCTGGCCGATCCTGATGGGACTGACGATGTGGTTCCAGATGAAGATGAGCCCGCCGTCCCCGGATCCGGCCCAGCGGCAGGTGATGATGTTCATGCCGCCGGTGTTCACCTACCTGATGGCGACGTTCCCTGCGGGCCTTGTCATCTACTGGACGGTGAACAACCTGCTGTCGATCGGGCAGCAATACATCATCATGCGCCGGCTCAACGTGCCGCTCGACATCTCGTTCAAGCTGCCCGGCTGGATCGGGCGGGCGCTTGGCCGGCCGCCTACCTCCGGCACGACGTGACCACGACGGACCAGCCCGGGGGCGAGGCCGGACGCGCGCTTCTCCGGCGCGGGCACCAGCTCTTCACGCGGCCCTGCACGTTCCTGCGCGCGGTGTCGTCCGTGGAGCAGCTCACCGCTGAGCGTATCCCGGAGATTGCCTTTGCCGGGCGGTCGAACGTGGGCAAGTCGAGCCTCGTCAATGCACTGATCAACCGCAAGGCAATGGCGCGCGTGTCGAACACGCCGGGTCGCACGCGCGAGATCATCCTGTTCGACCTCGGGGGGGAGCTGCGGATCGCCGACCTTCCGGGTTACGGGTTTGCCCGGGTCTCGAAGGCCATGGCGGCTGGATGGCACCGGCTGATCGATGCCTATCTGCGCCAGCGGCCCCAGCTCAAGCGCGTCTGCCTGCTGGTCGATGCGCGCCATGAACCGCATGCGGCCGACCTCGAGATGATGAAGATGCTCGACAGCGCGGCTGTCTCCTATGTGATCGTGCTGACGAAGATGGACAAGCTCAACGCCACCGAGCGGCAGCGGGCCATTAACGATGCCGGGAAGCTGCGGGAGGTGTTCACCGCGATTCACCCTGAATTCTTCGCTACGTCTGCCGAGACGGGCGAGGGGCTTGCCGAATTGCGTGCGCATCTGGCGCGCTTGGCGAAGCCGTCGGACGAGGGTAATAAGCCGGGGTAAAGTTGCGGGTCGGGAAAAGCCCGGGGCATGCGCGGAAAGCATTCATGAGCTCTGCAGACGAAAAAGATGTCGGCCACGGACGGGACGAGCGGGTCCAGAACCTTCGCCAGCAGGCGAAGTGGCGCGCGACCGCGCGCGTGCTCACCGAGGCCCTGCCGTTCATCCTGGAGTATGACCAGAAGACCATCGTCGTGAAGTATGGCGGCAACGCCATGGGCGAGGAGGGTGTTGCTGCCCACTTCGCGCAGGACATCGTGCTGATGCGCCAGACCGGGATCAATCCGGTGGTGGTGCATGGCGGCGGGCCGCAGATCGGCGCCATGCTGAAGCGCCTGGAGATCAAGTCGTCGTTCGTCGACGGGCTCAGGGTTACCGACCAGGCGGCGATCGATGTCGTTGAAATGGTGCTCACGGGAACGGTCAACAAGCAGATCGTCTCTGCGATCAACATGGCCGGCGGCAAGGCGGTGGGCGTCTCGGGCAAGGACGGGCAACTGATCGTGGCGCGCAAGCTCATGAAGACGCGAACCGATCCCAAGACGGGCAAGAGCGAGAACGTGGACCTCGGCTTTGTCGGTGAACCCGACAAGGTGAACACGGAGGTCCTCAAGACCATCGTCCAGGCCGACATGGTGGCGGTCATTGCGCCGATCGGGGTGGGGCCGCAGGGCGAGACCTACAACATCAACGCCGATACCGTGGCGGGCGCCGTGGCAGGTGCGCTGAACGCCGACAGGCTGCTCCTGCTGACGGATGTCCCCGGCGTCATGGACCGCAACGGCAACTTGATCGAGCGGCTGACTGCAACCGAGGCGCGCGCCCTGATCGCGGACGGGACGATTTCCGGCGGCATGATTCCCAAGGTCGAGACGTGCATTGATGCCATCGACCGAGGCGTCCAGGGTGCCGTGATCCTTGATGGCCGCATCCAGCATGCGCTGCTCATTGAACTGTTTACAGAGCACGGCGCTGGTACCATGATCCTGCCCGGATAGAACCATCACCGGCGGCGAGCCCCGATTGCTGCGAATCACCTGCCTTTTCCTTTGCGGACTGATGCTGCTCGCCGGCGTGGCGCACGCCGATGGCCCCTTTGTTCCGGTGGACCTTGAGGCGATGCGCAAGGCGTTCGGCAAGACGGTGCCGGGCACTGTGACAGTTGCGCAGGCCCAGGGGGCGCAGCGGACCGCCAAGCCGAAGATCATTTCGGTCCCCGGTGCGACGACCGGCTCCACGCAGACGGGTGGCCCGGCACCACCGGCCAATGACTACGAGTTCTGCAACCGCACGTCCTATCAGCTCCTGGTCGCCGTCGGGCTGAAGGCTGGATCCCTGGTTGTCACGCGTGGCTGGTGGCCCTTGAACGCGGGCGAGTGCAAGGTCTTCATCAAGGGGCCGCTGACGACGAATGTCTATTTCTCGAACGCGCGCAGTTCGTACATCCATCTGGGACCGATCCGCGTCTGGGGCGGCAAGCACCGGCTGTGTGCAGGCAAAGGCATGTTCCAGGCGTCGTCGAGCGAGGGACAACCCTGCGGCCCGGGCCACAACCTTGTCGACTTTGCCCGCGTGGATACGGGTGGGAAGCCTGGATGGCGCACCACGCTGACCGAGAGTGACCAGATCAAGACGCTGGAGCAGGCGCGCATGGCGGGGCTGCAGCGGCTTCTGTCCGATGTCGGGCTGTTCGACGGCGCCATCGACGGGGTGAGCGGTCCCCGGCTCTCCGAGGCGATCGGCAAGGCGCGCAGCGCGCTTGGCATGGCATCAACCGATACCGCGCAGCTGCATGCGCGCCTGGTGGCCGAGGCCAACCAGATCCAGCAGATCTCGGGGCTCACGCTCTGCAACAGGACACAGCAGATCCTCTATGCAGCCTATGGGCGGGAGCTGAATGGCAAGAAGGCGAGCAGCGGGTGGTACGTGCTGCAGCCGGGCGTCTGCGAGAAGGTCGTGAAGGATCCGCTCAACGAGCCGTTCGTCTATGCCCATGCGGTCGCGGAGAAGCCGGAACCCGATGCGCCGAAGGCCGAGAACTGGACGGGCTCCCACATGTTCTGCACGGCTGACGGCGAGTTCGATTATGACGGCTCCACGCAGTGCCCCGGCGGCGCCAATGCCAATACCGGTTTTGCGCAGATGGCAACCGAGGGGCGCCCGGGCGTGGTCTACGAGTTCCGGAGCGCAGCCGCGCCCGAACCGGAGCCTGGAAACTGAGCCCATGGCAGCAAAGCGATGACCCCACGGCCTTCCGGGCAGCCTGACCTTGCGCATGTAAGCGACTGGGTCTTCGACCTCGACAACACGCTCTATCCGTCATCCTGCCAGCTGTTCACGCAGATGGATGCGCGCATGCGCAGCTTCATCTGCTCGCTGCTGAACGTGGATACGGATGAAGCCTACCGCCTGCAGAAGCTCTATTTCCGGGAGCATGGCACAACGCTTTCGGGGCTGATGAAGCTCCACAACGTGGCGCCGGCCGACTTCCTCGACCATGTGCACGACCTGGACGTGACAGTCATTCCGGAGAACCCCGACCTTGGGGTTGCGCTGGAGCGGTTGCCGGGGCGCAAGCTCGTGTTCACGAACGGGACCGTGGCGCATGCCGAGCGCGTACTTGCGCGCCTCGGCTTTGCCCATGTCTTCGACGACATCTTCGACATCGTGCATGCCGATTATCATCCCAAGCCGCGGCCGGAGTCGTTCTCGCGCTTCGTGTCGCGCCATGGCATCAATCCGGTGGAGGCCGTCATGTTCGAGGACCTTGCGCGCAATCTGGCACCCGCCCATGCCATGGGCATGACAACGGTGCTCGTGCGGCCGAAGGATGGCCACGGCGATCCGGCGGTGCGCCATTGGGCCGAGCCGGGTGCCGAGGCCGAGCATATCCATTACCAGACAGAGGACCTGGCAGAATTCCTTGCCAATGTCCGTATACGGAGCATGTCATGAGCTGGACGAGCCTCGAGGCGACCATCAATGGGGCGTGGGATGAGCGGGATTCCGTCTCTCCTGCCACGCAGGGCGACGTGCGTCACGCGATCCTGGAGACACTGCGGGCGCTGGATTGCGGCGAATTCCGCGTGGCCGAGAAGTCGGGTGGGGCGTGGCATACGCACCAGTGGATCAAGAAGGCGGTGCTCCTGTCCTTCCGGCTCAATCCGATGGAGCGCATCGCGGGCAGCCCCGGCAATGGCCACTGGTGGGACAAGGTGCCTTCGAAGTTTGCGACCTGGTCGGATGCCGACTTCACGCGCGCGGGCTTTCGCGCCGTGCCGGGGGCAATCGTGCGCCACTCTGCCTTCGTGGGAAAAGGTGCCGTGCTCATGCCGAGCTTCGTCAATGTCGGCGCCCATGTCGGCGAAGGAACGATGGTCGACACATGGGCGACCGTGGGATCCTGTGCGCAGGTGGGCCGCAACTGCCATATCTCGGGCGGGACCGGCATCGGCGGCGTGCTGGAGCCGTTGCAGGCCAATCCCGTGATCATCGAGGACAATTGCTTCATCGGTGCGCGTTCGGAGGTCGCCGAGGGCGTGATCGTGGGCGAGGGTGCGGTGATCGGCATGGGTGTCTTCCTGGGGCAGTCGACGAAGATCGTCGATCGCGAGAGCGGCGAAATCCATTATGGCCGGGTGCCGCCCTATTCAGTGGTGGTGGCAGGAAGCCTTGGCGGCGGGTCTGGAAAGCCTGCGCTCTACTGCGCCGTCATCGTGAAGACGGTGGATGAGCGCACCCGCTCGAAGACATCGATCAACGAGCTCCTGCGCGACTGATGGCTGACATCTGGGCCCTCGGCGAGAAGGCGGGTGCGCTTCTTGTTGCGCGCGGGGAGCGCGTGGCCGTTTCGGAATCGTCGTCGGGTGGACTGATCAGCGCGGCGTTGCTGGCCGTGCCGGGGGCGTCGTCGTTCTACCTGGGTGGCGGGGTGATCTATACGCCGCGTGCCATCTTCGGCCTGCTGGGTGCCGACAAGGAGGATATACGCGCACGCGGGATCCGCTCGAGCAGCGAGCCCTATGCGCGGTTCGTGGCCGAGACGGTGCGCGTGCGGGTGCGCAGTGACTGGGGGCTGTCGGAGACCGGTGCCGCGGGACCGTCCGGCAATCCCTATGGAGATCCTGCGGGGCACAGCTGCGTGGCTGTGGTCGGGGCAGTCACGGCGAGCCGTACACTGCGAACCGGGAGCAATGATCGCCGTGCGAACATGCATGCGTTCGCGGCCGGTGCCCTGTCGCTGTTCATCGAGGTTCTCGAGAGGCGGTAATTCCGGTGACAGTGCACTCAACTCGTCTGCCTGGCGGAGCCTTTCCTGCCGTCGTTATGCACGAGTTGAGTGCACTGTCACCGAAATTAACTTCAGCCGGGTGGGGTGAGCTGAAAGTCTTCCATGAAGGCCTGGATGATCGGGGCATAGACGCCGCCGGCTTCGGTTTCGCGCGTGGGGCCGACGGTGATGCCGCCATCGACGACGAGGGCGTGGCCGTTGACGAATCTGGATCCGTCGGAGGCGAGGAAGAGCGCGGCCTCGGCGATGTCGGCGGGCAGTCCCGTGCGCGGGATGGGCTGGGAATTGTTGAAGGCGCGCAGGGCCGATGTGACGGTCTGGTCGGCGACCTGGGTTGCCACGCCGAGGCCCTTGGCGAAGATCGGCGTGGCTATCAGGCCCGGGCAGATGCAGTTCACGCGGATATAGGAGGGGCCGAGCTGGGCGGCGGCTAGCTTTGTCATGTGCACGATCCCGGCCTTGGCCACGGCGTAGAGGATCGGGCCGAAGCCGTTCTGGAGGCCTGCGACCGAGGCGGTCGAGATGATGGAGCCGCCGCCGCTTGCACGCATGTGGGGCGCGGCATACTTGATGCCCAGCATCGCGGCGAGCACGTGCATGTGCATGACCTCGTCGAAGGATTGTCGCGTTACACCGTCGGCGGCTTCGTTGGGTCCGGGGGCGCCGGCATTGTTGAAGAGGGTGTCGATGCGGCCGAAGGTGCGCACGGTGGTGTCGACGGCGTTGCGGATATCGTCCTCGCTGGTCACGTCGCAGCGGACATAGAGCAGGCCGGGGCCGAGCTCTTCGACCATGCGGGCGCCCTTGTCATCCTGGATGTCGGCGGCCACGACGCGCGCGCCTTCCCTTACGAAGAGTTCCGCCGTTGCCCGCCCTATCCCCGAGGCCGCACCGGTGATCAATGCGACTTTACCATTCAGGCGTCCTGCCATGGCTGAGCTCTCCCGTGTTGTCCTGCGCCCGTTCGATTGACCGGGACTGCCCTCAGGTTCTAAATCCCTTGCATGGAAACACAAGACCGTGACCGGCTGGCCGATCCCCTTCCGCTTGCCCTCAACCTGATCCGCTGCCGGAGTGTCACGCCCCACGACGCGGGGGCCATGGCCGTTCTTGAGCGCGCCCTCGAGGCGCTTGGTTTCACCTGCACCCGGCTTCCGTTTGACGAGGGCGGGGCGCGTATCGAGAACCTCTATGCCCGGCGCGGGACGAGCGGCCCCAATTTCTGCTTTGCGGGCCACACGGATGTGGTGCCGCCGGGGGATGAAAGCCTCTGGCAGCATCCTCCCTTCGAGGCGCGCATCGCCGACGGCATGCTGTTCGGGCGCGGGGCTGCCGACATGAAGAGCGCGATTGCCGCCTTTGTTGCGGCGGTCGCGCGGCTTGACCGGGCGGGCGGTTCACAGGGCTCGATCAGCCTGCTCATCACGGGAGACGAAGAGGGGCCGGCGGTCGACGGCACGGTGCGGGTGCTCGCGTGGCTCGAGGGGCGTGGCGAGCGCATCGACCATTGCATCGTCGGCGAACCGACGTCGGTGTTCTCGGCCGGCGACACCGTGAAGAACGGGCGGCGGGGGAGCCTGACAGGATACCTGACGGTCAGCGGCGTGCAGGGGCATGTCGGCTATCCGGAGCGTGCCCGCAATCCGATTCCGGGAATGGCGGCGGTGCTCACGCGGCTTTCCTCGCGCCGGCTGGATGAAGGGACAGAAGCGTTTCAGCCCTCGAACCTGGAGGTGACGACGGTCGACACCGGGAACCCGGCGACGAATGTCATCCCGGCCGAGGTGCGTGCAACCTTCAACATCCGCTTCAACACGCAACAGACCTCTGAGGGGCTCGAGGCGTGGATCCGCGAGGAGACCGAGCGGGGGCTTGAGCCTCATGGCCTGAAAGGGACGTTGCGCTTTGTCCGGGGTGCACAGCCCTTCCTCACGCCCAAGAGCGGGTTCACGGCCCTGCTTTCGGAGGCCATCGAAGGCGTCACCGGCAGCAAGCCCGACTTCTCCACGACGGGTGGCACGTCAGACGCTCGCTTCATCCACCGGCATTGTCCTGTTGCAGAGATCGGGCTTGCGGGCACGACCATGCACAAGACCGACGAGTGCGTGCGGCTGTCGGACATCGAGCAGATCACGCAGATCTATGAAGCCATACTGCGGCATTACTTCGCGTCGCAGGGCCGGCTGGCATGAACCTGTCGCGTGTTGCTGCATCGGTTACGGCCGCCTGGCGCCTGTTCATGCGCGACCCGCGGGCGTGGGATGACCTCGACGTCTCGACGGAGGGTTTCTTCCGCTCGTTTGGCGCGATCCTGCTGATCCTGCCCCTGAACATCATGTCGGACCTCTTCGCCATGCGGCTGGCGCAGGAGCGTCCGGATGTGCAGACCACGCTTCCGCTCGAGGGCGGCTATGGGCCGGGCGAGATGTTCTTCTCGACCTTCGTGCTGGGCGTCGAGTGGCTGCTGTTTCCGGTGTTTGCCTATGTGCTGTTACGCCTGCTCGGGCTGACCGGCCGCTTCGTGCACTATGTGGTGGCGCACAACTGGGGGCGCGTGATCATCGAGCTGTTCAGCCTGCCGGCGATCCTCCTGTTTGCGATGGGCCTTGTCTCGGTGTCGGTCGCTCTGGACCTGCTGCTCGTGGCGCTCGGATTTTCGCTTTATTACCGCGCGCAGATCGCACGCTCGGCGCTTGAGACGGGGTGGGGACTGGCCGTGGGCATCGCGTTGCTCGAGGTGCTGCTGACCATCATGTTTTCCGTGGGCGTTTCCCAGATCTCGTCCCTGTGGTTGCGATGATGAGTGATACGGCGGGTCCCATTGCCATCTTTGATTCGGGTGTCGGCGGGCTTACGGTCGCGGCAGCCATCGCGCGGGCCTTGCCGCAGGAGGGCTTTGTCTATCTGGGCGATACGGCGCGGCTGCCCTATGGCACGAAGAGCCCCGAGACCGTCACCCGCTATGCCGTGCAGGCCACGCGGGCGCTGATGCGCTTCCAGCCCAAGATGATCGTGGTTGCCTGCAACACGGCATCGGCGGTGGCGCTGCCGGTGCTGGCCGCGGCCTATGCGCCGTTGCCGGTCGTCGGTGTCGTGGAACCGGGCGCGCGTGCCGCCGTGGCGGCCAGCCGCCAGGGTCGCATTGCGGTCATTGCCACGGAAGGAACGGTGAGGGGTGGCGCCTATGTGCGTGCGATCCATGCGCTCAATGCACAGGTGCATGTGGTGCAGCGCGCCTGCCCGCTGTTCGTGGCGCTGGCCGAGGAGGGCTGGACGCATGGCGCGGTCCCGGAACTGGCCGCCCGCAAGTACCTGAGCGATATCTTCGAGGTCGAGACCCCGCCGGATACACTGGTGCTGGGATGCACGCATTTTCCCGTGCTTGTCGATGCCATCCGCAAGGCGGTGGGTCCTGCGGTCGCGCTGGTGGACAGCGCCGAGACCGTCGCGCGCGAGATTGCCTCGATCGTGCGTGCGTCGGGCAGCGGTGCTGGCCCTGCGGTTCATCGCTTCCTGAGCACGGATGCGCCTGAGCGCTTTGCGCGCGTGGGCTCGCAGTTCTTCGGGGCTGCGATCGATGTGGCTCAGGTCGAGCTTGTCGACCTGTCGGCGTAATCGACCTTCATGAGATAGAGGCCGTCTGGCGGCGCAACGGGACCGCAGGCCTTGCGGTCGCGGGCCTCGAGTGCGTGGCGCATCTCGAGGGGCTGCCACTTGCCGGTACCCACGAGCCGGAGGGACCCTACCATCGACCTTACCTGGTGGTGGAGGAAGGAGCGGGCGGAGGCGCTGACCTCGATCGTGTTACCGAGCCGGGAGACGCGGAGCACGTCGAGTGTCTTCATTGGTGATTTCGCCTGGCACTCGGCGGCGCGGAAGGTCGTGAAGTCGTGATGGCCGATGAGGTGGCGGGCGGCCTCATGCATCGCGTCGGCGTCGAGCTCGCCGGTGACCTGCCATGCCAGACCGGCGTCGAAGGTGAGGGGACTGCGGCGGTTCACGATCCGATAGAGGTAGTGGCGCGCGGTGGCGTCGAAGCGGGCGTGGAAGCTCCCGGGGACCGGCTCTGCCGCGAGGATGGCGACGGGGTGTGGCCTGAGGTGCGCGTTCAGGGCCTCCTGCAGGCGGAAGGCGTCGAACGGCCTGGCGATGTCGGCGTGGGCGACCTGGCCGCAGCCGTGGACGCCGGCGTCCGTGCGTCCGGCTGCA